>NZ_MUME01000324.1 GCF_002155915.1 Streptomyces thermovulgaris | reverse complement strand
GGGCGGTGCGGGGGACGGCGGGGGCGTGCGGCGCGCGGTCATGTCACTGCGTCGGCTTGAGCGGCAGCAGGGCGCTGATGCGGAAGCCTCCCCCGGGGCGCGGGCCCGCGTCCAGGGTGCCGCCGACCATGCCGACGCGCTCGCGCATGCCGATCAGGCCGTGGCCCTGGCCGTCGGCGCCGCCGTCCTTGTGGAGCTCCTGCGGGGCACCCTTGCCGTCGTCCTCGACGAGCAGGCCGAGGCCGTCGTCGAAGTAGACCAGGCGCACACTCGCGCTGACGTCCGGTCCGCCGTGCTTGCGGGTGTTGGTCAGGGCCTCCTGCACGATGCGGTACGCGGTGAGCTCGACCCCCCGGGGCAGCGGGCGCGGGCTGCCCTCGATCTTGAAGTCCACGGGCAGTCCGGACTCCCGGCACTGCTCGACCAGCTCCGCGATCTGGTCGGCGCCGGGCTGCGGCACGTACTCGCCGCTCTCCTGGTGCTCGCCGGTGCGCAGCACGCCCAGCAGGCGGCGCATCTCGGCGAGGGCCTGGCGGCCGGTGGAGGAGATGGTCTCCAGGGCCTTTTTCGCCTGGTCGGGCGCGGTGTCGAGCACATAGGCGGCGCCGTCGGCCTGCACCACCATCACCGACACGTTGTGCGCGACCACGTCGTGCAGCTCGCGCGCGATCCGGGCGCGCTCGGCGGCGACCGCCATCTTGGCCTGCGCCTCGCGCTCCTTCTCCAGACGGGCGGCGCGCTCCTCCAGCTGCGCGAAGTAGGCGCGGCGGGTGCGCATGGAGTCGCCGAGCACCCAGGCGAGCGCGAACGGCACCGTCAGGAAGACCGCCATGGCCACATTGGTCAGCGGGGGCACATCGGGCTCCGGCCAGCGGATCTGCGCGACGGTCGCCGCGCACAGCCCGCCGGCCAGGGCGAACCGGGAGGCCCAGCGGGCACCGTTCGCGGCGACGGTGTAGATGATCACCAGCATGGCGAAGTCGGCCGCCGTCGTCTCGATGTCCAGGACCAGCTGCGCCACACCGGTCGCCGCCGCCAGCACCAGCATCTTCTCGGGCATCCGGCGGCGCAGTGCGACGACCGCGCTCAGCACCAGGGAGACGGCCAGCAGCTCGCCGAGCGATCCGTGGTGGTCCGGCGCCCCGCTGACGTTCACCGCGTTCACGCCGGACATCCCGAGCAGAACGAGCGCCCAGAAGCTGTCGACCCACATCGGGTGCCGGCGGAAGAAGTCGTAGAGGCGCTGCACGTCACCCAGCGTAGGAAAGCGTGATGGTCGCAGGAGTCAACCGGAGGACCGATCCGCACACGGCTCCCGTACTCCCCAAGGTGGATGCCGCGCCTGCCCGCGCGCCTAGTCTGGCCGGGTGGGCAGCATGGAGGAACGCACCGTGAACGCCGCAAAGGACGGCCCGGCGGACGGTCCGGCGCGGGAGTGGCGCGGCTGGCGGGCGGCGGCCGAGGAGGCCCTGTACGGGCCGGACGGCTTCTACCGGCGGCCGGAGGGGCCGGCCGGGCACTTCCGTACGTCCGTGCACGCCTCGCCGCTGTTCGCCCGGGCCGTGGCACGGCTGCTGTGCCTGGTCGACGAGGCGCTGGGCCGCCCGGTGGCGCTGGACTTCGTGGACATGGCGGCCGGGCGGGGCGAGCTGGCCGGCGGGGTGCTCGCCGCGCTGCCCCCGGAGGTGGCCGCGCGCGCCCGGGTGCACGCCGTCGAGATCACCGGCCGGCCCGGCGGTCTCGACGAGCGGATCGCATGGCGGTCCGAGCCTCCGCGGAGGATCGCGGGGCTGCTGTTCGCCAACGAGTGGCTGGACAACGTGCCGGTGGACGTCGCGGAGGTGGACGGTGCGGGCGTGCCCCGGCGCGTCCTCGTCCGGCGGGACGGCACCGAACGGCTCGGGGAACCGCTCTCGCCGGCGGAGGAGCGCTGGCTGGCGCGCTGGTGGCCGCTGCCGGCCGAGCCGGGGCTGCGCGCGGAGATCGGACTGCCCCGGGACACCGCCTGGGCCGCCGCGGTCGCCCGTGTGGAGCGGGGGCTGGCGGTCGCCGTCGACTATGCGCACTCGGCGGCCTCCCGGCCGCCCTTCGGCACGCTCACCGGCTTCCGGGAGGGGCGGGAGACGGCACCGGTGCCGGACGGGTCGTGCGACATCACGGCCCATGTGGCGCTGGACGCGTGCGCCGCGCACGGCCCCGCGGGGGCCCGGCTGCTCACCCAGCGCGACGCCCTGCGTGCCCTGGGCGTCAGCGGCGCCCGCCCTCCGCTGTCGCTCGCCTCCACGCACCCCGGGGAGTACGTGCGTGCCCTGGCGCGCGCCGGGGAGGCGGCCGAGCTCACCGCGGCCGGCGGGCTCGGCGACTTCGGCTGGCTGGTGCAGCCGGTCGGGCTGTCCGGGCCGGCGGCCCTGCCGGCCCTATTTGTCGATGTCCCCGACCACGAAGAACACTGACCCCAGGATCGCCACCATGTCCGCCACCAGCGTGCCCGGCAGCAGCTCGGTGAGCACCTGGATGTTGTTGTACGAGGCCGAGCGCAGCTTCAGCCGGTACGGGGTCTTCTCGCCCTTGCTGACCAGGTAGTAGCCGTTGATGCCGAGCGGGTTCTCGGTCCATGCGTACGTGTGCCCCTCGGGTGCCCTCAGCACCTTCGGCAGCCGCTGGTTGATCGGGCCCGGCTCCAGCTCGGCCAGCCGGTCCAGACAGGCGTCGGCGAGGTCGAGCGCGTTGTGGGTCTGCTCCAGCAGGCACTCGAAGCGGGCCAGGCAGTCGCCCTCCTGCCGGGTGACGACCCTCAGGGTGTCCTGCAGCTCCCCGTAGGCCAGGTACGGCTCGTCGCGGCGCAGGTCGAAGTCGACGCCCGAGGCCCGTGCGACCGGCCCGCTCACCCCGTAGGCGTGCACGGCCTGCGGCGAGAGGACGCCCACGCCCCGGGTGCGGCCCCGGAAGATCTCGTTGCCGAGCACCAGGTCGTCGTAGACGTCCATGCGGGAGCGCACCTCGGCGACCGCGGCACGCGCGCGCGTGGTCCAGCCGGCCGGCAGGTCCTCCTTCAGTCCGCCGACCCGGTTGAACATGTAGTGCATCCGGCCGCCGGAGACCTCCTCCATGACGTGCTGGAGGACCTCGCGCTCCCGGAAGGCGTGGAAGACCGGGGTGATGCCGCCCAGCTCCAGCGGATAGGAGCCGAGGAACATCAGGTGGTTGAGCACCCGGTTGAGTTCCGCGAGGAGGGTGCGTGTCCACACCGCGCGCGGGGGGACCTCCATGCCGAGCATCCGCTCCACGGCCAGGACCACCCCCAGCTCGTTGGAGAAGGCCGACAGCCAGTCATGGCGGTTGGCCAGCATGATGATCTGGCGGTAGTCCCGCGCCTCGAACAGCTTCTCCGCGCCGCGGTGCATGTAGCCGACCACCGGCTCCGCGCTCACGATGCGCTCGCCGTCCAGCACCAGCCTCAGCCGCAGCACTCCATGCGTGGACGGATGCTGGGGGCCGATGTTGAGCACCATGTCGGTGCTCTCCGCGGCGCCGCCGATCCCGACCGTGGTCTGGGTCGTAGGAGTCATGGACCCAGTCTCCCCTACGTACGCTTGCCCCATGGAGACGGGGAGCGTGGACGAAAGGCCGGCCGGCGGGGACGGGAAACGGGCGGACGGGGACGAACCGGTGTGGATCCCGCTGCCGCGCGGCCTGCTGCGGCTGCGACGGCTGCTGCTGGTGGTGTGGCTGGGGCTGCTCACCCTGGCCGCGGGACTGCTGCCGGGACTGCTGATCGGTCCCGTCTGGTCGGCGTTCGCGCTGCTGCCGCTGGCGCTGATGGTGTGGGGCTGGGTCCTGCTGGAGCGCAACTGGCGCTCCTGGCGGTACGCCGAGCGCGCCGACGACCTGCTGATCAGCCGGGGGGTGCTGTGGCGCGAGGAGACCGTCGTGCCGTACGGGCGGATGCAGCTGGTCGAGGTCACCTCCGGACCGGTCGAGCGGCGCTTCGGGCTGGCCACCGTGCAGCTGCACACGGCCGCCGCCGCGACCGACGCGACCATCCCCGGCCTCGACCCGGCCGAGGCGGAGCGGCTGCGCGACCGGCTCACCGAGCTCGGTGAAGCCCGGTCGGCGGGGCTGTGACGGCGATGGGGGACGAAGCGGTGGGGAACGAAGCGGTGGCGGACGAGAAGGACGGGAGGGCCGTCCGCGGCGAACGGCCCGTGATCGAGCGGCGGCTGCACCCCGTGACCCCGTTCAGACGGGCGTGGGCGCCGCTCGCCGTGCTCGCGGGCTGGGCCGTGCACGATCCCGACCGGGCGCAGCGGCAGCTCACCCGGCTGACCACGACCACCCTGCTGACCGGGGCCGCGGTGCTCCTGTGCGCGGCCGCCCTCTACGGCTTTCTGTCCTGGTGGTTCACGCGCTTCGCGGTGACCGACACCGAACTGCGCATCCGCACCGGCCTGGTGTTCCGGCGCACCGCGCACATCAGGCTGGAGCGGATCCAGGCCATCGACGTCACCCGGCCGCTGCTCGCCCGCATCGCGGGCGTGGCCAAGCTCAGGCTCGACGTCATAGGAACGGACGAGAAGGACGAACTGGCCTTCCTCGGCGAGGAGGAGGCCCGGGCGCTGCGCGCCGAGCTGCTGGCGCGGGCGGCCGGGTTCGCACCCGAGTCGGCGCACGAGGTGGGCGAGGCCCCCGCGCGGGAGCTCGTGCGCGTCCCCGCGCGCATGATCGTCGTCTCGCTGCTGCTGAGCGGCGCGACCTGGGGATCCCTGCTCGCCGCCGCCGTCGTGCCGCCGCTGCTGTGGTCGGTCACCCACAACCCGTGGACGGTGCTGGGGACCGCGGTGCCGCTGCTCGGCGGGGCCGTGACCAGCAGCGCGGGCCGCTTCGTCGCCTCCTACGACTGGACGGTGAGCGAGTCGCCCGACGGGCTGCGGATCGACCGGGGGCTGCTGGACCGCAGCCATGAGACGGTGCCGCCCGGACGGGTGCAGACCGTACGGTTCGTGGAGCCGCTGCTGTGGCGGCGGCGCGACTGGGTCCGGGTGGAGCTGGACGTGGCCGGGTCGTCCGACTCCGTGCTGCTGCCGGTCGCCCCGCGCGAGGTCGCCGAGTCGGTCGTCGCACGGGTGCTGCCGGGAACGGCGGTGCCGCCGCAGACCTCCCTGGCGCGTCCGCCGCGGCGTGCCCGCTGGTGTCTGCCGGTGTGGTGGCGCGGGCACGGGATCGCCGTGACCGGCACGGTGTTCGCCACGCGGCACGGGCTTCTGTGCCGCCGCCTCGCGCTGGTGCCCCACGCCAAGGTGCAGAGCGTACGGCTGACCCAGGGGCCGTGGGAACGCGCACGGGGCGTCGCCGACGTCCATGTGGACACCGGCGCCAACAGGACCGTGACGGCCCGTCTGCGGGACGCCGAGGAGGCGGCACGGCTGCTGCGGGCCCAGGCGGAACGGTCCCGCACCGGGCGCCGGACCGCGCGCCCGGACCGCTGGATGACCTAGGGACCGCTGGAGGACCCGGGGTCAGGAGGCCGCGGTGCGCAGCCCCGGCATCTCGATCGACTCCGTCTCGTCGTGGGCCGTCAGGTCGACGACCCGGCTCATGGCCGGCTTGTACTGGGACTCGGCCTCCGCCTTGTGGAGGGTGAGGGCCTCCTGTCCGGCCGGGTCGGCCGGGTCCTCGTTCCGGACGGCGTCCAGGCCGGCGGACGGCGTCCCCTTCCGGCCCTTCCTGCTGCTCTTCGTGCCGAAGAAGTCGAATCCGCCCTCGACCGCCGGACGCCGCGCGGGCGCGGGCGGTACGACGGCCGCCGCGGTCGGCACGGTGAAGTGCCCGGGGGGCCGCTGCGGCACGGACCGGGCCGGCCGTGCCGGGTCGGCCGCGGGGGCCGCCGGGGTCTCTCCGGCCGTGGCGGCGGGCAGGGGTGCGTGCGTGCCGGCCGTCCCGGGCCGCCCCTCGGGGCCGCCCTCCCCCGCGGGGCCCTGCGCGACACCGCCGGCGGTCTCCGGCGCGGCCTCGTGGACCGTGGCCTCGGCCTCGGCCGCCTCCGGGGCGCCCGTGTCCGCCGCGTCCTCCGTGTCCTTCGCGTCGCCCGTGCTGCCGAGCCGCGCCAGCGCCGCCCGGGCCCGCAGGAACAGCTCGGCGCCCTCCGGGGAGAACAGGGCGAAGTCCCCGGTCCCCCGCTCGTCCTTCGGGCCGGCCGCCTGCGCGGCGGGCAGTGCGGGGACTTCAGGGGCGGCCTCGATCTCCAGCAGACGGCGGCCCTCCAGCGCGCTGGCGCGCTCGGTCTCCGCCGTGGCGTACCGCCGCAGCAGTGCCGCGTGCTCGTTGCGCAGCCCCGTCAGCTCCGCACGCCGGGACCGCAGTTTCTGCTCCAGCCGGCCGCGCAGCTCGCGCGCCTCCTCGAGTTCCATCTCGAGTTCGGCGATGCGCTCCTCGAAGCGCCACTCGTCGCTCGCACGCGCCCGCGTGAGGTCGGCCACCTGCCGGCCGGCCTGCAGGTCCCAGCGGCGCATGACGACCGCCCCGGTGACCGCCGTCGCCGCGGCGATCGCGGCGAGCGTCCGCAGCACGGTCGCGTCCGTGACCACCCAGGGCGTCAGGGCGCAGACGAGCGAGACGCCGGCGATCGCCGAAGGAGGCAGAAGCCTGTGCAAGGGCGGGGAATGGCGGTGACGTCCACGTGGCATGGCCAGAAACTTACCGCGCACAAAACAACCGCGGCAGGCCGCCCGGCAAAAAGGCGACCGGACCGAAACCTTCGTGCCCCCAAGGGAGTTCCGGCCCTTTCCGCCCTTGCTCCGGCACGGTCGTCCAAGGGTCCGCGAGGACGGGCGTCCACTCCCCTGCGGGACCTGCCCGGCGCTCCGTGCGAGACCTGTCCGGCGCCCCTCGCAAAAGCTGCCGGGCGGGCCCCGGGACCGGCGGAAGGGCGTCACCCGGGTCGCGGGTGGTGCGGCCGGGCACGGGGCCTACGCTGAAGGCATGAGCAAGCACAGCGGGCGCGGCCGTGTGGCGGGCCTTCCGGCATGGGACCGATGCGCGGTCATGGGGGTCGTGAACGTGACCCCCGACTCCTTCTCCGACGGCGGCCGCTGGTTCGACACGAGCACCGCCGTCAAGCACGGCCTGGACCTCGTCGCCCAGGGCGCGGACCTGGTCGACGTGGGCGGCGAGTCCACCCGTCCCGGTGCCACCCGCGTGGACGAGGCCGAGGAGCTGCGGCGTGTCATCCCCGTCGTCCGCGGTCTCGCCTCCGAGGGCGTCACGATCTCCGTGGACACCATGCGCGCCAGCGTCGCCGAGCAGGCGCTCGCGGCGGGAGCCGTCCTCGTCAACGACGTCAGCGGCGGCCTCGCCGACCCCGCGATGGTCCCGATGGTCGCGGACGCGGGCGTCCCGTTCGTCGTGATGCACTGGCGCGGCTTCCTGCGGGGCGACACCGTCCGCGGGGTGTACGACGACGTCGTCACCGAGGTCGTCGACGAGCTGCGCGCACGTGTGGAGGCCGTCCTGGAGGCCGGCGTCGCCGCCGACCGCATCGTCGTCGACCCCGGTCTCGGCTTCTCCAAGGAGAGCGAGCACGACCTGACGCTGCTGGCCCACCTCGACCGTCTGCAGGGCCTGGGCCATCCGGTCCTCGTCGCCGCCTCCCGCAAGCGGTTCCTCGGCCGGGTGCTGGCCGGTCCCGACGGCACGCCGCCGCCCGCGCGCGAGCGCGACGCCGCCACCGCCGCCGTCTCCGCGCTCGCCGCGCACGCCGGCGCCTGGGCCGTACGGGTGCACGAGGTCCGTGCGACGGCGGACGCGGTGCGGGTGGCCCACGCGGTGGCGCAGCGGCGCACCGCCGACGAGCGCACGCCGGGCCCGCACTGCCCCGAGGGAACCCGGTGAGCGCCTCCCCCACCGACGTCGAGGAAGTGGAGGCCGCCAACACCGCCTTCTACGAGGCCCTGGAGCGGGGCGACTTCGACGAGCTGTCCGCGCTCTGGCTCTCCCCCGACGACCTGGGCGTCGACAGCAGGTACCACGACCCGGCCGGCACCGGTGTCGTCTCCTGTGTGCACCCCGGCTGGCCCGTGCTCACCGGGCGCGGCGAGGTCCTGCGCTCCTTCGCGCTGATCCTGGCCAACACCGACTACATCCAGTTCTTCCTCACCGACGTCCGCATCTCGGTCACCGGCGACACCGCCCTGGTGACCTGCACCGAGAACATCCTCAGCGGCGGTCCCGCCCCCGCCGGCGGCGACGAGCCCGGCCCTCTGGTCGGACAGATCGTCGTCGCCACCAATGTCTTCCGGCGCACTCCTGCCGGCTGGAAGCTCTGGTCCCACCACGCCTCCCCGGTGCTGGCCGGGAACACCGGCGACGGCGCGGGCGGGGGAGACACGGACGACGACGCATCCGCCTGAGCGGACGCCCGCCCGCCGCGCGGCCCCGGAACGTGACCGGAATAACTGATTCCGGAAAAGGGCCGGTTCCTTCCTGGTGAGCGGCCCGGTCGCCGGGGAAAACGCACGAGAAGACCTCCCGGATCCGGCTCGCCCGGCCCGTCCGCGGCCCGGCGCCGTCGGTCCCCGCGGGTAGATTCGTCCGGGACCGGGGGCCGCCCGCCCGCGGCAGGAGCCGGTCGCCACCGACGACTGCAGGAGTGATTCGCGTGGATCGTGTCGCGCTGCGCGGCCTGAGGGCCCGCGGACACCACGGGGTGTTCCCCGAAGAGCGCGAGAAGGGCCAGACCTTCCTCGTGGACGTCGTCCTGGGCCTGGACACCCGGCCGGCCGCGGCCGACGACGATCTGGCGAAGACCGTGCACTACGGCGTCCTGGCCGAGGAGGTCGTGGCCGTGGTGGAGGGCGAGCCGGTGAACCTCATCGAGACGCTCGCCGAGCGCATCGCCCAGGTCTGTCTGAAGCACGAGGGGGTGCAGGAGGTGGAGGTCTGCGTGCACAAGCCGGACGCACCGATCCAGGTCCCCTTCGACGACGTGACCGTCACCATCACCCGGAGCCGAACATGACCGCACCGTTCACCCAGGGGCACGGCGACCCGACCGTCCAGCCGGTGCCCGCCTCCGTCGTCGAGAGAGTCGACGCCGCCGACAGCACCCTGCAGAACCCCCGGCGGGCCGTGATCTCGCTCGGCTCCAACCTCGGCAACCGCCTGGAGACCCTCCAGGGGGCCGTGGACGCCCTGGAGGACACCCCCGGCGTCCGCGTCAAGGCCGTCTCACCGGTCTACGAGACGGAGCCCTGGGGCGTCGAGCCCGGCACCCAGCCGTCGTACTTCAACGCGGTGGTGGTCCTGAAGACGACCCTGCCGCCGTCCTCCCTCCTGGAGCGCGCCCAGGCCATCGAGGAGGCGTTCCACCGGGTCCGCACCGAACGCTGGGGGCCGCGCACCCTCGACGTCGACATCGTCTCCTACGCCGACACCGTCTGCGACGACCCGCATCTCACGCTCCCCCACCCCCGGGCCCATGAGCGCGCCTTCGTCCTCGCCCCGTGGCACGATGTGGACCCGCAGGCCCAGCTTCCCGGCCGGGGTCCGGTGGCCGACCTGCTGACCGCGGTCACCCGCGAAGGGGTCGAACCGCGGGAGGACCTGGAACTCCGGCTGCCCGAGTAATCGTTAAGGTCGGAACGACGCACCGGACGGGATCCGCACGTCCGGGCGGCACACCGTCCGCGCACGGCAGGCGACCGACCACAGTCCGGGGGAGCTGAAAGGACATCGTGAGAGAGCTGCGCATCAGGGTGCTGGCCGGCGTGTTCGTCGTCGCCGGAGTGCTGTCCTGGGCGGCCGCCCGGCTGTGGAACTCGGTGGGGACGCTCCCCAGCGTTCCCCTGGCCGCCCCCATCGTCCTCGCTCTGATCGCCACGGTCCTGCTGGCCACGGCGCTCTCCCTGCGCTCCCGGCTGAAGGCCCAGCGCGAGCGCCGTCCCGACGCCAAGGGCGTCGACCCCCTGATGGCCGCCCGCGCGGTCGTCTTCGGCCAGGCCAGCGCCCTGGTCGCCGCCCTGGTCGCCGGCATGTACGGCGGCACCTGCGTCGTCCTGCTGGAGCTCCTCGACATCCCGGCCCGGCGCGACCAGGCCGTCTACGCCGGCTTCTCCGTCGTCGCCGGCATCGCGGTCATAGCGGCCGCCCTGTTCCTGGAGCGGGTCTGCAGGCTCCCGGACGACGACGACCGCACCCCTTCCGGAGCCGAACCGGTGGCATGACGGCCTCCCGGCCGCCGGGGCAGCCTTCGCGGGCCTCCCCGGGACAGCCCCGGAAGGGTGTCACCGCCTCTCGGCTCGGCGTGCGGCTCAGCGCGCCATGATCAGGCTCATCGCCTCGTTGCGGGTGGCCGGGTCCCGCAGCTGTCCCCGCACCGCCGAGGTGATGGTCTTCGCACCGGGCTTCCGCACCCCGCGCATCGTCATGCACATGTGCTCGCACTCGACGACGACGATCACGCCGCGCGGCTCCAGGATCTTCATCAGGGAGTCGGCGATCTGCGTGGTGAGCCGCTCCTGCACCTGGGGGCGCCGGGCGTAGACGTCCACGAGCCGGGCCAGCTTCGAAAGCCCCGTGATCTTTCCGTCGACCGAGGGGATGTAGCCCACATGGGCGACCCCGACAAAGGGCACGAGGTGATGCTCGCAGGAACTCAGGACCTCGATGTCCTTCACCAGGACCATCTCGTCGTGCCCCAGGTCGAACGTCGTCGTCAGGACGTCCTCGGGCTTCTGCCACAGCCCCGCGAATATCTCCTTGTACGCCCGGGCCACGCGCGCCGGTGTCTCCCGCAGCCCCTCGCGGTCCGGGTCCTCGCCGACCGCGATGAGGAGTTCGCGCACGGCGTTCTCGGCGCGCTTCTCGTCGAACTCGCCGATGGTCCCTTCGCCGTCCAGCGTCACGGGGTCGGTCATATGAAGCCTCGTTCCTGGTGTGTCTGATCTGCGCATATACGAAATGCCGCGCCCCCAGGCTAGAACCTGGGGGACGCGGCGGACATTCCGGGTCCGTTACAACCCGGCGGCGGATCCGTCAGCTGTCCGAACGGTCCTCCGCGGCCTGCTCCGTGGCCGGGGCGGGCTCGGTGGTCGTGGACTTCTTGACCGTGCTGATGGTCGGCGTCGCGCCGTTCGCCCCGTTGGTCAGTGCGAGCTCCTTCGGGGAGAGCACCGGCGGGCGGGTCGACGGCGTACGGCGGGAGGAGCCGGTCCAGGCGGGCCGCGGCGGGCGCTTGACGACGGGGGCGAAGATCTCGGCGATCTCCTCCTTGCCCAGGGTCTCCTTCTCCAGCAGGGCCAGAACGAGGTTGTCGAGGACGTCGCGGTTCTCGACCAGGATCTCCCAGGCCTCGTTGTGCGCGTTCTCGATGAGCTTCTTGACTTCCTCGTCCACCAGCGCGGCGACCTCCTCCGAGTAGTCGCGCTGGTGAGCCATCTCACGTCCGAGGAACGGCTCGGTGTTGTCCCCGCCGAACTTGATCGCGCCCAGGCGCTCGGTCATGCCGTACTGCATCACCATCGCGCGGGCCGTGGCGGTGGCCTTCTCGATGTCGTTCGCCGCGCCCGTGGTCGGGTCGTGGAAGACCAGTTCCTCGGCCGCGCGGCCGCCCAGCATGTAGGCCAGCTGGTCCAGCATCTCGTTGCGCGTGGTCGAGTACTTGTCCTCCTCCGGCAGCACCATCGTGTAGCCGAGGGCACGGCCGCGGGACAGGATCGTGATCTTGTGGACCGGGTCGGAGTTCGGCAGAGCCGCCGCGACCAGGGCGTGACCGCCCTCGTGGTACGCGGTGATCTTCTTCTCCTTGTCCGACATGATCCGGGTCCGCTTCTGCGGGCCGGCGACCACCCGGTCGATCGCCTCGTCCAGCATCTGGTTGTCGATCAGCTTCTTGTTGCTGCGGGCCGTGAGCAGCGCGGCCTCGTTCAGCACATTGGACAGATCGGCACCGGTGAAGCCGGGGGTGCGGCGGGCGACGGCGGCCAGGTCGACGTCGGGCGCGACCGGCTTGCCCTTCTGGTGGACCTTGAGGATCTCCAGACGGCCCTGCATGTCGGGGCGGTCGACGGCGATCTGCCGGTCGAAACGGCCCGGACGCAGCAGCGCCGGGTCGAGGATGTCGGGGCGGTTGGTCGCGGCGATGAGGATCACACCGCCCTTGACATCGAACCCGTCCATCTCGACGAGCAGCTGGTTCAGCGTCTGCTCGCGCTCGTCGTGACCGCCGCCGAGGCCGGCACCGCGGTGGCGGCCGACCGCGTCGATCTCGTCGACGAAGACGATGGCCGGCGCGTTCGCCTTGGCCTGCTCGAACAGGTCACGGACCCGGGAGGCACCGACACCGACGAACATCTCGACGAAGTCGGAACCGGAGATCGAGTAGAAGGGCACACCGGCCTCGCCCGCGACGGCACGCGCGAGCAGGGTCTTGCCGGTTCCGGGCGGGCCGTAGAGCAGCACACCCTTGGGGATCTTCGCACCGACGGCCTGGAACTTGGCCGGCTCCTGCAGGAACTCCTTGATCTCCTGGAGCTCCTCGACGGCCTCGTCCGCGCCGGCGACGTCCGCGAACGTCGTCTTCGGGGTGTCCTTGGTGATGAGCTTGGCCTTGGACTTGCCGAAGTTCATCACCCGGGAGCCGCCGCCCTGCATCTGATTCATCAGGAACAGGAAGACGACGACGATGAGGACGAAAGGCAGAAGGGAGAGCAGGATGCCGACGAACGCGTTCTGCTTGGTCGGCGAGACCGTGTAGCCCTTCGGGATCTGCTTGTCCTGGTACTTGGCCTGCAGCGTGTTGGCGATGGTCACGCCCTGGTCGCCGATGTAGCTCGCCTGGATCTTCGAGCTGCCCTCGATCTTGTGACCTTCCTTGAGCTCGACCTTGATGGTCTGCTCGTCACCGGTGGTCAGCTTGGCCTGCTGGACCTTGTTGTCATTGATCGCGGCGACGACCTGGCCCGTGTCCACCGTCTTGTAGCCGCCGGACTCGCCGACGACGTTCATCAACACGACCACGGCAAGGACGGCCAGCACGATCCACATGACCGGCCCACGGAAGTATCGCTTCACGTCCATCCATACGGAGCTGTGCCGCCCCGTCCCTCCTGCCATAGTGAGTTTGATAAGACAGTTCTTCCGACGGTACCCCAGCATTGTCGCCCGAAGCGGCACAGGAGGACTGGCGTTCCCGTCTGCACGCTCCAACGGCTCCGGAACCGCCGGGGTTCCCGATCAACGTACGGCGCATGAGCCCTTCGGGGTTCAGCCGCCGTAGACGTGGGGGGCGAGCGTACCGACGAACGGAAGATTCCGGTACTTCTCGGCGTAGTCCAGGCCGTAGCCGACGACGAACTCGTTGGGGATGTCGAAGCCGACCCACTCCACGTCGATGTCGACCTTCGCGGCCTCCGGCTTGCGCAGCAGCGTGCACACCTTCAGGGAGGCGGGCTCGCGGGAGCCGAGGTTGGAGATCAGCCAGGACAGGGTCAGCCCGGAGTCGATGATGTCCTCGACGACCAGGACGTGCTTGCCCTTGATGTCGGTGTCGAGGTCCTTGAGGATCCGCACGACGCCGGAGGACTGGGTGCCCGCCCCGTAGGAGGACACCGCCATCCAGTCCATGGTGACCGGGGTGGACAGCGCCCGGGCCAGGTCCGCCATGACCATGACCGCACCCTTGAGGACGCCGACGATCAGCAGGTCCTTGCCCTCGTACTCCGCGTCGATCTTCTCGGCCAGTTCGGCCAGCCTCGCGTCGATCTCTTCCTTGGTGATGAGTACCTGCTTGAGGTCGGCACCCATGTCTTTCGCGTCCACGCGCATCACTTTCGGTCGGTCGTCCCACCGGCTGTTCCGGCCCGCCCCGGTGGGGGCGGCCGGTCGCGCGGCCTCCCCGGAGGGGGAGACCGGCCCTCTCCCCTCCTGAGGGAAGGATTCAGCCTTGCCGAATCACCAGTCTGCCACCCTGCCGCTGGGCGACGACCCGGCCGGGGAGGTTGATGGCCCCCTGACCGCGCCAACCGGTGATCAACCGGTCGACTTCCTCGATGTGCCGGGCGAACAGGGAGCCGGCCGGGGCTCCGGCGTCGATGGCGGCCCGGCGCAGGATGCGGCGGCGCACCGCGGGGGGCAGCTCGTGGAGCTTGGCGCACTCCAGCCGGCCGGCCTCGTCGCGGACGGTGGCCTCGGCCTGGCTGGCCCAGGCGTCGAGGGCGTCGGCGTCGTCGCGGGAGAGCCGGGCGGTGCGGGCAAGGGCCTCGACGACGCCCTTGCCGAGCGCCTTCTCCAGGGCCGGCAGCCCCTCGTGGCGCAGCCGGGAGCGGGTGTAGGCGGGATCGGCGTTGTGCGGGTCGTCCCAGACGGGCAGGGACTGGACCATGCAGGCCGTACGGGCGGTCTGCCGGTCGATGTGCAGGAAGGGACGGCGGTAACGGCCGCCGGCCCCCGAGACCGCGGCCATCCCGGCCAGGGAGCGGATGCCGGAGCCGCGGGCGAGGCCGAGCAGCACGGTCTCGGCCTGGTCGTCCCGGGTGTGGCCGAGCAGGACCGCACGGGCGCCATGGCGCTCGACGGCGGCGTCGAGGGCGGCGTAGCGGGCGTCGCGGGCGGCGGCCTCCGGCCCGCCCGCGCGGCCCACGGTGACGGCCACGGACTCGACCGGGTCCAGGCCGAGCCGGCGCAGCCGCTGGACGACCTCGGCGGCGCGCTGGTCGGATCCGGCCTGCAGGCCGTGGTCGACGGTGATCCCGCCGGCCCGGATGCCGAGCTTGGGGGCCTCGAAGGCGAGGGCGGAGGCGAGCGCCATGGAGTCGGCGCCGCCGGAGCAGGCCACGAGCACGAGCGGCGCGGGCGGGCGCTCGTGCGGGGCCCGGGGCGCGGAGCGGGACGGGTTCTGCTCGTTCAGGATGTCGTGGAGAACGCGGCGTACCGCCAGGCGTATCGCCGCGACCGCAGGATGGGGACCCATGTCCGGTTCCCTTCACGAAAGTCTTCGGGGATGATCCCGATACCGGTCACTCAGAGTGTGTAGATGGTGACAGAAACGGGGCTTTCCCCGAGCATCGCACGCTTGCCCCTCGCTCACGGTCCCTCGGACGGGTGATTGGAAGGGCGTCCGCCTGCCGTCGACCGGACCCGGTCGGCGACGGCGGTCACCGGTGTGGTCATGGCTCGCTCCTGGTTCGGCCCGGCCCGGTCCCGCAGTTCGGTCGTGCGGTCCGGTCGTGCGGTCCGGTCATGGCTCGGTCCTGCGGTGCACCCGTGCGATCCAGTCCGCCGGTTCGGCGATCTCCGCCTTGGTGGGGAGGGTGTTCGGGGAGGTCCACACCCGGTTGAAACCGTCCATGCCGACCTGGTCGACGACCACGCGGACGAACCGCTCGCCCTCCCGGTACTGCCGCAGCTTGGCGTCCAGGCCGAGCAGCTTGCGCAGGGCCATGTCCAGCCGGGAGGCGCCCTTGTCGCGGCGCTGCTGGAACTTCTCGCGGATCTCCGCGACGGTCGGCACCACGTCCGGGCCCACCCCGTCCATCACATAGTCGGCATGGCCCTCCAGGAGGGACATCACGGCGGTGAGACGGCCGAGGATCTCCCGCTGGGCCGGGGTCTGCACCAGCTCGACCAGGGAACGGCCGCCCTCGTCCTCCTCGCCCTCCGGACGGCCGGCGACCAGCGACTGGGCGGCGTCGCGGATGCGCTCCAGGAAGGCCATGGGGTCGACGTCGGTCTCCGCCAGGAAGGCCTGGATCTCGCCCTCGAGGTGGTCGCGCAGCCAGGGCACGGCGGTGAACTGCGTGCGGTGCGTCTCCTCGTGCAGGCACACCCACAGACGGAAGTCGTGGGGGTCCACGTCGAGCTCCCGCTCGACATGGACGACGTTCGGCGCGACGAGCAGCAGCCGGCCGCCGCCGTTCTCCCCGGCGGGGAGGTCGTGGGTGGCCGGGGCGAAGGTCTCGTACTGGCCGAGGACGCGGGAGGCGAGGAAGGACAGCAGTATCCCGAGCTCGACGCCGGTGACCTTGCCGCCGACGGCGCCGAGGACCGCGCCGCCGGGGGTGTTGCTGCGGCGCTGCTGCATCTTGCTGAGAAGCGGTTTGAGGATCTCCCGGAAGCCCGCGACGTTCGCCCGGACCCAGCCGGGGCGGTCGACCACGAGGACGGGCGTGTCGTGGAGCTCGTCGGTGTTCAGGCGGGTGAAGCCGCGGACATGCCCCTCGGAGGCCTTGGCGTGCCGGCGCAGCTCCGCGACGACGGCCCGGGCCTCGTCCCGGCTCACCTCGGGGCCCGGCCGTACGAGCCGGGTCGCGGTCGCGACCGCGAGGTTCCAGTCGACCATCCCGGGAGTTGCGGCACCACCGATGCTCGTCATGGGTCAACGGTACGTGAGCCCCGCCACTCCTGGCAGGACGGCGAGGTGCGGCAGGCCGGCCCGGGGGCGACCGGGGCGGCGTCTCCCGCGGGGGCGGCGACCGGGACCGCTCGCCCGGTCGCTCACCGTCACGGGCCGGACCCGTCCTTCCGGGGCGCCCGTCCTCCCCTGGGCTCCTCTCCGGCCGCGCGTCCTTCCGGGGCCGCTCGCCCCTCCCGGGGCCGGGCGCAAGCGGGCGGGAACCCCCGCCCGCCGTTCCGCCCCGCCGTCCCGCTCGGTCCCCGGGAGGGGCGGCGGGGCGGGGCCGGCGGCGGGATCAGCCGATCAGGGCGGCGACCGCCCGGTCCAGGGCCGACTGGG
>NZ_MUME01000323.1 GCF_002155915.1 Streptomyces thermovulgaris | reverse complement strand
CCCCCCAGACCCCCTACGACCCCTACGGCCAGGCCGCGGCCGGCGCCGGCGGGCCCCGGACCCAGGCCGCCGAGCAGACCGCCCACATCCCGCAGCAGACCGGCCCCGCGGACGCCGACCGGGCGGAGCGGGGATCCGTCGACCGGGCGGCGCAGGAGTCCGACCGGGACACCGCGGGCGCATCGGAGTACCGCACCGAGCAGTTCGCCTTCGTCGAGGAGCCGACGGACAGCTCCGAGGACGTCATCGACTGGCTGAAGTTCACCGAGAACCGCACCGAGCGCCGCGAGGAGGCCCGCCGCCGTGCCCGCAACCGCCTCATCGCCCTGACGGTCGTCCTGGCGCTGGTCGCGATGGGCGGCGTCGGCTACCTCTGGTACGCGGGCAAGCTGCCCGGCCTGTCGTCGTCCGGCACCAAGGCCGGCACCGCGACCGCCGCGGGCGCCCAGAAGCGCGATGTGATCGTCGTCCACCTGCACAACACCGACAAGGGCGGCACCTCCACGGCGCTGCTCGTCGAGAACGCCGCCGCCAAGCAGGGCGCCACCGTGCTGCTGCCCAACTCCCTCGCCCTGACGGCCGACGACGGCAGCACCACGACCCTCGCCAAGTCGGTCCAGGACGACGGCTCCTCCGGCACCCGCGAACAGCTCGACACGGTCCTCGGCACCAGCATCCAGGGCACCTGGCGCCTGGACACCCCCTACCTGCAGAACCTCGTCGACCTGGTCGGCAACATCGAGGTCGACACCGACACCGACGTCCCCGACCCCGACGCCGGGAAGAAGGGCACCGCACCCCTGGTCCGCAAGGGCGAGGACCAGACCCTCAGCGGGAAGACGGCCGTCGCCTACGCCACCTACCGGGCCCCCGGGGAGGCGGAGGACGCCCAGCTGAAGCGGTTCGGGCAGGTGATGCAGAGCGTGCTGCGCAAGATGTCCTCCGACGCCTCGATCGCGACCACGACGGTGCAGACGCTGCAGCAGATCCTCGACCCCTCGCTCACCGACAAGGACCTCGGCACCTTCCTCGCCAGGCTCGCCGAGCTCGCCAAGGGCGGCGACTACCGGACGGAGCTGCTGCCGGTGCAGGCCGACGGCACGCTGAGCGCGCAGACCAGCGCCGAGATGGTCAAGAACATCCTGGGCGGCACCGCGAAGAGCCCCGACCAGTCCGCGGCCGTCCGGGTCTCGGTGCAGAACGCCTCCGGCACCAAGGACAACACCGAGAAGGCCCGCGTCGCCCTCCTCAACGGCGGCTTCACCTTCCTGGAGGGCGGTACCGCCTCCGCCGTCCGGGCGACGTCCACGGTCGTGTACTCCGAGGCGTCCGACAAGGAGAACGCCACCGAGGTCGCCAAGACCCTGGGGCTGCCCGCCACCGCGGTGACGAAGGGCACGGTGCCCTCCAGCGCCCGTGTCTCGGTCGTCCTCGGCCAGGACTACAAGCCCTCCTCGGGCCAGTGAGGTCCTTCCTCACGCGGTAATCCCGTGGGGCACCGTCGGCGGTCCGTGAGACCCTTGATGTCAAGTGACCGCCGACGGAAAGTCCTGTAGTGACCGCAACCGACCACTCTCTCGAACTCATCACCACCGCTGCCCAGGCAGCGGCCGACAAGCTCGCGCACGACATCATCGCCTACGACGTCAGCGACGTGCTGTCGATCACGGACGCCTTCCTGCTGGCGTCCGCACCCAACGACCGCCAGGTCAAGTCGATCGTCGACGAGATCGAGGAGCGTCTGCTGAAGGAGCGCGGAGCCAAGCCGGTGCGCCGGGAGGGCGACCGCGAGGCCCGCTGGGTCCTGCTCGACTACGTCGACATCGTCGTCCACGTCCAGCACAACGAGGAGCGCGTCTTCTACGCCCTGGAGAGGCTGTGGAAGGACTGCCCCGAGATCGAGCTGCCCCCCGACGCCAAGGCCACCCGGGGCAAGGCCGAGGAGTACGCCCGGCAGCAGGCCGCGCAGGAGGCGGCGGAGCTGGAGGGCGACCACCGATGAACGGCACCTCTGGGAGAACCGGCGGAGCGCCGGACCGGGGCCGCCGCATCATCCTGTGGCGGCACGGCCAGACCTCCTGGAACGTGGAGCGCCGCTTCCAGGGCAGCACGGACGTCGAGCTGACCGAGACCGGCATCGCCCAGGCCCGCCGTGCCGCCCGGCTGCTGGCCTCCCTCGGCCCCGACGCGATCGTCTCCTCCGACCTGAAGCGCGCCACGCGCACGGCCGCCGAGCTGGCCGCGCTCACCGGCCTGGAGGTCGCCCAGGACGAGGGGCTGCGCGAGACCTACGCGGGCGCCTGGCAGGGCCTGACGCACGAGGAGATCATCGCCCGGTACGGCGAGGAGTACGCCGCGTGGAAGCGCGGCGAGCCGGTGCGCCGCGGCGGCGGCGAGCTGGAGACCGAGGTCGCCGACCGGGCCGCTCCCGTGGTGCTGCGGCACGTGGAGAAGCTGCCCGAGAACGGCACGCTCGTGGTGGTCAGCCACGGCGGCACCATCCGCACCACCATCGGGCGCCTGCTCGGGCTGGAGCCCCACCACTGGGAGAGCCTGGGCGGCCTGTCCAACTGCTGCTGGTCCGTCCTCGGCGAGGGCGCCCGGGGCTGGCGGCTGCTGGAGCACAACGCCGGCACGCTGCCCGAGCCCGTCCTCGGCGACGACGACTGAGGCCGCTCCCGCCGCACGCGACCCGGATTTCACTTTCCGGCAGGTCGCAGGCTAAAGTTCTTCTTGTTCGCCCCGCCGAGCGGGGAGGAACGGAAGCCATGCGGCTTCGCCGCATGGAGCAAGGGGCTATAGCTCAGTTGGTAGAGCGCCTGCATGGCATGCAGGAGGTCAGGAGTTCAATTCTCCTTAGCTCCACAGCTTCAGGAATCGGCCGACACAGGCCGAGCCGCCGAGAACCGGCAACGGGAATCCCGTCCCTCTGGGACGGGATTTTCTTGTACCCCGCCTGCGTCCCCGTGCGGCTGCCCCGTGCGGCACACCGCGGGCCGGACCGGCTCGGCACCACCGGTGGACGGCGCCCCGGCACCACGGGCGGACGGCGTCCCGGACGGGCGCCGGGGACGGCGCCGCCGCCTTTGACGGGACGCGACGGCGGTTCCGGTCCGGCGGGGCGCGGCGACGGTCCGGCGGCGGGCGGCGACGAGCGGTGACGGTCCCGCCCGGCCGGTGCCGGGGTGTTCGGCGCGCTGTTCCCACGTCGGCTTGAGTCACTTGGAGCCCAGAGGCGTATACCTCTGTGAAGACGCTTTCGGAGGGCGCACACGCGCCGGCCGGGGCGGTCACGGCAGGTGTGTCGTGGCCGTACTGGTACCAAAGCGTCGCTGACCGTACTGGCCCCGCCGTGGCAGAATCAAACGGCCGGAAGGGGGCGCGACCCGACGGGAGGAGCAGGGATGCCAGCGAGCATCATCGGGGAGGTCGGTCACCTCCTCGGTGTGGCGTTGATACACGACACGACCACCCGACTCGTGTGCCCTTCCCGCAGTTCTCTCCGCGCGGTCCGAGCCCTCGGCGGCAACGGCGAGACCCCGTACGTGTGCACGACCTGCGGCCACAGCTGGAGCTGACCCATGGGAGCACACAGGAGAAAGTGCGACTGGTGCGGTAGCGGCACCCCGATCGTCCGCGACATGGAACCGATCAACCCCGACTACCAGTACTGGTGCGAGGAGTGCGCGCGGGCGCTGATCATAAAGGGCGACCCGATCGAGGTCTATCGCGAGCTGGAGGGCGAGCCGATCTACGGTCGGCTCCTGGACGAGCTCTGCACGCTCAAGCGGTTCTACTCCTTCGTGGCGGCCTGACGCCGCCCGCTCCGCCCGGTCCGGCCGGCCCGTTCCGGCGAAAGCGGAAACCGATTTGGTGTTCCACCCCCTGGACCGTGTAATGTTGGCGTCGTCGCCAGGGAGACCGGGCGGAACAACCCAAGGGGCTATAGCTCAGTTGGTAGAGCGCCTGCATGGCATGCAGGAGGTCAGGAGTTCAATTCTCCTTAGCTCCACAGCACGTGAGGGCGAGTCATCGGGACGGTGGCTCGCCCTCGGCGCGTGTCCGGAACAGGACAGGTCCGGCTCCTGTGCGTGTCCGGTCCCTGTGCACCGGTCCCTGCGTCTTCGGCTCCTGTGCGTCCGGCCCCTGTCCGGCCGTGCACACGGCTGCACACGGCGGTGTCCGGGGCGACGGCGTACGAAGGAAGGCGGGCCACCCCCAAAAAGAGGGTGGCCCGCCTTCGTGCGTGGCTCAGCGGCCCAGGGCGCGCCGGCCGCGGCCCTGGGAGAGGACCGGCAGATTGCGGCTGCGGGACGGGGCCTGCGACCGGGTGTCCTCCTCGATGCGCAGGGCCAGCGCCGGGCACCGGCGGACGGCCCGCATGGCCTTGGCCTCCGCATAGCGCGGCACCGGCGCCTGGGCGACGGTCGGGAATCCGTCGGCGCCCAGTTCGAAGACCTCGGGAAGGATGTCCGCGCACAGGCCGTGGCCCCGGCACAGCGTCCAGTCGACGAAGATCTTCTGACGGCTGGCGCCGGTCTCCTCCGGCTCTCCGCCTCCCGGGATGCCCGTGGGGGCCCTGCCCCCCTCGAAGAGCGGCAGAACGCCCTCCACGGGCCGTCCGCAGCCGTTGCCGAGGACATGGGCGGCCAGGTCGTCCGTGAACGCCTTGATGGTCGACTCCAGGAACATCGCCGACCCGTCCGGGTGCGAGCACGCGCCGCGCCGCTTGACGTTCTTGGCGACCTGCTTGAGGGCCTCCAGGGCGGCCGGTCCGCCGCCGTTGAGGATGTCCTCCATGCCGCGCGCGGCGGCCGGCAGACCGAGGTAGCAGGGGCCGCACTGGCCCGCGCTCTCCTCCGCCAGCCACTTGGCCACCTGCAGCGCCTCACCGAGCGGGCAGGTCTCCTGGCTGATCGGCAGGATCGCCCCGGCGCCGAGCGAACCGCCCACCGCCTCCAGTGAGTTGCGCGAGATGATCGCCTCGTTCACGGTCGCCGCGTCGATCCACTTGCCGTGGTAGCCGCCGGTCAGCACGCCCTGCGGCACCGGCGGCGCACCGGCGAGCTGAAGGACGTAGCGCAGGGGCACGCCCGTGGGGACCTCGATCACCATGGGGCGCGCGACGGCACCGGAGACCGTCAGCATGACGGTGCCCGGCTCGTCGTACAGGCCGGTGTTGCCGTAGCGCTCCGGACCGAGACGGGCGCCGATCGCCAGCTGGGCGAAGGTCTCGGCGTTGGACAGCAGCGTGGGCGCGCCGTCCACGCCGCTCTGCGAGGCACTGGTCTTGCGGCCCGGAGGGATCGCCGGGCCGCCGTTGATGGAACGGATCAGCGAGGCCGCCGCGCCGGTGACCATGCGCACCGGGTTGCGCTGCACACTCGCCCGCAGGGCCGACCTGCGGCTGTTGCTCAGGCCGCGCTCGGCGAGCGCGGCCTCCATCGAGCGCTGGGTGGACTCCCTGGTGACGCCCACCACGAGCATGCGGGCGCCGAGGGCCTCCGCACACAGCAGGGCGCCGTCCAGGATGAGGTGCGGAGCACGGTTGATCAGAACCGTGTCCTTGCGGCAGGCCGGCTCGTCCTCACTGCCGTTGACGACGACGACCGGCCGCACGCCGCGTTGGATCGCCGCCTTGGCGACCGAGCGCAGCTTCTTGTGGAAGGGGAAGCCCGCGCCTCCGCGGCCCCTCAGCTTGATGGCCTCGGCGAGCTGCGCAAGCTGCTCGCCGCTCATCGGCTCGAGCGGCCCGTGCACCTTCAGGTGCATGGACAGATCGAGCCGCTCGACAAGGTCGAAGCCCGACGTGAGCTGGGGAAGGCCGACCACGCGGACTTCGGGGACGTCGGGCAGGGCCTCGTTCACCTATAGCCTCCGGAAGGCGTGTTCCAAGGTTCGCCCGAACCCGGTGCGTTCTGGGAAGCACCGGGGGGTGTGGATGGGGTGGGACCGCTGTTGTACGTATCGCTCGGGTTGTACGTGCCGTAGGGCGTGTTCGTCTCACCGGTGTCGCGTACATCACGTCCGCTGTACGTGGTCGCGCCCGAACTGTTGTAGGTCGGGATGTTGTATCCCGTGTCGTTCAGGGGGTCGTAGGCCGACGGGGGCGCCTCGCCGACGGGCGGCGGGGAGGGGATCGGCCAGCCGCCCGCCGCGCCGCCGGCGCCGTCCGTACGCGGCATCGCCTCGGTGGGCTGCGTGCCGGGAGAGGACGGGGCGGTCCGGTAGGCCGCCGCGAAGCCGGAGGACTCCGAGGAGGCGGCGGAGGCGGAGGCGCCGTACAGCGACGAGGAGCCCGTCGCGCCGGTGCGCGAGGACTTCGCCCCGCGGTCCCCGAAGCCCGGCAGCGCGGACTCCGCGACCCTGGCGCGGCTTGCCTCCAGGGCGTCCAGCTCGGGCCGCTCCCCGGCGTCCAGGTACGACATCAGCCGGTTGGAGAGCTTGCGCTTGAACGACATGGGCGACGCGCGCACGATCAGGACCGCCAGGACGCCCAGCACGGACAGGCCGTAGAGGATCATGAAGATCGGCTTGGCCGCACGGCCCGCGTACAGGCCGTGGATCAGCGCCGCGCACCAGGCCGGGTAGGCCAGCATGTGCATCGACCGCCACCGTGCCGCCACCGGGGCCGGGGTCGCGAAGCGGTTGCGCAGCACGCCGGTGGCGCCCACGAAGAGCATGAGCAGGGCGGCCACGCTGCCGAGACCGATCAGGAAGCCCCTGCCGAGGGGATCGTCGTCCGTGAGGAGGAGCCCGAAGGGGATCACCGCGGCGATCCAGGTGGTGTGTTCCGTCACCAGCTTCGTCACGATGTGCACCAGGAGGAACACGATGGAGGCGACCGCGGTCACCCGGTGAACGGCCTGCGCCGCGATCCGCAGACGGATGTTGAGCAGGATCCGGTCCTGGGCGATCAGACCCCAGATCACCGAGCAGGAAAGGTTGACGAGGGACAGGACGCCGGCACCGAAGTTGAGGAAGTCCAGGATCGTGTTGTCCAGCGTGCTGCCGTTCGCAGTAGTCGTCACGGCATGCCTCCCGTCGGCACGAAGGGGGGTATGGACGGCAGGGCAGCAGCCGGCAGGCCCGTTCCGGGCGGCGAACTACTGTGAGAACGAGGGTTCATGGGGGCGACTCCGAGCGGTTCGGGAAAGCGGTCCCGAGAACGAACTCTAAGCGGCTCCCAAACCGAGCAGTACGCCAATCAGGTTATTGCCTTGTTATCAAGGGGGCTCCCGGGGATCGGGTTGTCCCGATAGGTTCCGATGCGCCGGGTAACCCTTGAACCTCGTCCACGTTTTCGGAACCCGCACAAGCGGACTCCCGTCGTCCCCGCGGAGCGCCGGCGTGCCGTTTCCGCTCCGTGGACGCTCGTCGCGCAGGGCTCGACGGCTGCGGTACCCTGACCCCATGCGTGCCGTATGCCTTCTGCTTGGCGAGCCGCGCTGATCAGTCTCGGCCGCCGGATCGACCGGTGGTCGGCATCGGCGCGGCGTCCCCTCCTGTGCGAGGGGATTTTTCATTTCCGAAAGTCGCAGCCGCGGGCAGAGACGATCGATGGAGCTTTGAGGATCATGAGCGAGACGAACCCCGCTGCCCCCTCCCAGGCGGTAGCACCGCACCGCTACACGGCCGCCCTGGCGGCCGAGATCGAGGCACGCTGGCAGGACTTCTGGGACGCCGAAGGCACCTACGCCGCGCCGAACCCCAAGGGCGACCTGGCCGGGGACCCCGAGGTGGTCGCCAAGCCCAAGAAGTTCATCATGGACATGTTCCCGTACCCCTCCGGTGCGGGACTGCACGTCGGCCACCCCCTGGGCTACATCGCCACCGACGTCTACGCCCGGTTCCAGCGGATGACCGGCCACAACGTCCTGCACACCCTGGGCTTCGACGCCTTCGGCCTGCCCGCCGAGCAGTACGCCGTGCAGACCGGCACGCACCCGCGGGTGTCCACCGAGGCCAACATCGAGAACATGAAGGCCCAGCTGCGCCGGCTGGGCCTGGGCCACGACCGGCGCCGGTCGTTCGCCACGATCGACCCGGACTACTACAAGTGGACCCAGTGGATCTTCCTGCAGATCTTCAACTCCTGGTACGACGAGGAGGCGAAGAAGGCCCGCCCGATCTCCCAGCTGATCGCCCAGTTCGAGTCCGGCGAGCGGGCCGTGCCGGGGCACACGCGCGCCTGGCACGAGCTGAGCAAGGTCGAGCGCGCCGAGGTCCTGGACCGGTTCCGCCTGGCCTACGCCTCCGACGCGCCCGTCAACTGGTGTCCCGGCCTCGGCACCGTGCTGGCCAATGAGGAGGTCACCGCCGAGGGCCGCTCCGAGCGCGGCAACTTCCCGGTCTTCAAGGCCAAGCTGCGCCAGTGGAACATGCGCATCACCGCCTACGCCGACCGGCTGCTGGAGGACCTGGAGGAGCTGGACTGGCCCGAGGCCATCAAGCTGCAGCAGCGCAACTGGATCGGCCGCTCCGAGGGCGCCCGCATCGACTTCCCGATCGACGGCGAGCGCATCACGGTCTTCACCACCCGCCCGGACACCCTGTTCGGCGCCACCTACATGGTGCTGGCGCCCGAGCACCCGCTGGTGGAGAAGTTCACCCCGGCCGCCTGGCCCGAGGGCACGCGCGAGGCGTGGACCGGCGGCCACGCCACCCCCGCCGAGGCCGTCGCCGCCTACCGCGCGCAGGCCGCCTCCAAGTCCGACGTCGAGCGCCAGGCCGAGGCCAAGGACAAGACCGGTGTCTTCACCGGCGCGTTCGCGACCAACCCGGTCAACGGCGAGCGGATCCCGGTCTTCATCGCCGACTACGTCCTGATGGGGTACGGCACCGGCGCGATCATGGCCGTTCCGGCGCACGACTCCCGCGACTTCTCCTTCGCCCGTGCCTTCGAGCTGCCGATGCGCTGCGTGGTGGAGCCGAACGACGGCCGGGGCACGGACCCGTCCACCTGGGACGACGCCTTCGTCTCGTACGACGCGAAGGTCGTCAACTCCGCCGGCGACGACGTGAAGCTGGACGGACTGAGCGTCACCGAGGCCAAGGCGCGCATCACCGAGTGGCTGGAGCGCAAGGGCATCGGCGAAGGAACCGTCAACTACCGCCTGCGCGACTGGCTGTTCAGCCGCCAGCGCTACTGGGGCGAGCCCTTCCCGATCGTCTACGACGAGGACGGCGTCGCCCACGCGCTGCCCGAGTCGATGCTGCCGCTGGAGCTGCCCGAGGTCGAGGACTACTCGCCGCGCACCTTCGACCCCGACGACGCCGACACCCAGCCCGAGACCCCGCTGTCGCGCAACGAGGACTGGGTCAACGTCACCCTGGACCTGGGCGACGGGCCGAAGAAGTACCGCCGCGAGACCAACACCATGCCCAACTGGGCCGGCTCCTGCTGGTACGAGCTGCGCTACCTGGACCCGCACAACTCCGAGAAGCTGGTCGACCCGGAGATCGAGCAGTACTGGATGGGCCCGCGCGAGGGCATGCCGCACGGCGGCGTCGACCTGTACGTCGGCGGCTCCGAGCACGCCGTGCTGCACCTGCTGTACGCGCGCTTCTGGACCAAGGTCCTGCACGACCTGGGACACGTCTCCTCCTCGGAGCCGTTCCACAAGCTGTTCAACCAGGGCATGATCCAGGCCTACGTCTACCGGGACAGCCGTGGCATCGCGGTGCCGGCCGCCGAGGTGGAGGAGCGCGACGGCGCGTACTACTACAAGGGCGAGAAGGTCTCCCGGGCGCTGGGCAAGATGGGCAAGTCCCTGAAGAACGCCGTCACCCCGGACGAGATCTGCGCCGAGTACGGGGCCGACACACTGCGCCTGTACGAGATGGCCATGGGCCCGCTGGACGTCTCCCGGCCGTGGGACACGCGCGCGGTGGTGGGCCAGTTCCGGCTGCTGCAGCGGCTGTGGCGCAACATCGTCGACGAGAACACCGGCGAGGTCACCGTCGTCGACGCCGAGCCCGACGAGGCGACGCTGCGCGCCCTGCACAAAGCGATCGACGGCGTGCGCCAGGACCTGGAGGGCCTGCGCTTCAACACCGCCATCGCCAAGATCACCGAGCTGAACAACCACCTGACCAAGGCGGGCGGCCCGGTGCCGCGCTCCGTCGCCGAGCCGCTGGTGCTGATGATCGCGCCGCTGGCCCCGCACATCGCCGAGGAGCTGTGGCACCGGCTGGGCCACACCGACTCCGTCGTCCACCAGGACTTCCCCGTCGCCGACCCGGCGTACGTCGTGGACGAGACCGTGACCTGCGTCGTCCAGGTCAAGGGCAAGGTCAAGGCGCGCCTGGAGGTCTCCCCGTCCATCACGGAGGAGGAGCTGGAGAAGATCGCGCTGGCCGACGCGAAGGTCGTCGAGGCGCTCGGCGGCGCGGACATCCGCAAGGTGATCGTCCGGGCGCCGAAGCTGGTCAACATCGTGCCGGCGTGAGCGTGACCGTGCCGGCGTAATCGTGCGGGCCCCCGGGAATGAGCATCTCGGGGTGGTCCCTTACGGGCAGGTTCGGGGTTCGTCCGGAACCCGGGACCTGCCCGTAGCGTTTACCGTAAAGAGGCGGTGCAAGCAGGCCGTACGACCCGAGCCGCCGCAGCCGGAGGAGGAGAGCCGTGGAAGTCGTCGTCACCGTCTTCGCCCTGCTCTTCGTGCTCTTCCTGGCCCTCGGCGTCTACGCCACGGTGAAGGTGGTCGGCGCCGCCAAGCGCGGTGTGGACCGCACCCTCACCCAGGCCCGCCGCGCGGTCGAGGACCACACCCTGCGGGCCAAGTCCTTCGCCCAGCCCGGCCCGGCGGGCGAACTGGCCCAGCTCCGGCTCGGCCTGCGCACCTCGATGCGCGCCACGCAGGACGCCCTGCACGCGGGCGTGCGCGAGGACGCCTCCCTCAAGGAGTCCCTCGCCCTGTTCGAGCGCCTCAGCGCACTCGGACACGAGCTGGACGACGAGCTCAAGCGCCTGGAGGGCGAACCGGACCGCGCGAGGCTCGCCGAGCGGCTCCCCACCCTGCGCGAACGCGTCCGGCGCATCACGGAGTCGGCCGACTCCCTGCGCTGGGCCGCCCGCGACCGCGCCCACCGCTTCGCCGACGACGAGCTGGAGGCGCTGAGGGCCCAGATCGACCTGGAGGCCGGCGCGCTGCGCCACTGGACCAGGGACGAGCCGCAGCAGACCGCGCCCGGGTCCTGGCCCGAGCCCCCGGCCGCCGAGGCGGCCCCGCAGACCTGGGCCGAGGAGCCGCGGCAGTCCTCCGGACAGGAGACGACCCGCCCCGCCATCACCCCGCCGGGACC
>NZ_MUME01000322.1 GCF_002155915.1 Streptomyces thermovulgaris | reverse complement strand
CTCCGTGGACAGAACACCTAGTGCGCTCCGGGTCGTTGACATAGCCGCGGCCGACGCAGATCCCGGAGAAGGCGATCACTCCCGGCGCGCCGAGCGGCACCGGGTTCAGGTGCCGGTCGACGACATAGAGGTGCACATTGCCGACCGGCCGGCCGAGCGGGACCCGGTCGCCGTCCGGTGCACGGTCCATGATCTCGTGGTTGGTGTCGTCGGAGGTCTCGGTCAGTCCGTAGGCGTTGACCAGCCTGATGCCGGGCTGGGCGGCGAACCAGCGCTGGACGAGCTCCTTCTTCAGCGCCTCGCCGGTCACCGATACGTACCGCAGGTCGGGCAGGGCGCGCGGATGCTGCTCCAGGCACGTCAGGACGACTTCCAGGTACGAGGGCACGACCTGCAGCACGGCGACCCGGCTGCGGACGATCCTGTCGACGAACCGCGCGACGTCGAGGATCACCTCCTGCTCGACCAGCAGCGTCCGCCCGCCGACGAGCAGGGCGGAGAGCAGTTGCCACAGCGAGATGTCGAAGCACTGGGGCGCGGTCTGGGCGACCACCTGCCCCTCGGTGATCTCCAGGTCGTCGATCTTGGCGCAGAGGTGGTTGAGCATGCCCGCGTGCTCGCACACGGCGCCCTTGGGTTCACCGGTGGAGCCGGAGGTGAAGTAGACGTACGCCGACTGGCCGGGGGTGACGGTCATGCCGAGGTCGCACGGGGCGTGGCCCTCCTCGTAGGCGGTGTCGGTGAGCAGCGTCCGGACCGCGGGCATCGACGCGAGGGCTGCCCGGAAGGTGCCGCTGCCGACGGTGTCGGTGAGCACGAGCCTGCACCCGGAGCGGGCGAGCATGGCCTTGATCCGTTCGGCCGGCAGATGCGGCTCGACGGGGAGGTACACGCCGCCCGCCTTGAGGACCGCCAGAACGGCGGCCGCCCAGTCCAGGTTTCTGTCCGTCACCACCGCGATGACGCCCTCGCGGCCGAGTCCTCGCGCCAGCAGCGCGCGGGCCAGCTGGTTGGCGCGGGCATTGAGCTCCCGGTACGTCCACTGCCGGCCGCCGTGCACGACCGCGACCGCGTACGGGTGCTGCCGTACGCGCCGCTCGAACAGCTCATGGACCCGGGCGTCGGGCAGGGGGCGGTGCGGGCCGGTGAGTTCCTCGAGCTGGAAGCGCAGCTCCTCGTCCGACAGCAGGCTCTGCGGTGCGTGGTCCGCGTCCGGGTCGGCGGCGATGAGGGAGAGTGCGGTGAGGTGGTAGCCGGCGATGCGGGCGGCGCCGTCGGCGTCGAGGGCGTCGGTGCGGTGGCGCAGCCGCAGCATGAGCCGGCCGTCGTCGTGGCGTACGACGGCCACCCGCAGCACTGTCTCCGGGGCCTGCTCCACGCGGTCGGCAGCCGGCTCGTCGCCGGTGCCGACGGGGTCGCCGTCGACACCGGTCGCATCGAGCACGGTTTCGCACGGCGGCCCGGTCGGAACGCGTTCGTACCCGAGGTCGTCCCCCGGGGAGGTGCGGGGGGTGAGCAGCTGCGCGACGGCCTTGTGGGTGTCTGTCAGCAGGGCCCGCCATGAGCCGGCAGCCGTCGTCAGCCGGCACGGAAGCGGCCGGGCGCCGTCTGCGGCGACACAGCCGGTGGTGATGTCGCGTTCGCCGGTCAGCACGGCCAGCACCTTGGCGTGCGCCGCCAGGAGTACGGAGCTCAGCGGCAGGGCCAGGTCGTCCGCCAGACGGCGCAGGGCTGTCACGTGGTCGGCGGGGATCGGCGCGTGGTGCTCGGCCAGTCCGGCCACCGGGGTGCGGGTCCAGCGCGGAAGGGGCGTGAAGCCGCCGGAGGCGGTCGGGACACCGTGGTGGACGTCGCGGTCGAGAGGGGTGTTGAGCGCCATCGGGGTCCGTCCTTGTGCTCGGGGTGCTCGGGGTGTGATGAGGCGGGGCACGTGTGCGGGGTGTCAGGCGCGGGCCGCCGCGCAGGTGTGCGGGTGAGGGGTGGGGTCGGGCAGGTGACGGGCCGGGTTTCCGCCCCAGCGGGCGTACGACGGGACGTACTCGCCCTTCATGAGGAAGGAGTCGCAGGCGAGGTCGACGTGGTCGGCCATGGTCACGCCGTAGTGGACGAGTGCGCCGACGCCGAGGGTGCAGCCGGCGCCGATCGTGGTGCGGTCGGCCTTGAAGGCGCCGTCCTCCTGCGAGTGGCACTGGATCACCGTGCCCGCGTTGAGGGTGCAGTCGTCCCCGACCGTCACCATCGTCCGCTCCGGGAAGATGGAGCCGTCGTCGAAGACCCGCTTGCCGATACGAGCACCCAGCAGGCGCAGGACCACGTTCTTGAACGGGGTTCCGTCGAAGAACGGGGCCGGCTCGGCCGACGCCATCTTCCAGAAGCGTTCGTGCCGCCAGAAGGACGGGTCGTAGATGGAGCAGTTCAGGGGCTTTTGGGCCTTGAAACCGGCGGCGGCCCGCTCGAGGAGCGCGAAGTAGCAGACGGAGAGGACGAGGGAGAGGACGAGGGCCGCCGTGATCACCGGCACGCCGAGGGCGGGGTAGAGGGTTTTGGCTCCCAGGGCCAGCAGGGTGAGGACGAAGACGTGGAACCACCGTGCCAGCAGGTACAGCCCCGCGGTGACGGCGTTGTGCCGGTTCTTGGCGGCGAGCCGGCGGTGCAGCTCGCCGCTGCTCCCGAGGTGGCTCAGCCGGGTGTCCCGCAGCACCGTCCGGGGGATGGTGAAGGGCGGCGACCCCAGCAGACCGGTGTTCTCCCGTGTCTCTCCGTCGATGGGCACCATGACCTTCGTGGCCAGCAGGCAGTTGTCGCCGGTCCTGGCCTGCGAGGGATAGACGACGTGGTTCCCGAGGAAACTGCGCGCTCCGATCGAGGCACGGGAGAGCGAGAACGAGGTGCTGGAGAAGCGGGCGTTGACGACCGACAGGCCGTCGGCGGCCATCGTGCCGCTGCCCACCGCGCTCAGGAACGGGGTGTCGTGCTTCACCTCGATGCCGAAGTTCGAGCCGGTCTGCACGACGCGCCGCAGGTCGTAGCCGATGTAGCGCAGATAGTGGACGATCGCCGAGCTGTCGCCGAAAAGCGTGGGGAAGAACTTCCTGTTGGTCAGGAAGGCGATGGCCCTCTGCAGACCGTAGGCGAGGCCGTAGAGGGGGTAGACCCTGTCCGGCTCGAGGGCCAGGTTGAGCAGGCGCGGCACCGTGCCCTGGAGGAGAAGTCCGGCGAGAACGGCGCCGAAGAACGCCGCGAAGGACGCGATCAGGGCGCCGAGCCAGAAGGTCCAGCCGGCAAACAGCGACGCCCCGGAGCCGAGGGGCGCGTTCAGCTGCGGCGCCGCGGCGAGCAGCAGGGCCACGCCGGCCGTGGCCAGCGGCAGCCAGCCCAGCAGCAGGGCCAGCAACTGCCCGGCGCTGTAGCAGACCTTCCTGGCGGTGGAGCAGCCGGTGGCCTCCACCGCGCGGAAGTCCGTGGTGGTGGGCTCCGCCGGTGACCCGTGCCGGCGCTCCCGGGCGGGCACGGACTGTCCGGCGTGCAGGGCGGAGGCATGTCCGAGCTGGGACGCGTCGCCCATGGAGGTGTCGATGTCGAGGACGGTCTGTTCGCCGACGACGACGTCCCTGCCGAGCGTGACCCGGCCGGTCTGGATGAAGCCGGCATGGGCGCGGTAGCAGGAGAACAGCGCGTCCTTGCGGATGACCGTCCCGTCCCCGATCGTCAGCAGATCGGCGCACACGGGGATGCGGGTGGAGAAGATCGCGACATTGCGTCCGACCCTGGCGCCCAGTGCCCGCAGATACAGCACGTACAGCGGTGACGCGGTGAACATGCGCAACGGGCTTGTACGGATCAGGGTCTTCACGACCCACCAGCGCACATACGCAAGGCTCCACACGGGGAACCGGCCCGGTGCGAACCGGCCGATGAGCGTCCATTTGGCCAGGATCGGCACGGCGGACAGGCCGATGAATCCGGCGCCGCCGACCAGCACGGAGCGCACATAGCGGCCCGTCAGGGAGGAGGCACCGCTGATCCATTCGTAGCCGCGGACCGCGGCCAGGGCGGTCAAGCAGGAGTACCCGAGGAAGAAGAGGAACTGCAGCAGTCCGCAGAGCAGGTACTGCCGCGTGCCCGCCCGCGCCGGCCCCTCGTCCGCCGCCCGGGCGGCG
>NZ_MUME01000321.1 GCF_002155915.1 Streptomyces thermovulgaris | reverse complement strand
CGGGCGGGCGGCTCCCCGGGCGGGGGCGTGCCGAGGTAGCCGGTCCGCAGGCAGTGGTCGAGGAGGCGGCGCAGGTAGGTGCGTCCGCGTGCGGAGGGCCGGCGGCGGCCGAAGGCGGCGGCCTGGGTGTCGTCGAAGCGGACGCGCCGGCGGAAGTAGGTGTCGTAGAGGGCGATGACGCGGTCGTAGTAGGGGCGTTCGCGGTCGGGCAGGGCCGATGCGGAGAACACGGACGGGGGGACGAACCGCGGCACCTTGAAGGACGGGTAGGTGGCGAGGACGTCGGAGAAGTCCCGCAGGGTCAGTTCGTGGCCGACGGCGTGCAGGGTGCGGCCCTCGGCGTCGGCGAAGCGGAGGGCGGCCTCGGCGACCAGGTCGGCGACGTGGTCGACCGGGACCAGGTCGAGCACGGCGTCGTAGTGGCCGGGGGCGCTGCGCACCAGGCCCCTGGTGAAGGCCTTGAGCACCGGGTAGATGGTCCTGAAGTCGCGGATGCGGCCGGTACGGGCGGCGCCGGTGACGATGCTGGGGCGGACCACGGCGACCGGCAGGCCCTCCGCGGCGGCCTTGTGGACCAGGGTCTCCGCGGTCAGTTTGCTGCGTTCGTAGCCGTTGCCGAGGGGCTGGCCCACGTCGAGTTCGTCCTCGTGGGCGATGCCGTCGCGTTCTCCGCAGATGTAGGCGGTGCTGACGTGCACGAGCGGGGTGCGGCCGGCGAGGGCGAGGGCGAGGACGTGCCGGGTGCCGAGGACGTTGATGCTCCGGTAGTGCTCCTTGGGCAGTCCGAAGTCGGTGACGGCGGCGCAGTGCACGATCAGGTCGGCGGTCTTGACCAGGTGCCGGTCGCCGTCGGTGAGTCCGAGGCCGGGGCGGGTGATGTCGCCGGCGACCGGGACGAGGGTGCCGGGGCCGGGGGCGAGTGCTGTGCCGTCGTTGCGGACGAGGCCGGTCCTGTGGTGCAGCAGGGCCAGCACGGTGTGGCCCGCGGCGGTGAGCCGGGCGGTCGTCTCCGCGCCCACCAGGCCGCTGGCTCCGGTGACCAGCACCGTCATCGTGTCGGTCATCGGTCGGTCCTCCCGGGGGCTGGGGGTCATCGGCTCTGGTGGGGCCGGGTGCCGTGGCCGGCGAGCAGGTCGCGGGCCTCCTCGATGGGCAGTTGGGCGTTCAGGTGGGCTCCGATGCGCAGCCAGTCGTGGCCGAGTTCCAAGGTGGCCCGCCAGTCGTCGGCGGAGTCGAAGCAGAGGGGGAAGGCGTCGGCGCCCGCGGTGTCGCGCACCAGGGTGATGAAGGCGCGCAGGTCGGCGAGGGCGGTCTCGCCGCGTTCGGGCGAGTCGATGGGGCGGCGCAGCAGTTCCCCGGCGCGGACGCGGATCGGCTCGGTGGCCGCCGGCAGCAGGTCCATCCGGTGCACGAGGTCGCAGTCGGCGGGCAGCGGGTGGACGCCGTGGGCGCTGAACAGGCCGCGCAGCGCGGCGTGCACGGCGCGGCGGGCGGTGAGTTCGGCGACCGGCCACTGGTGCTGCCGCAGGGCGCCGGTGAGGTCCTCGACGGCATTCTCGACGACGACATTGGACCACACCAGGGCCATGGTGGCGGCGGCGAACCGGTCGGCGGGCAGCGGCATCAGGTCGATGGCGTCGGGGCCGCTGACGGCCGCGCCGGCCACCGACAGCAGCGGCTGCGCGGTGGAGGGCGGCGGGGCGACGGGGCCGGGCGGTGCGGCGAGCGGCAGCGACGCGGTGACGGTGCCTCCGCCCTTCCAGGCCAGCCGGATCAGTCCGTAGCGCCAGAACGCGGCCAGCAGCGGGCCGGGGTCGGTGCCCGCGGCGTGCTCGGCGGCGGTGAGCGTGTCGGGCAGCGAGCGGCCCGGGACGAGGCTGCGCCAGACGGCTCCGGCGCGGTCGCCGAGTGCGAACACCTCGCGGCGCCGGCGGATGACGTGGATCCTCTCGCCGGTCTGCCAGGTGGTCACGCCGGCGGCGCGTTCGACGGTGAGGCGTCCGGGGTCGGCGGTCACGCCGGTCAGGCCGAGGCCGGTGGCGAAGGCGAGGCAGGCCGTCAGGTGGGCGCGGGCGGCGTCGGGGTCGCCGGGGGCGGGGGTCGCACAGCGCAGTTCCTCGTACCGGTCGCGCACGTCGGGCCGGCCGGCGCGGTCCAGTTGCAGGGGCAGCCACTTGGGTTCGAGGTAGGTCTCGCCCCGGCCGGCCGCCCATGCCTTGACGGTCTGGACGAGTGCGGCGCGGTTCCAGTCGACGGCCTCGTCGGCGAGGCCGAGGCCGAGCAGCGCCAGGGCGTGCCGCAGGCACTGGCGGGCCCGGTGGGCCCACCAGTCGGCGGCGATGCGGGAGAACCGCTCGCGGGGCATGAGTGCCTTGACCTCGTCGACCAGGGCGTGGCCGCGCAGCGGGTGGCTGTGCAGCAGCCGCTGGCAGCGGTTGAGCAGGTCCTCGTCGAGCCGTCCGGGGCGTGCGGCCTGCTTCTCCAGGGTGCGGAACTGCTCGGCCAGCTGGCGTCTCGAGCGGGTGCGGATCTCCACGCGGCGGCCGTCGACGAAGAGCAGCGACGGCATGGTCGGCAGTTCCTCGTCGCCCGGGGTGATGAGCAGGAAGTCGACGTCGGAGGAGGGGTTGCCGAACCCCTCCGCTATGGAGCCTTCGAGCACCACGGCGAAGTCCGCTGCTGGAGGCGGCAGTTCGGCGAGGGACTTGTCGAGCAGGCGGTGCAGTCGGTCCTCGGTGAGGATCACGGATGTCTCTCCGTCCTTCAGCTGTCCGGGTGCCCGGCCGGCCCGCCGGCGGTGTCGTCGGCCGGAGGGTCGGCGAGTACGGTGACCGTTCCCGCGGCGCCGTCCACGCGCAGCAGGGTGCCGGTGCGGATCTCGGTGGTGGCGTTCCTGACCTGGACCACGGTCGGGATGCCCAGCTCCCGTGCCACGACGGCCACATGGGTCAGGGGGCTGCCGCGTTCGACGAGTACGGCGGCGGCCGAGGACAGCGCGGGCACCCAGCCGGGGTCGGTGCGGTAGGCGACCAGGATGCCGCCGCCGATCTCGCGCGGGGTGTCGGTGACCACCGCGGGTCCTTCGGCGATCCCGGGGCAGCAGGGGGTGCCGCGCAGTTCGCGGACTCCGCTGCGGGCGGCGGGGCCGCTGCTCCAGCCGGCCCGTTCCAGGTTGCCCGACCAGTAGGGGGCGCCGCGGGTGGTGAAGCGGGACGGGGCGTGCAGGGCGGCGTCGGCGGCGAGCTGCCTGCGGCGCAGGGCGGCCAGGTGTCTCAGCTCGGTGTGGGCGATGCGGCCCTCGTAGGCGCCGTGCACCTCCTCCAGCCTGAGCATGAACACATCGCTCCAGGAGTCGATGGCCCCGGCGCGGGCCAGGTCGCGGCCCATCGCGCGCAGCATGCGCTTGGCCGCGCCGAAGGCGCGGGTGCGGCAGAACCTCAGCCGTTCGCGGTCGGTGAGCGCGGCCCGCGCCTTGCGGCGCACCCGCTCGTACACCCAGCGGCGGGGGCCGCGCAGCCGCTGGTCGAGGTAGGCGTCGGCCTCCTTGCCCCGTCCGCCGGGGGTGTCCCTGCCGGTGTCCCGCAGGGCCTCGCGCAGCAGGGTGAACAGCCCGGCCGGGTTCTCCCGCAGGTCGGGCACCTCCAGCTTGAGTTCGTCGGGGCTGCGGTAGCCGTAGGCGGCGACATACGCGTCGACGGCGGCCAGGACGTCGGTGTGGCCGGCCTCGCACAGCGCCCGGCGGGCGTCGGCGTCGTCGGTGCGCTCCAGCAGGCGCCGCACCTCGTCGTCGGCCCGTATCCGGGCCGCCAGGCCGGCCAGGGCCCGGGCCGGTTCGGCGGACTCGACGGGGCCGTCGGGTGCGGCGGCGGCCCAGGTGAGCCACTCGGGGGCGTCCGGCAGCCATCTGCGGGTCAGGAGCGCCAGGATGCCGACGGAGAGCAGGACCGTGGCGTCCAGGACCTGCATCGGTCCCCATTTCTCGATGAGTTCCCTCTGCAGCCTGCGGAAACGCCGATGGGTCTCGTCGCCGGGCAGTGCGTCGTAGTCGACGTTGTCGAATACCTCGTAGGCCCGGTAGAAATCCCGGTGGAAGACCTCCATGGATTTCCGGACGGTCAGAAACCTTCTGGTGAAGATCACCGTCCGGGAGAGGCGGGAGAACCAGCCGCGCAGCCCGGTTTGCGGGGTGAAAGGGTGAAGGGCGTCGGCGCACTCGTCGGAAATGCTCTCCGAGACGCCCAGCGCCTTCTCCAGTACACGGCGGTTCAGCGGGTACAGCGGCGCCAGGCGCACCATGCGGTACCAGTGGTACAGGTTGTAGTAGACCCGCCCGTGGAAGTAGCCGAGCAGGTACGGGGTCCACTCCTGGACCTCGCGCAGCCGGTCGCCCCTGACCCCCAGGGCGCGGGCGTAGCTCTCGTACACCTTGGCGTAGGTGTCGGCGGCGAAGGTGTAGGTGAGGGGGGAGACGACGCCGCCGAAGCTCTCGATGATGTTGGAGTTGTCCCACAGCCGCTCCTCCCCCTCGGGCTCCCGGTGTCCCGGTGCGGTGCCCAAGGGGCGGCCGAGGGCGGTGACGGGCCGGCTCTGCAGGATCCACAGGGTGCCGTCCGCGATCGCCCACTCGATGTCCTGCGGGGTGCCGTGGTGCGCCGTGATGCGCAGGCCGGCCCGGTGCAGCCGGGTGAGGTCCTCGGTGGTCAGGCACAGGGTCCCGCGGTCCTCGGGGGCGACCGGTGACACCGTGCAGCCGGGGCCGGTGCCGGCGTCGTAACGTTCCTTCTTCTCGCCGATCACGGTGCTCAGCACCTCGCCGGTGGCGGCGTCCAGGACCACGGTGTCGGCGTCGACCGCGCCGGAGACCAGCCCCTCCCCCAGCCCGTGGACGGCGCTGACCACATGGCGGTCGTCGCGGCCGGTGGCCGGATCGGCCGTGAACAGGACGCCGCTGCGCTCGGCGGGCACCATGCGCTGCAGGACGACCGCGACGCCGCCGGTGTCCGGCGGCAGCCGGTGCCGCGCGCGGTAGTGCAGGGACCGTTCGGAGAATCCCGAGGCCCAGCAGCGGCGGACGTGGGCGACGACCTGGTCGAGTCCGCGGACGTTGAGGAAGCTGTCGAACTGGCCGGCGAACGAGTGCTCCGTGCCGTCCTCCTGCGCGCCGGACGAGCGGACGGCCACCGGGCCGCCGCCGACCTGCGCATAGGCCAGGGCGATGGCCTCGGTGACGCGCTCGCCGAGGGGGGCCGTCCCGATCAGTGCGGCGATCTCGGCGGCGATCTCGGCGGCGGTCTCGCAAAGCCCGCGTCCGCCGTCGCCCTGGCCGCCGGCCGGCAGGGCGGCCAGGGCCGCCAGGCGCTCGTCCAGTCCGCTGCCGCGGGCGAATTCCGCGAAGACGTCCAGGCCGATCACCGACCAGCTCGGCACGTGAAAACCGGCTGCGGTCAGCGCATGCAGATTCCTGCCCTTTCCACCGGCTAATTCGGCGATTTCGGACACATCGCTGGCGGATGTGAGGATACGGAGACGGTGGCGGCCGGACCCCACGGTGAGCGACAACTGGTTTCCCCTCCGGAGATTCCCTTCGGATCACACAGAGAGGTATCACGACGAGGTCGGCGGAAACGCCTGCCTTGGCCTTTCCGCGTCTTTCCCTGAATGTTTTCGGCCATGGTTCAGAAATGGACGATCGGCCCGGTCCGGGCCATGTGTACGATCAGCAATTATTGAGCGCGCAACGAACCGCGCGACAAGGCACTGCGAACCGCGACGCACAAGGAGCCCTGTGAGCGAGACCGAGGTCGTCACCGCACCGCGCCCGCTGCTGCTGGAGGACGGCCGGCCCGCCGCCGCGGCCTGGTCGCTCGACCCCGGCCTGCTGCATCTCAACCACGGCTCCTTCGGCGCCGTTCCGCTGGTCGCACAGCACCGGCAGAACGAACTGCGGGCCGAGATGGAGCGCGCCCCCGTCGTCTGGTTTCCGCATCTGCCCGCCCGGATCGCCGCCGCGCGCGCCGCGATCGCGGACCATCTGCGGGTCGGCGCCGAGGACCTGGCCCTCGTGCCGAACGCGAGCGCGGGCGCCAGCACGGTGTACGCCGCCCTGGCCGCGCGTCCCGGCGGGGACGTGGTCGTCACCGATCACGGGTACGGCGCCGTCACCATGGGGGCGCAGCGGCTCGCCCGCCGCTGGGGCGGCCGGGTGCGCACGGCCCGGGTGCCGCTCGCGGCCGACGCGGACGAGGCCCATGAGGCGGTGATGGCCGAGGTGGACGAACGGTGCGCGCTCGTGGTGCTGGACCAGATCACCTCGGCCACCGCCCGCAGACTGCCGGTGGAGCGGGTCGGGGCCGAGCTGGCACGGCGCGGCGTCACGCTGCTGGTGGACGGCGCGCACGCTCCCGGACTTCTTGCCGCTCCGCTCCAGAACCTGGTCTGCGACGCCTGGGTGGGCAACCTCCACAAGTGGGGCTGCGCGCCTCGTGGCACGGCGGCGCTGGTGGCCCGCGGCCCGTTGCGCGAGGACCTCCATCCGCTGATCGACTCGTGGAACGCCGCGGAACCCTTTCCGTACCGCTTCGACCAGCAGGGCACCCTGGACGCCACCGGTCCCCTGGCGGCACCCACGGCCCTGGACTTCGTCGAACGCACCTGGGGCTGGGAGACGGCCCGCCGCTACATGGACGAACTCGCCGACTACGGCGCCCGTGTGATCGGCGCCGCGTTCGCCGGCTCGGCAGGGGCGGAGGAGAGCGTCGACGTCGGGATGCCCGTGCCGGGCATGCGGCTGGTCCGTCTTCCCGAGGGCCTGGGAACCACCCGTCCGGCGGCGGACGCACTGCGCGACCGGGCCGCCGCCGAGCTGGGGGTGGAGGCGGCCTTCACCAGCTTCGACGGGGTCGGCTACCTCCGTCTGTCGGCCCATGTCTACAACACGCCCGCCGACTACGAGCGCTTCGCCGAGTCCTGTGTGCCCGTGCTGCAGAAGTGGGCGCGCCAGGCCCGCACACGCCCCTAGAGGAGCGTCGTTCGGATCGTGCCGGCGCGGGGCTGCGCAGCCCCGCGCCGGCACGCGTCCTTGTCGGGCCGTCGTCGCTCTCCCCGGCCGTCGCCGGTCTTCCGCGGGGACCGCCGGAGCAGGGGGTGGCGGAGCCCCCGGAGCACGGTGCGACATGTGGCCGGTTTCATGCCCCTGACAATGCCGCGATGCCGGGCGGACGAGGAACACTCCGGCACCAGCCGCCCCTGGCGCCCCTCCTGTGCCTCCGGTCACACCCCCGTGGCGCATATCCGCCCCTGAGGTGCACACATCGCAACGGTCAGTCACGATCCCATCACGGGATCAGCACAACCTCTGGCCACGGTGATCACAGCCCGGATGATGTCGGTTACCATCCGTACCATCGCTCCCCTGGGGTGAACCATGCGTATCCGCGCCACTGCTGCCGCGGCCGCCGTTTCCAGTGTTCTTGCTCTGACCGCCTGCTCCGGCAGTGCGACCGCCGACGGCGGTTCCGCCGACGGCGGCTCCTCCGTCGGCACTGCCGCGAAGACCACGGAGCCGGCCGGCCACATATCCGAACGCACCATCAAGCCGTGGCCGTTCACCGTCGCCTCCGGCACGCTCGCCTGCAGCGGTCAGGCCGTCACCTTCACCATCCCCGAAGGGACCTACGGTCTCAACGACGCAGCTCAGGCAAGGCATCCCGCGCCCGACCCGATCTGGGCCGAGGACCCCGACAACCCGGGCAGCAAGATCCCCCTCACCGAAGTGATCGACGAGGGCCTGAAGCTCTGCAAGTGACCCCGGCGGCCCAAGGGCTGCCGGAAAGGCCGGCAACGAAGGCACTGAGCACAGGCGATCCCTGACTCAGCGGCGAACCGCCCCCACCCCGAGGGCGGTGGCCGCCGCTGCCGGCGCGGCGGCGGCCGAAACGAAGAGGATCCGGCTCCGGCAGTGCCGCATCCGCCTCCTTCCCCCCCCACCCCGGCCTCCACCCGCGTTCTCCGCGGACTCCTGCCGCATCCGGGCAGGCGCCGGCCGCGAGTGCTCCGCCCCGCGCACCGCCCCGGCACAGTGCGGATGCCCGTCCGCCGCCCGGTCATGGGGCCGCCGGACGGACCGCGCCACGAGGGCGGCCCCGCGGGGAAGGACGTCCGCTCCTGCGGCACGACGAGATCACCGGGACCACCGGAAGGCCGTCAAAAGCGTGCGGGCGCTCGCCGGCCGCCGGACGGGAGGATCCGGCCGGCCGCGTGTCCCGGGCCGGCACGCGGCGCCCGGCGCCGGTGGGGGTGGCGGTCCGTGAATGTTCCGGGGACCTGTCGCCTCGTCCGCGAGGGGTCGTGCGGATCGACCGGATTCCCGTCCGCCGGGCGGGTACCCGGCCAGAGGTCCGGGACGCGACGGACCTTCGAACCCTCACGACCGGAGAGAGCAGGTGATCCCCATGATCTCCGAGATGGTGTCGGTGCCCGCCGACCGCCTCACATTGTCGGGCGACTTCGTGGTTCCCGATGCGTCCCGGGCAACCGTGCTGTTCGTGCATGGTGTGCACACGTCCCGCCACACCCCCGCCACGCAGTCCGTCGCCGCCGAGCTGCACAGGGCCGGGTTCGGCACACTGGCCATGGATCTGTTCAGCGAGACCGAGGGCCGGCGGCCCGAGGCGATGGGCGAGCTGCGTGTCGACATCGACATGCTGGGCCGCCGTCTGATCGCCGCGGTCGACTGGCTGAAGGCGCAGCCGGACACCCGGACACTGCCCGTGATTCTCTTCGCCGCCGGGGCCGAGGCCGCCGTCGCCCTGATCGCGGCGGCGGCATTGCCGGAGGAGGTGTCGGCGGTGGTCCTGTGGGACGGACAGCCCGAGCCGGCCGACGCGGCCCTGGAGCGGGTCCGTGTGCCGGTGCTGTTCGTGGAGGGCGGTGAGGACCCCGAGGATCTCCGCTCGAGCCGGCGGACCGCCGAACGGATCGCGGGCCCGCACGCGGTGCGCGAGGTCCGGGGAGCCTCCCACCGGCTTCAGAGGCCGGGTGCGCTCGACCAGGCCGCCGCGGTGATCGAGGAGTGGTTCACCGAGGTCCGCCGGCCGGCTCCGTGACGCCGCCCCTTCCGGCTCCGGCCGGAGGAGCCGGGAGACGCCCCGGAAGCAGGTCCGGCCACCGAAGGGGACGTCCCTGCCTCGTCACGGCGCACGGGCCGGCGGGATCAGGAGGAGGTGCTCGAGTCGAGGTGGGCGAAGACGACCACGTTGGCCCGGTAGTCCCGGTTCTTGTAGTCGTAGGTGCCACCGCAGGTGATCAGGCGCAGCTCGGGGGTCGGGGCGTCGGCGTAGACCAGGTCGTCGGGGAAGTCCGCCTTGCTGAACATCTCCACGGAGTCGACCTTGAAACGTGCGACGGTGCCGTCGGCCCGCTCGATGTCCACAAAGTCTCCGGGCTCGAGCTGACTCAGACCGGCGAACACCGCAGGGCCGGTCTTGGTGTCGAGATGGCCGACGACGATCGCCGAGCCGCGCTCACCGGGAGAGGCCCCGTGCTGGTACCAGCCGACCAGGTTGGTGTCGTCCGGCGGCGGCGGGGCGAGGTGTCCGTCCTTGTCGAGGGACAGTTTGGTGAACGGCGCGTCCACGGCGATGTCCGGGATCGAGATCCGGGTCGGCTCCGACCGGGGCAGCGCCCCGTCGTCGGCGTCGTCGGCGTCGGTGTCCGCCGTGTCGGTGTCGGAGGCGCCGGCACTGGTGCTCGCGCTCGGCGCGGCCGGTGCTGCCGGTGCGGCCGGCGCGGGTCGGTGGGAGGCGACCGCCGCGGGGGGCGGATACCTCAGGGGCGTCATGGAGTTGTCGACGGACTGGTGGATGAGCACAAGGCCCAGCCCGACCATTGCCGCGGGCAGCAGCAGGCGGAGCCGACGGCGGCGCCTTGCGGAGCCGGTCTCGTGCTGCGGCGTCTGAGGCGGAAGCGGGGAAGCCATGGACGGTGCCTTTCGGTCACGAGGTGGCGCCGATGACGCCCGACGGTTCAAAGGCCGCTGTCGCGGCCTGCGTCGTTCTCCGCCGGAGTGGACGCAGACCGCGACAGCACAGTGACGAACAGCAGTGGCAGGTCAGGCCGCGGAGCCCGACGTCTGACGACGCCGGAGCATGTACGCGCCGGCGCCCAGGCCGCCAAGCACCAGGACGCTCCCCAGGGCCAGGGTGTCCGGCGACTGCGCCAGACCGCCGCCACCGGCGTGGACACCACCGTGCGGCTTGTGGCCCTTCCAGTGGTGGCCGCCCTTGCGGTCGTGGTCGCCCTTGTCGCCGTAGCCCTTGTCGCCCTTGCCGCCGTAGTCCTTGTCGTCCTTGTCGCCGTAGTCGTCGGACTCCTTGCCCTTGCCCTTGCCGTAACCGTTGTCGTCGCCGTTGTCGTAACCGTTGTCGTCGCCGTTGTTCTTGCTGCTGCCTCCGTCGGCGACCGTCATGGCCAGGGCTCCGCCACCGGCGTGGACACCACCGTGCGGCTTGTCACCCTTCTTGTGGTGGCCGCCCTTGCGGTCGTGGTCGCCCTTGTCGCCGTAGCCCTTGTCGCCCTTGTTGCCGTAGTCCTTGTCGTCCTTGTCGCCGTAGTCCTTGTCGCCGTAGTCCTTGCCGTCCTTGCCGCCGTAGTCCTTGTCGTCCTTGCCGTTGTCGGAGTCGTCGCCCCGGGCGTCACTGACCAGGGACGCCTTGGCCTGCGAGGACGACAGTGCGGCCACATCCACGGCGCACGCCACGGGCGCGGAGAGCGCTACGGAGGCGGCCACCACCGCGGAGGTGAGCAGAGTACGGGTGATACGCATGGGTGTTCCTTCCGTCGCGACTACGAGAGCCGGCCCAACGCCCACTCAATCGGGAATCGCAGGTGCGACGTGATCACCTTCAGCGGATTTCTGACGGGCCACCACCGGAGCGCTGCATTCGGATGACGATGCTTCACCCGATACATCCGCGTGGGCGAACAGCGGGGCGTATTGGAGGGCGAACAGCGTGGCGATGACGGCCGGACGGAAGCGGAGGCCGTAACGAACGGCCTGTCAGGAAAAACGCGGAACGGCCCTGGTCGGCCGGTTCTCTCCCCCTGTTCCGCGGCTTCCGGGCGAGGGGACGTACGCCTGACCGGTCCGGGATTTCCCCCGTGCGGCCCATCGGCGGGGGCACCGCCCCTGGTGGAGGGGGCGTCAGCAGCGGAAGCGCGCCGTGAGACCTCCTCGCCGGGGCGCCGGCAGCCGGTCGGAGGGACTCGGGTGTCGCCCGGTCGGGGCCGGGGCCCGTCGCCGTGCGGTGCTCTGCTCCGGGCGGGTGGCGGTTTCGAAAAGCCGTCCGAAGTCACGGGGAGTCAGCTGCCGGCGCCGGGGGCGCCCCGGCCGCCTCACCGGGGCGTGACTCCGCCTTCCGGGGTCCGCCCTGCACGAGGCTCTGCTCGCGGTGCCCTGCCCGCGGTGTGCTGCCCGCGGTGTCCTGTCGGTCTCGCACGCGGCTGTCCGCCCGGCGGGGTCGGCACCGCCTCGCCCCGGGACTCCTCCGTGCCGGGCCCGTCGAGGGAACCCCGCCGAGGGTTTCCCTTCCGCGAGCGGACCGAGAAAGGTGCCGCACCGGCCGTGTCTCCCGCTTTCGGGCCGCAAGGCCAACTCCCTTTTTCTTCAAGGAACTTGCGCTGACCGGATGCTCAAGTCCGGTACTGCGCCGAGCTGCTCGGCCGTCCTGTCTCCGGCTCGGCGGGGGCGGGGAACGCGTCCGCAGCCGGACGGAACGACTCACCGGGGTCCGCCGGTCACCGTGAGATCATGCTGCCGGCCGCCCCCGCTTCTCTCGACCAGATCAAGGAGGCCTGATGTTCGACAAGTTGAAGGATCTCAAGAACCTCTCCCAGCTCAAGAGCAAGGTGGAGGACATCGCCGGGGCCCACGGCGAGAAAATCTCCGAAGGACTGGAGAAGGTCGGCGACTTCATCGACGACAGGACGGGCGGAAAGCACAGCCGCACCATCGACACCGCGGTCGACAAGGCGCAGGACCTGATCGAGAAGCTGGGCGACAAAAAGTCCTGAGACCCGCACCATGGGGTGGAGACGAACAACTGGTTCGTCCCGTCCGTAGTATCTCAGTATCTCTGCGCGCGTATTCCTGCGCAGGGTCACTGTGCGACCAGTGCTCCCGTCGCGCCGTCATCAGCCGTTGAGTCATCAGCCATTGAGAAGGGGGCCAAGGCCATGCCCGAGAGTACGACGGTCACTGATCTGGCATCGCAGTACGCCGCTCAAGTGGCCGGCGACCTGGAGCAGAACCTGAAGGAGCAGGAACGCATCAGTGCCGAAATCGAGTCGTTGCAGAACCAGTTGGCCGCGCTGAAGCGCGACCACGACGTGCTGGTGAACATGCGGCAGGCGCTCGACACGGCGGCGGCCGGCACGAGCGATGTCCCGGTGCCCGCACCCCGCAGGAAGACCACAGCCAAGTCCGGCTCTGCCAAACGGAGTTCGGGCAAGGAGAGCAAGGCCGGCAAGAAGTCCCCGGCCAAGAAGTCCTCCACGAAGAAGTCCTCGGCCAAGACGTCCGCCCGGAAGACGAACCGGCCCACCCTGGTCGAACTCGTCCGCGGCCACCTCGGTGAGCAGCACGAGCCGCGCTCCGCGGCGGAGGTCGCCACCGCCCTGGGCCAGGCCCACCCCGACCGCCGCATCAGCACCACCGTCGTACGGACCGCGCTCGAAAGTCTGGTGGCCAAGGGCCAGGCACAGCGCACCAAGCAGGGCACGTCGGTGTTCTACACGGCCTCCGACGCTCCGGAGCCGGCACCGGTGCAGGCGCAGGCACAGCCGGAGCCCGCCGACGGCTGAAGCCGTCGCCTCGTCCCGGCCGCATGAGTGACCCAGGCGGTCGTCGCCCGTGGGGAACGTGCCGACGCATCCGCCGCCGCCCCTGCGATGGCGTATGCGTCGGCGACCGGCCCGCACCGTCCGTCGGTGTGCCGAGGCATGCCGAACTCGACCGCGGCAGTGCGTCCTTGCAGTGTCTCGGCAGCGTCCCGCCGGTGCCTTCCCGCGTCTTCCCGATGTCTTGGCGGCGTCCTGGCGGCATCGGTGGTGCCGCGGTGACACGGCTGCGGTGCTCACCGCGCCCGGTCCACGACGCTCACCGCACACACGTCATGACGGCCACCGCGCACACGTCATGCCGCTCACCGCATACGGGCCATGAGAAGGGCGACGTCGTCGGGTTCGTCGGGGTGGCGCAGCTGCTGCAGGAGGTGGTCGCAGGTCTCCTCCAGAGGACCCGGGGGACCTGCGAGGAGCCGGAGCAGAAGGTCCAGTCGCTCCTCCAGGGAGCTGCTGCGGGTTTCGACGAGGCCGTCGGTGTAGAGCAGGAGGCCGTCCCCCGGCCCGATCCGCAACTGGGCGGTCCGTGGGGAGATGTGGCCCACCCCGAGGGGTGCTCCGGTGGGGACGTCGAGGAACCGCGGGGCGCCGCCGGCGGGGAGCAGCACCGGCGGCAGGTGCCCGGCGGCGGCGATGCGGCAGTCGGCGCGGTGCGGGTCGTACACGGCATAGGTGCAGGTGGCGAACTGCTGCTCCAGGTCAACGGTGATGCGGTCGAGGTGGTGCAGGAGTTCGGCGGGGTCCATGTCGAGTGCGGCCAGGGTGCGGGTGGCCGTGCGCAGCTGGCCCATGGTGGTGGCCGCGGCGGTACCGCTGCCCATGACGTCTCCGATGACCAGGGCCGTCTTGTCGTCGGGCAGGGCGATGACGTCGTACCAGTCGCCGCCGATGCCGGAGATGGACGAGGCGGGCTGGTAGCGGCAGGCGGTGTCCACGCCCGGACGGTACGGGGGCTTCTGGGGCAGAAGGCTGCGCTGGAGGTTCTCGGCGGCCTGACGCTGGTTCTGGTAGTAGCGGGCGTGGTCGATGCTGATGGCCGCGCGGGCGGCGAGATCCAGGGCCAGCACGGCGTCGTCGTCGGTGAACGGCGCCGGGTTGCGGCCGCGTGCGAGGGCCAGGGCGCCCAGCACATGGCCGCGCGAGACGAGCGGGACGGCCAGACAGGAGTGTGCTCCGGCCCGGTTGAGGACGGCGGCGGCGTGCTCCGGGGCGACGGCGGCCAGTTCCTCGCCGGTGAGATGCGGGGCGAGGGCCGGCCGGCCGGTGGTCATGCACTGGGTGACCAGGTGGTCGGGGGCGTACCGGGCGATGTGTCCGACGGGGAAGGAGAAGGTCGGAACGCCGTAGGCGGTGAGCGCCAGTGTGCGGATGGCGGCCGTGCCGCTGGGCTCCCAGCTCCGGTCGTTGCCCCGCAGCACGGCGTCCAGCAGATCGACGGCGGCCACGTCGGCCAGCTCCGGCACACAGCTCTCGGCCAGCTCGCCGGCGGTGGTCTCCACGTCGAGGGTGGTGCCGATGCGTGCCGAGGCGTCGGCGATCAGGGTCAGGCGTCGCCGTGCCGTGGCGGCCTCGGCGGACGCGCGGTACTGCTCGGTGACGTCCACGAGTTCGACGGCGAGTCCGAGCACCTGGCCGGCACTGTCCTCGAGCCGGTAGTAGGAGACCGACCAGGCGTGGTCGCGGCCGCTCGGATCGGCGGGGGTGGGGGCCACGGCGAACTGGTCCAGCAGCGGCTCGCCGCTGTCCAGGACACGGCGCATCGCCTCCTCGATCGGAGTGGGATCCATGAAGTCCAGCACCTCGCGGACGGTCCGGCCGACCTGCTGATGCTCCGGCCTGCCGTTGATGCGCGCCAGCGTGGGATTGACCACCAGATACCGCAGGTCGGTGTCCACGATCCCCAGTCCGATCGGGGACTGGGCGAACAGACGCGCGGTGAGCGCCAGGTCACGCTCCGCGCGTTTCAGGGCAGCGTGGTCGACGGCGATGCCCAGGGCGTAGAAGGCCCCGTCCTCGCCCTCCAGCCGTACGTTGCGGAACTCCACCAGCCGGGTGCTGCCGTCCTTGTGCCGGACGGGAAAGGCTCCCGCCCAGCTCGTGCCCTCCTCCATCACCTGGGCGAACAGCTCCGCGACCTGCTTCCATTGCCGCTCGTCGACCATCAGCCTGGCCGCGTACTGCCCCAGGGCCTCGTGGGCTCGGTAGCCGAAGATCTGCTGCGCCTGCGGGCTCCAGAACACCACGCGTCCGCGCGCGTCCAGGACGATCGCGGAGACACTGAGCAGGTCCAGCAGCCCGCCCGACGGGGCCGGCTCCTCGTGTCCGGCACGCTGCCGGGAGGCTTCGCCAGATCCCACTGCCGACGCCTCCTCTCGAGTCGTCGCCGGTCCCTGCCCTCCCCTCCCCATGGTCCCTCACACGGCCCCGGTCGGCAGTGCGCGGATCCGGCGCCGCTCATGAGCGGCTCGTTCGTCGGACCGGCATGACGTGCGGGCGCTCCGCGTCCCGGTTCGTCCATTGCGGCGGTCGCCGTCCGGGCGGCGGGGTACCCGGTCCCATGCGGCGGTCGGCGGCGAGGTGTCGAAGTGTCGCAGGGCGCGGAGAGGAGATGCCGTCGCCGGACGTGACCGGGACGTCACCAGGTGTCGCCGGATGCCGTCGCGCGACCGTGGGTGCCATGCGGAAGGCACGGTGCGCCGGCCCCGGCGCGCAGGAGGGCGGTCACCCTCCGTGCACCGCCCGTACCGGATCAGCACCCCGTGATCGAAGGAGAAGGACATGCCCATCGACACCGTCGAGCGCTTCCTGGCCGCCCTCGACCCGCGCCACCGGGAGCAGGTCCAGGGGCTGCCGCGCACGGAGCGGGAAAGGCTCGCCGAGGCCTGGGAGACGGAGCTGCGGCAGGACACCGATCTCGACACGCTCAGCGAGTTGTCCCCCGCCGCGGCCGAGTGCGAAGCGGCGGCGCGGGTCGCGCGGAAGCTCCTCGAGAGGTGAGGGACGCCTCCCGGTCGAGCCCCTCCCCCGTCCCGTGAATCCCGTGAAACGCCGCCGTGGGCGCGCCGTCGTGGAAGGCCCGGAAGGGGTGCGCCCGGTTCGGCGACCGGGTTCCCGCCGTTCTGCCCGTGCGGCTCCGCCGGCGCAGGCCGGGACGGCGGCCGTGCCCGGACGGCGGTGCGCCCGGCAGCAGGCGTACCGCGTGCTCGGCCGGCGGCGGGCACGCGCGGTCAGCGCCGGGCCGCCGCCACCGCCCGGCGTGCCGTCCGCTCCACCAGGGAGACTCCGTCACGCATCGACGCACTGCCGTCCGACAGGACGGCGACGAGGCAGGGGCGTCCGTCCACGGTGATCCGTCCGATGCTGTTGACGTCCCAGAGGCCGGACGTGGTGCGCTGCAACCAGCCGTTCTTCAGCGCCCCCTCGGTGTCGGAGGCCGCCGAGACGCCCCACGCCTGGTCCTTGGCGACGCGGCTCATCAACGACTGGATGTAGGCGCGGGACTGCGCGTTCAGCGGCGACGAGTGGGCCCTCGACATCCCGGCCGGAGCGAACACGGCCCGCAGCAGCCGTATTTGGTCGCTTGCCGTGGTCTGCGTCAGTCCCCACTTCCCGCCGGGGCCGCCCTTCGTCGAGACGAGCCCCAGGCGCCTGTTGGCCGCCTCCAGCCCCGGCGCCCGGCCGATCTTCCGCCACAGCACGCTCGTCGCCTCGTTGTCGCTGGTGCGGATCATCGGTTCGGCGAGCGCGCGTTCCCGGGCGGTGAGCTGCCGGCCCTCGTCCTGCGCCTGGAGCAGCAGTGCCGCGAGGATGTCGACCTTGACGATGCTCGCGGTGTCGTACAGGTCGTCCCGGCCGTACAGCACCGGCTCGCGGCCCGCTTCGTCCAGGCCGAGCACCGCCGCCGTGACGCGTGCCTTGGAGCGGGGCTGGACCACGGCACCGATCTGGTCCTGCTCCGCCGGTGCGGCGACCGCGGGTGACGCGCCGGCGGAGAACAGGGCTGCCGCCGAGGCCAGAAGCACAGCGGCACAGGCACCGGCGCGCCGGAAACGGCTGGAGGCGGCGGTCCTGGAGGGCGATGAGGACGGCGGGTACGACACGGGCAGGCCTCGGGAAAGGATCGACAAAAAGGGAACCGAGAGGCGAAGGTAGACAAAAAGCACGCCTGTTGACGTGGCGCCCGTCACTTCGGGCGGCTTTCGCCCCGGATTGTGAGAAGAGCCACAGACCGCCCCCGCCACTACCCCCTCGAAACGGCCGTGGTGTCCGGCCGTGCGCCCCGGCTCGACGCTACGGGACCGTCCCGGTGCGTCGCGGCCGGGGCCGGGGCGGGCCGGTGCCGGCCGCCGGAACGGAGGCGGTTCGGTCTGCGATGTGTCCGTCGCTCCGTCACATCGCCTTTCTCGTCGCTGTGTCGGCCGATGCCGGCCGGCACCTTTCCGCGTGGGCGGCATGGATCCGCCGCAGTCTCATCGGCGTCGCTTGGAGGTCCGCCGCCCTGCGGACCGCCGCCGGCCGGCGGACCGTCGCCGTCTGCGAGCGGTGCCGGACACCGGGCGGCCGACGACCGCCGGAACGGCAAGTGCCGCCCGTCCGGCCTGCGGTGGCGCCGTCCGGGCGAGGTCGCGTTCGAGTTCGTCCAGGGCGCCGCGAAGTGCCGTGATCCGCTCCAGGAGGAGTTTCCGGTCGTCCGCGGCGACGGCGGGAGCGGCCCGTTCGGCCGGCTTGTCCTTCTCCATCTCCCGGGCCTCGTCCAGGGAGGTGATGACGACACCGACGAGGACGTTGACCAGGACGAAGGAGCCCAGCAGGACGTAGGAGGCGTAGTAGAGCAGGCTCCAGCGCGACACCTCCAGCCCGCTGTGCACCGCGTTGCCGACACCGTCCAGGGTCATCAGCAGGAAGAGGGTCAGGGCGGCGCGGCCGATGGAGCCGTAGTGCTCGGGGTCGTGACGGCCGAAGAAGACCCAGCCGATCATGGCGTACACGTACAGCAGCAGGGCGCCGACCACGAGGAAGCTCAGGGTGCCGGGCAGACTGCGGACGATGGCGACCAGCACGATGCGCACCTGCGGCAAAAAGCGGGCGGTGCGCAGCACACGCGCCAGCCGCAGCAGTCGCAGCACCGTGGTGTTCTCGCGGACGAAGGGCAGGAAGGCGCACAGGATCACGATCAGGTCGAAGACGTTCCAGGCGTCCTTGAGAAAGCCGCGGGGGCGGTCGGCGTGCGCGGCCAGCCGTATCAGGATCTCGGCGGTGAACGCGACCAGGCATGCCTGTTCGGCCAGCAGTAATCCCCGGTGCCACCGGGCCGCCAGACCGGAGTACGTCTCCAGGCCCAGCAGCGCGGCATTGAGCACGATCAGGGCGAAGACGGCGAGGGCGAACCAGCGGGATTCGGTGACGGCCCGGCAGCGGCGTGCCAGTTCTCCGCGGAAGGACCGGAATGCGATGTCGGGGATGTGGTCGTGCTGTTCCGGCATCTAGTGCCCTTGCTCCTTCTTCTGCGGCGACTGGCCCGTCCGTCCGGGCCTGGGAGACGGGCCGTCGGGGTCCGCCTCCTTCAGAGATTTCTACAGCACTGTAGATCTCACCGACCGCTCAGCCTCTCCCTTGCAAGCGAATGATCGTTTCATGCGCTTTCTTGAGGCATGAGGGGATGAGAGAGGCGTGGAACCCGGTGCACCCCGCTGCCGGTAATGCGGCACATCTCCGGCCACGTGCGGCAAGGGAGCGAGCAGGAGCGAAGGAGCACTTGAGGGAAACGCTCGTGCGAGGAGCGGCCGCAGCCGGAAGGGCGGGTGGCGCCGGTGCTGCCCGCGGGTTCGGCCCCGTGCTCGGGCACCGTCGCGGCAACACACCTTCGGCACGGCCCCGTTCGTCTTCTGTCCGCCCTCTGCCGCCTTCTGCGGCGCCCTCCGGCCGGACACGCACGGGGCC
>NZ_MUME01000320.1 GCF_002155915.1 Streptomyces thermovulgaris | reverse complement strand
CGCCCGTCTCCCAAGGGCCGGGTGGCAGGGCCGGCCCGCCGCGCCGGGGCCGTCCCGGCGCGGCGGGCCGGCGGACACGCCTCGACGTCACCGGGTGCGGATGCGGGACGCCCCGGGTCCGGAGCGGTTCCTCACCGACCCTTCACCCGACGTCCTGCTTGTACGACGAACATCCCCAACCTGTGGACAACTTTCCGCACCCGTCGGCGGAAGCGGGCATGCTGGCCCTCGCTTCGTTCTTCGGGCTACGGGGGCTCGCATGCATCCGATGGTGAAACCCGCGCTCAGGCGCGGCTGGCGTGATCTCAACACCGTGCAGTTCGGGATGACACCGGCGCACGCGCTGACCCTGGGCCCGGTGGACACCGCTACGGGCAGCTTCCTGAACCTGCTCAACGGCACGCGCGGACTGCCCCTTCTGCGCGAGGAGGGGCGGCGCATGGACCTGCCCGACGGCCATGTGGACCGCCTGGTGGAGCGGCTGGCCCGGGCGGGGCTCCTCGACGACGCCCGGGGCGGCGGCACCGAGGCGGACGCGCTGCGGGAGCAGAAGGAGGTCATGGACCGGCTGGCGCCCGATCTGGCCTCGCTCTCCCTGGTCACGCGCGAGCCGGGCGCGGCGATCGGGCGTCTGGCGGCCCGGCGCGGCCTGCGCGTGCAGGTCCGGGGCGCGGGCCGGGTGGGTGCCGCGCTGGCCGCGCTGCTGTCCGGCGCGGGGGTCGGCGAGGTCGACGTGCGCGACGGCGGCCGTGTGGAGCCGTGGGACGTCGCCCCGGGCGGGCTGCCCGCCGAGGCCGTCGGCGAGCGCCGGGACGCCGCGGCACGGCGGGCCGTGTGCCGGGCCGCGCCCGGCCGTCCGGTCCGGCGCTCCCCTCGGGGGCCGGCCGGGCAGGACGCCTCCGCCGGGCAGGGCTTCTCCCTGGTGGTCCTCGCCCCGCGGGACGACGTCGCCGTGCACGCACCCGACCCGGCCCAGACCGCTCCTCTCGTCGAGTCCGGCATTCCCCATCTCCACGCCGGGGTGGTGGAGGGCACGGGTGTCGTGGGTCCGCTCGTCCTGCCCGGCGAGACGAGCTGCGCCGGCTGTCTGCAACTGAACCGCACGGACCGGGACCCGGCCTGGCCGCGTCTGGTGGCGCAGTGGCGTTCGGGAGGACCGCGCCCGGTACGCCCCTGTGACGTATCTCTCGCCACGACGGTGGCCGCCCTGGCGGCCGGGCACGCCCTGGCCTTCCTGGACGGGGCGTTGCCCTCCAGCGCGGGCGCCCGCTGGGAGGTGTCCCTGCCGGGGCTGACCTGGCGGGAGCGGCCGTTGCCGCCGCATCCCGCCTGCCCGTGCGAGGCCGCGGGGAAAACCGAGGGGGAGCAGCCCTCGGGGGACAGGGCGGCACGCGGGACAATGGCTGGGCACGGGCCGTCATCGACGCCTTGCCGTGAGGCGGACGCGGCGCGGCTTGCTGGGACTTGGAGGGCTCATGTCTGATCTTCCCCGGAAGGCGGTCACCCGGACCGCCAAGCTCGCCGCGCTCCCGCTCGGTTTCGCCGGGAGAGCGACCTGGGGCCTCGGCAAACGGATCGTCGGCGAGTCCGCCGAACTCGTCGGCCGCGAGCTGCAGCAGCGCACGGCCGAGCAGCTGTTCAAGGTGCTCGGCGAGCTCAAGGGCGGGGCGATGAAGTTCGGGCAGGCGCTGTCCGTCTTCGAGTCGGCGCTGCCCGAGGAGATCGCCGGGCCCTACCGGGCCGCGCTGACCAGGCTCCAGGAGGCCGCGCCGCCGATGCCGACCCGCACCGTGCACGCCGTGCTGGAGGAGCGGCTCGGTGCGAACTGGCGTGAACTGTTCGAGGAGTTCGAGGACAAGCCGGCCGCGGCGGCCTCCGTCGGGCAGGTGCACCGGGCGGTGTGGCACGACGGCCGCGAGGTGGCGGTCAAGGTCCAGTACCCGGGCGCCGGCGAGGCCCTGCTGTCCGATCTGAACCAATTGAGCAGATTCGCCCGGCTGCTGGGGCCGCTGATCCCCGGGATGGACATCAAGCCGCTGATCGCCGAACTCAAGGACCGGGTCTCCGAGGAGCTGGACTACGGCCTGGAGGCACAGGCCCAGCAGACGCACGCCGAGGAGTTCGAGGGCGACCCGGACGTCGTGGTCCCCGCGGTCGTCCATCAGCGTGAACAGGTCCTGGTCACCGAATGGATGGACGGCGTCCCGCTGTCCGAGGTGATCGCGGACGGCACCAGGGAGCAGCGCGACCGCGCCGGACAGCTGCTGGCCCGTTTCCTGTTCTCGGGCCCGGCCCGCACCGGCCTGCTGCACGCCGACCCGCATCCCGGAAACTTCCGTCTCCTGCCCGGCGGACCCGGCGGCGAGGACGACTGGCGGCTGGGCGTCCTGGACTTCGGCACCGTCGACCGGCTCCCCGGAGGGCTGCCGGTGCCCATAGGCCAGTCCCTGCGCATGGCGCTGGACGGAGAGGCGGAAGCGGTCTACCGGATGCTGTGCGCGGAGGGCTTCGTCAAGGAGTCCATCGAGCTGGACCCCGACGCCGTCCTCGACTATCTGCTGCCGATCATCGAGCCGGCCCGGGTGGAGGAGTTCACCTTCACCCGTGACTGGATGCGCAGCCAGGCGGTCCGGATCGCCGACCCCCGCTCCCCCGCCTACCAGCTGGGCAAGCAGCTCAACCTGCCGCCGGCGTATCTGCTGATACACCGCGTCACGCTCAGCACGATCGGAGTGCTGTGCCAGCTGGGGGCGACGGTGCGGCTGAGGGAGGAGCTGGAGCAGTGGCTGCCCGGCTTCACCGCCGACGCCGCCGGCCCGGACGGCGGGGACACGGAGGCCGGGCGGACGGCCGCCGAGGCCTGAGCGCGGACGGGACCTGTCACCGGGCAGGACGGGACCTACCACCAGGCCGAGTCGAGCCGGCCCTCGATCGCACGGAGGTTCTTCCGGGAGCAGGCGTCGCAGAAGTAGCGCCGTACGCCGCCTTCCACGGAGCAGGTCCAGGTGGGCCGCGGGCCGTCGGCCGGGGTGCCGCAGCGCGAGCACTTCCAGGCGGGACGTTCCGGGCCGGTGTCGCCGTGGCCCGTCCCTTCGGAAAGATCGGAAAGACTCGTCACCCGGCGACGATACCTCCGGACCGCGGCACGGCGGGCGCAACGCACCGCGGGGGCCGGTCCGTTCGTCCGGACCGGCCCCCGCGGGGAGAGTCGGCGGCCTCCCGGGCGGGAGGCCGTCACCGGGCGGTGCACGCCGTGCGGCCGGCTACTGCTGCATCACCGCCATGGCGAGCGCACGGCGGGCGCGCAGCGAGACGCGCTCGGCGCGGCGCTGCAACCGGCGGGCAGCAGCCAGGCGCGCGGCCGGGCGTTGCCGCTCCGCCTCGCGCAACCGCTCATGCATATGCGCACGGGCCAGGGCTTCTGGGATGAGTTGCATCTCTCGGGTCCTGTTCTGGCGCGAGGCGTTCGCGCCGGTGGTGGTGACGTCTTCGGTCGCGGAACCTGAGGGTTCACGGGTGGACGGTTTCATCGGGGCCTGCTTCTGGGGGTCGCGCGTGAGAGGACGGTCGATCGTTCCCGGGGTGCTCATGACGTGACCGGGTTCTTGCGCGGGCGGCCACGGGGCCGCTTCCGGGCGACGACGACACCCTGGACGAACAGTTCTCCACCCCAGACGCCCCAGGGCTCACGCCGCTCCTTGGCCCCGGCGAGGCAGGCCTCGATCAGCGGGCAGGTGCGGCAGAGGGACTTGGCGTACTCCACGTCCGCCGGCGACTCGGCGAAGAAGACCTCCGGGTCGTAGGTACGGCACGGAACGGGTACGTCGAGCTTCTCGATGGCGTCGTCGAGCGCGGTGAGCGCGGTCAATGCAGGGTCCTCCGTGAGACCGGTTTTGGGGATCGTGCCGGAAGGTGGTGCGGACGGGGCGTGCGCTTCGAGTTGCACGGTTCGTCTTCCTCGTCTGGTCGGACCGGCCGGTAGGCCGGATGTCGGCTGGGTACCGCGTTCTTCACTTGTCCCAAGGCGCCTTGTGCTCCGCTCTCCCCGTTCGGGGAAAACAGAAGGGCCGCGGATCCCGGATGGGGTTCCGCGGCCCTGAAGGCGCCGGCCTGATCAGAGATCAGGATGGATCACTCCAGGGTTTTGGCCCACGGAAGGCCCACATCAGGTGGTGCTGCGTCGTCTGCTTCCGGTTTTCGGCACCGGTCGCCGCAAAGGCATAGGCCTGCGCCTGCGCCGATACTGCTCCCAGTGCCTTGGTCGGTCGCTCGTCACGCTCACGGACGGAAAGGCCCGCGAGAGCCGCAAAGGACGCCGGGCGAATGGCGGGCACGCCGGACACACCGGTGCCCTGGTGCGAGACGCCGAGCATGCACGGGGAGGCAACCGAGCGATCGGCCATTTTGACGCTGCTGAAGGAGCTGCTCTTGATGCTGATCACTGGAATCGCCTCCTCTCGACGTCTCGAAGGACTGGGATGAACCAGCCCATGTGGACGGATGCACAAGTACAACACGGAATCGGGGCCTCAGGAAGGCCACCGTTCCCGTGTCCAAGAACCTATGGGGCTTGACGGGGCGCGCGCAAACTATTTTCCCGACGAGTTCGCATCAGTTCTGGCCCGTTTCTGTCCCAGGCTTCTGACCTGCGCAGATGGCCAGAACATCCGCGCCGTACCGGCGCAGCTTGCGCATCCCGACCCCGGGGATGCGTGCCAGCTCGTACTCGTCGTCCGGAACGGACTCGGCGATCGCCATCAGGGTCTTGTCGGTGAAGACGCAGAAGGCGGGCTGTCCGCTGCGCCCGGCCTGCTCCGCCCGCCACTCGCGCAGCCGCTCGTACAGGCCCTCGTCCATGTCGGAGGGACAGTCCTCGCAGCGCATCAGCTTCAGCTCGCCGCCGCCGGTGAGGGTGCGTCCGCAGACCCGGCACCGGGCGGGGGCGCGCCGGGTGCGCCGCGGAACGGACGACCCCGCGGTCCCCATGGGGTCCGCGGCCTCCGCGGCCCCGGCGGTCGCGGCGAAGCCCCGCTCGATGCCCCCGAAGACGCCGGGCAGGCCCCGGCCCGCGGGGCCGGCCGAGCCCGGCCGCAGCCCGTCGAGAAAGCGGCTCGGGCGGCGGTGGGGACGGCCGCCGGGCGAACGGGACAGCGCCCAGGAGACGTACAGCTGCTCACGGGCGCGGGTGACACCGACGTAGAGGAGGCGGCGCTCCTCCTCGATCTGTTCGTCGGTCCGGGCGTAGGTGATCGGGATCATGCCCTCGGTGACCCCGACCAGGAAGACCACGTCCCACTCCAGGCCCTTGGCGGAGTGCAGCGAGGCGAGGGTGACGCCCTGGACGGTGGGGGCGTGCTGGGTGTTCGCCCGCTCGTCGAGCTCGGCCACGAGGTCGCTCAGGGTGGCGTCCGGCCGGGCGGCGGCGAAGTCCTGGGCCAGATGGGCCAGGGCGGCCAGTGACTCCCAGCGCTCCCTGACCGCGCCGGAGCCGGCCGGCGGCTGCGGGGTCCAGTCCTCCGCGGACAGCACGGCACGCACCTGGGAGGGCAGGTCGACGGCGTCGTCGAGAAGGGAGTCGTTGCCGCCGAAGCGGGCGGCGCCGCGCAGCGCGATCACCGCCTTGCGCACCTCGGGCCGGTCGAAGAAGCGTTCCGCGCCGCGCAGCTGGTAGGGCACCCCGAGGTCGGCGAGCGCCTGCTCGTAGGTCTCGGACTGGGAGTTGGTGCGGAACAGGACGGCGATCCCGCTCGCCGGGACGCCGGAGGCGACGAGCTCCTGGATGCGGCGGGCGGCGCCCTCGGCCTCGGCGGGCTCGTCGGTGTACTCGGTGTAGACGGGGTCGGGGCCCGGGGCGCGCTGGGAGACCAGTTCCAGCCGGTGGTCGGCGGCCCGGCCGCGGGCCTGGGCGAGCAGCCCGTTGGCGAGGTGGACGATCTGCGGGGTGGAACGGTAGTCGCGGACCAGCTTGACGACGGTGGCTCCGGGGTGCCGTGCGCGGAAGTCGAGCAGATAGTCCGGGGTCGCCCCCGTGAACGAGTAGATCGTCTGGCTGGCGTCACCGACCACGCACAGGCTGTCCCGTTCGCCCAGCCACAGCTCCAGCAGGCGCTGCTGGAGCGGGTTGACGTCCTGGTACTCGTCCACCACGAAGTGCTGGTACTGGGCACGGACCTGTTCCGCCACGTCGTGCCGCTCCTGCAGGATGGCGACGGTCAGCAGCAGGACGTCCTCGAAGTCGATGACGGAGCGGTCCTGCTTGAGGTCCTCGTAGAGGGAGTACAGCCGGGCGATCTCGGCCGGGTCGCGGGGGGTCTCACGGCCGGCCTTCGCGGCGGCGAGGCCGTAGTCGGCCGGGACGGTCTGGGTGACCTTGGCCCACTCGATCTCCGCGGTGACGTCCCGCAGCTCGCCCCGGTCCAGACGGATCCCGCAGGCGGCGGCCGCGTCCGCGACGAGCTGGATCTTGCGGTCGACGAGCCGGGGCATGGCGCCGCCGATCACTTTCGGCCAGAAGTACTGCAGCTGACGCAGGGCGGCCGAGTGAAAGGTGCGGGCCTGCACCCCGTGCGCGCCGAGCTGGCGCAGCCGGCCGCGCATCTCGCCGGCCGCCCGGTTGGTGAAGGTGACGGCGAGCACGCTGGAGGGCTGGTAGATCCCCGCCCGTACCCCGTAGGCGATGCGGTGGGTGATCGCGCGGGTCTTGCCGGTGCCGGCACCCGCCAGGACGCACATCGGCCCGCGCAGACAGGTGGCCACCTCGCGCTGCTCCGGGTCGAGCCCGTCGAGCACCGCGTCGGCGGAGTCCGGGATCGGCGAAAAGAGCGGGGAGTGCGTTGCTGCTGTCACACAGCCATGCTGCCAGGTCGCGGGAGACGGACGAGCCGGTTGTCCACAGGCGGGCCCTCGCAGTCACACTGATGCGACCGATACGACAGATGCGATGAACGAGACCGATACGACGAACAGGGCGAATAAGGCATGTGCGGCAGCGGGCGCGGCAGACATGACATATGTCATGCCCGTGCCGGTCCTGGATACCCCCGGCGGGAATGCCGGGCCGATGGCGTACGTTTCCTCAGTGCTGTTCCCAAGTCCTCAACCTGCCGAAGGAGCGCACGAGACATGCCGGGCACTGTGACGATGTACAGCACCACGTGGTGCGGGTACTGCCGTCGGCTCAAGAGCCAGATGGACCGCGAGGGCATCGCCTACACCGAGATCAACATCGAGCAGGACCCGGAGTCCGCGGCCTTCGTCGAGAAGGCGAACGGCGGGAACCAGACCGTTCCCACTCTGCTGTTCGAGGACGGCACGACCCTGACCAACCCGTCGCTGGCGCAGGTCAAGCAGAAGCTCGGCGTCTGATCCGACGCGTCTCGCCCATGCGCGGAAGGCGGCTTCCCGGGGCCCGGGAAGCCGCCTTCTCGTCGTCCTGTGGGCTCCCCCGGCTTGCCCCCTCGGTTTTCCCGGTTTCCCGGCTTCCCGGCTCTTCCGGTTTCGGGACCCTCCCGGTTCTCCCCGCCGTTTCCTCCGTTCCGCTCCGCTTGCCCTCGCTCGCCCGTTCCGCCGCCCGTCCCCCGCCCCGTTCCGCCCGTCCGCTCGTCCTCGTCCGGGGCCACGGCGCTCTCGGCGCCCCGGCTCAGACGGCGGTCCGGGTCGGCAGCGGCTTGCCGTACCAGATCTCGATGAGGCGGGCCGCGATGGAGATGCCGTAGGGGGGCAGGACCTCGCCGGAGTCGAAGGCCGCGCACAACTCCTCGCGGGAGAACCAGCGGGCCTCGTGTATCTCGTCGCCGTCGACGGTGATGTCGGTCGAGGTGGCCCGGGCCATGAAGCCCAGCATCAGGCTGGACGGGAACGGCCAGGGCTGGCTGGCGACGTACTCGACCCGGCCGATGGTGACGCCGACCTCCTCGTGGACCTCGCGGCGCACCGCCTGCTCGACGGACTCCCCGGGCTCGACGAAACCGGCGAGCGTGGAGAAGCGGCCCTCGGGCCAGTGCACCTGACGGCCGAGCAGGATGCGGTCCTCCTCGTCGGTGACGGCCATGATCACCGCGGGGTCGGTGCGCGGGTAGTGCTCGGCGCCGCAGGCCGGGCAGCGGCGGATGTGGCCGGCCGCGGCGATCACGGTGCGCTTGCCGCAGCGGGAGCAGAAGCGGTGCAGCCGCTGCCAGTTCTCCAGGGCCACCGCGTGCACCATCAGGCCCGCGTCACGCGGGGACAGCAGCAGGCCGGCCTCGCGCAGGCCGGCCGGGCGGGCGGACTGGTCCATGCGGCCGGGCAGGGAGTCCTTCTGCAGGGCGAAGTAGCTGACGCCGTCCTCGTCGGTGCCCAGGAAGTAGCGGTGCGCCTCGGTGGGAGGGGCCTCGAAGGTGGGGGTCATGACGAGCACGGTCCGCCCGTCGGGCGTCTCGTCGATCAGGACCTGGCCGCCGGAGACCACGAAGCAGCGCGTGGAGGGGTGGCTCCACGCCGCGGCCAGCCAGGCCTCGTCGAGCCGGTGGTGGGCGGCCCGGTCGATGCCGCTGGGCGCGGTGAGCGAGATGGGTCGGTCGGCGGTGTGATCGGTCCAGGTGGTCACGAGTGCTTCCCATTCCCCCGGTGCAACGGTTGTTTCGGCTGTGGTTCAGCAGGACGCGCGACAGGAGACGTCCGCGTGCGGCGGGGCCTGGAGCTGCGCGGCGGCCTTTCCAGTGTGCTCCCGGCCCAAGGGCGCCCCTGCCGGTGGCCGCCCGTCAGGGCGCACCACGCCAGTGCTCCGCCAGGTCGTCCCACAGGTACGCGCTGGTCTCGACGCCCTTGAACAGAAGGTCGAGCTCGACCTTCTCGTTCGGCGCGTGCCAGCCGTCGGACGGGATGGAGATGCCCAGGAAGAGCACGGGCGCGCCGAGCACCTCCTGAAGGTCGGCGGCCGGACCCGAGCCGCCCTCGCGCGTGAAGCGGACGGGTGTGCCGAAGGCCCGGCTCATGGCGCGGACCACGGACTGCAGGGCCGGGTGGTCCAGGGGCGTCAGGCACGGGCGCGTGGCCGCACCGAAGGTGATCTCGGAGCGGATCCCCGCGGGCACCTGCTCGGCGGCCCAGGCGCGCACGGCCTTCTCCACATGGTCGGGGTCCTGGCCGGCGACCAGGCGGAACGACAGCTTGACCACCGCGCCGGCCGGGATGATCGTCTTGCTGCCGGGGCCCTGGTAGCCGCCGCCGATGCCGTTGACCTCGGCGGTGGGGCGGGCCCAGATGCGCTCCAGGGTGGTGTACCCGGCCTCGCCGTGGGTGGCGTACGACTTGGCCGTGCGCAGCCACTGCTCCTCGTCGAAGGGAAGTTCGGCGAAGAGTTCGCGCTCGCGGTCGGTGAGCTCCACGACGCCGTCGTAGAAGCCGGGGATCGCCACGCGTGCGTGCTCGTCGTGCAGGGCGGCGACCAGACGGGCGGCGGCGGTCGCCGGGTTGGGCACCGCGCCGCCGAAGGAGCCGGAGTGGATGTCCTGGTCGGGCCCGTACAGACGGATCTCGCACTCGGCGAGCCCCCGCATTCCGGTGCACACCGTGGGTGTGTCCGCGGACCACATGCCGGTGTCGGAGACGATCACGGCGTCGGCGGCCAGGCGGTCCGCACGGCTCTCGACGAGCGCCCTGAAGTGCGGGGAGCCGGACTCCTCCTCGCCCTCGATCAGGAGTTTGAGGTGGACCGCCGGGGCGGTGCGGCCGGTGGCGGCGAGGTGGGCGCGGACGCCGAGTGTGTGGAAGAACACCTGGCCCTTGTCGTCGGCCGCCCCGCGCGCGTAGAGGCGGCCCTCGCGGACGACGGGCTCGAAGGGCTCGCTGTCCCAGCCGTCCTCGCGGGCGGCGGGCTGGACGTCGTGGTGTCCGTAGACGAGGACCGTCGGGGCGTCGGGGTCGTCGGAGCGCCACTCGGCGAAAACGGCCGGGGCGCCCGGGGTCTGCCAGATCTCGACGGTGGTGAAACCGGTCTCCCGCAGCTTGCCGGCGAGCCAGTCGGCGCTGCGGCGCACATCGGACGCGTGCTCGGGCTGGGCCGACACGGAGGGGATGCGCAGCCACTCGACGAGGTCGTCGAGGAAGGCGGCGCGGTGCTGTGCGATGTACGTACGGACGGCGTTGTCCGGGGTCTGGCTCATGCCTCCGAGCCTATCGGGCCCGCGGAGGCATCCCGTTCGGGCGGTTCGTCACCTTGTGGCCCGGGCCGCGGCTCCTGGAGCAGCAGCCTCTCCAGCTCCGCCCGGCCGGGCAGGTCGTCGTACCGCACGACCTCACCGGTGCGTACGTACACGAACGCGGCGGTGACGCGCTCCAGGGGGATGCCGTGCTGCTCGGCCCAGGCCAGCCGGTACACCGCGAGCTGGAGCGGGTCGGCGGTGGGAGAGCGGTTGGTCTTCCAGTCCACGATCTCGTACGTCGCCGTGTCCCCGTCACCCTCCTTGTAGACGGCGTCGATGCGGCCCCGGACGACCCGGCCGGCGAGGGCGAGCTGGAAGGGCGCCTCGACGCGATGGGGCGTGCGGTGCGCGTACTCGGTGCGCTCGAAGGCCGCCTTGAGGGCCTCCAGGTCGCGTTCGTCGTCGATCTCGGCGTCGCCGCCGGGCAGCTCCTCGGGCTCCAGCATGGGCAGCGTCAGCTCCTCGAAGCGGGACTCGACCCAGGCGTGGAAGCGGGTGCCACGGCGCGCGGCGGGTTGCGGGGGGCGCGGCATGGGGCGTGCGAGCTCCCGCGCGAACCCCTCGGGGTCGGACGCCAGGTGCAGCAGCTGCGAGGCGGTCAGGGTCGTCGGCAGGGGAACGTCGGTGACGCCCTGCCGGGCGTGGCGCAGCTCCGCGGTGAGCGCGTCGAGGTCGCGGTCCCAGGAGGCGACGAGGCGGGCCTCCTCCGGGGTGAGGGGCTCGGGCCCGGCCTCGGACGCGACGGCGTGTCCACCGGGCCGGGGCTGTCCGGGCGGCGGGGCGGAGTGCGGTTCGGGCGCACTCGCCTGGTGCGGGACCGTCGGGCGCTCGCCGCTCCAGGAGTCCCAGTCGCCGAGGTCCTCCTCGACGGGGGCGTCCTCCTCGAAGGTCTCGAGGGGCTCGAAGGGGGTGCCGTCCCCGAGGGGGACGTCCTCGTCGTGGAGCGGTGCGTCGTCCTCCGGGGGCGGGGGCCACTCCGGGTCGTCGGAGGCGTCCGGACGGTGGACGGCCGTCGGCCGGCAATCCGGCCGGGCGGCGAGCCTCTCCAGGTGGTCCAGGACGATCGCGGCGGCCTCGCGGCGGCGGGCCAGCGCGGCCTCGTCCAGGGGCAGGGGCCATGCCTGGCCGGCGGCGGCCCGGTGCAGGGTCGGGTTCTCCTCGTCCTTTCCGGGCGCCTCCGCCCAGACCTCGATCTCGCCCCCTCCGGCGACGCAGTGGTCGTGGAGGGCCTGCAGGAAGGCGGACGGGCCGCGCGGCTTCTTCTGGCGGGGACCCCACCAGTGGCCGGAGCCCAGCAGCAGGGAGCGGGGGCGGGTGAAGGTGACGTAGCCGAGGCGCAGCTCCTCGGTGTACTGGTGGTCCTTCATGGCCTCGTGGAAGGCCTTCATCCCCCGCGCGTCCCAGCTGTCGACGTCGGGGAGGGTGCCGGCGTCGCCGCGCAGGGCGTGCGGCAGGACCCTGCTCTGGCTGGTCCACTTCTCGCGGCCCTGCGCGCTGGGGAAGGTGCCGGCGACCAGGCCGGGAACGGCGACCACGTCCCACTCCAGGCCCTTGGACTTGTGCGCGGTGAGCACCTTGACGGTGTTCTCGCCACCGGGCAGCGCGTTGTCGAGGCCCTTCTCGTACTGGGCGGCGGTGCGCAGGAAGCCGAGGAAGGCCAGCAGCGACGCCTCGCTCTCGCTGGCGGCGAAGGAGGCGGCGATGTCCAGGAAGTTCGACAGGGTCTCGCGGCGGCGGGCGGCCAGCGCGTGCGGGGAGGCCGACAGCTCCACGTCCAGGCCGGTGACGGCGAGGATGCGGTGCAGGACGTCCATGAGCGGGTCGGCCAGGGAGCGGCGCAGGTCGCGCAGCTCGGCGGCGAGCCGGGCGAACCGCACGCGCGCCTCCGGGGAGAACGGCAGCCCGTCGTCGTCCCCGCCGCCGTGCAGGGGGGTTTCGAGGAAGGTGTCGAGGGCGTCCGCGAGCGAGATCGTCTCGGCCGGGTCGACGCCCTCGACGGCCCCGGCGAGCCGGCTGTCGGGGTCGTCTGCGGCGTCCGTGCGGGTGTGGGCGACGAGCAGTCTCGCCCTGCGGCCGAGGAGCGCGAGGTCGCGCGGGCCGATGCGCCAGCGCGGTCCGGTCAGCAGCCGTACCAGGGAGGCGTTGGCGCCGGGGTCCTGCAGGACCTCGCAGACGGCGACCAGGTCGGCGACCTCGGGCAGGTGCAGCAGCCCGGACAGGCCGACGACCTCGACCGGGACGTCACGGGCGACCAGGGCGCCCTGGATCTCGGCGAAGTCGTTGGCCGTACGGCACAGCACGGCGATCTCGCCCGGTTCCTTCCCCGTCCGCACCAGGTGGGCGATGGAGTCGGCGATCCACTCGATCTCCTCGGCGTGGGTGGGCAGCAGCGCGCAGCGCACCAGGCCGTCGCGCTCGGCGCCGGGGGCGGGGCGCAGGGCCTCCACTCCCTCGTGCATGGCGCGCAGGGGCGCGGCGAGGCCGTTGGCGAGGTCCAGGAGACGTCCGCCGCTGCGGCGGTTCTCGCTGAGGGCCTGGCGGACGGCGGGGCGGCCGTCGGCGCGGGGGAAGTGCTCGGGGAAGTCGTCGAGGTTGGCGACGGAGGCGCCGCGCCAGCCGTAGATGGCCTGGCAGGGGTCGCCGACGGCGGTCACGGGGTGGCCCGTGCCGTTGCCGAAGAGGCCGGCCAGCAGGACGCGCTGGGCGACCGAGGTGTCCTGGTACTCGTCGAGGAGGACCACCCGGAACTCCTCGCGCAGGATGCGCCCCACCTCGGGCAGCCGGGCGAGCCGGGCGGCCAGGGCGATCTGGTCGCCGAAGTCGAGCAGGTCGCGCTCGCGCTTGGCGGCCCGGTAGCGGAGGACCAGGTCGGCCAGTTCACGGCGGGCGGCGGCCGTCTCGGGGACCTTGCGCAGATCGGCGTTGGTGAGCTTGACGCCCTCCAGGGTGTGCAGCAGCCCGGTGTCCCACGCGCGCAGCTCCTCGGGGCTCACGAGGTGTTCGGAGAGCTCGGCGTCGAGGGCGAGGAGGTCGCCGACCAGGTCCGGGAAGGAGCGGGTCAGCGCCGGGTACGGGCCGGGGGCCTCGCGCAGGACGCGTGCGGCGAGCTGGTAGCGGGTGGCGTCGGCGAGGAGCCGGGTGGTGGGTTCGAGGCCGATGCGCAGTCCGTGGTCGGTCAGCAGACGGCCGGCGAAGGCGTGATAGGTGGAGATCACCGGTTCGCCCGGGGGGTTGTCCGGGTCGATGACGTCGGGGTCGGTGACACCGGCCTTGACCAGCGCCTTGCGGACGCGGTCGGCGAGCTCGCCGGCGGCCTTGTTGGTGAAGGTNNTGGTCTTGCCGGACCCGGCGCCGGCCACGATCACCTGCGGAGCGAGCGGCGCGGTGATGCAGGCCGTCTGCTCCGGGGTGAACGGGATCCCGAGGAGCTCCTTGAGCTGCTCGGGATCGGTGATACGGGCGGGCACCCACCAGAGGCTAGCGGCGGACGCGGACAGCGCGTGCCGCGGCGTCCCCCGGACCGGCGAAAACGCAGGCCGGCGCCGGCGGGTGCCGTTCGTCACGCGGGCCGCTCCACGACCTGCTCGACCCGCCCGGCC
>NZ_MUME01000032.1 GCF_002155915.1 Streptomyces thermovulgaris | reverse complement strand
GCGCAGGGGTCTGGCTGGGGGTGCGGTCGGGAGTGGGGGATCTGGGCCGACGCGTTGAGGCGAAGTCATAGGCCGTGCCTTTGTGGTGTGGCCCGAACCGGACACTTGTTTTCCCGGCCCTACGAAGCCGAGGAGCCGGCCGAGGCGCTGCGCATCCTGGAGGCCGGTGAACCGCGGATGCCCGGCTGCCCCGATGCGGGTGCCCCCTGGCAGCCGAGGGCTCTGCCTGGCCGCTCATCCCGACTCCGCCGCCCGGGTGCTGGGTGCCCGTCTGGTCCGGGACGGCAGGACGCTGTACAGCGTTCCGGACACCCGGGTCATGGCGACGGTCGATGTCCGTCCATGGCTCGGGCAGAAGGTCGGGGCTGTTGTGGCGCATCGCTCCGAGGTGCAGCGGGGAGCTCTGCCGGGCCGGCTCGCCGCTCTCCCGGCGGCCGAGCGGGAGGCGTTGCTGTCCACGGAGTGGTGCATCCGCCGCGGGTCCTCTGGCGCGGAGGGGGTTTGTCAGACGGAACTGACCGTCTGAGCGGGGGTGCGGTGTGTCGGTTCTCGTGCGGCAGAAGGTCGTTCGTTTCCGGAAGTTTTTGTTCCTGGCCGGAAACCGCTGCGTCTTGTCCGTGGCGCGTGTGTTACGTTCCGTGCCGCCTGTGATTGCTGCTTTTCGTGGTCGATTGCTGTCGGCTGCGTGAGCATGGCCGAGCTGTTCCGGCCAAACGGCTTGGTGTTGTTCGGGAGGGGGAATTGATGCTCTCCGGCGTCGATTTCCTGGGCGCGGGGTGTGTTCTCTGACGCTCGTCCGCCACTTGGTGGGCCTTCCGCGGTCGTCGGTCGTTCCGGGACAGGGGAGCGCTCCTGCGGGCTGCGGTTTCGCTGGGCGCCATTTCCAGGGGGAATTCGTGCTCATGCGGACCAAGGTGGCCGTGGCTGCTGGATCGGTGGTCCTCTCCGGTTTCCTCGCCGTTTCGTCGTCGGTGGCAGGGCTTCCGGGTGATGTGCCCGGAGCGGTGTCCGGCGTCCTCACGCCCGAGGAGGAGGCGGCAGTCCGCGCCGAGGTGGATACCGCGGAGAAGGCGGACATGTACTGCAAGGGCAAGAAGGTCGATCCGGCGTCCGGTTGGAGCGGTGCGAAGATCTGTGCCGAGGTGTCCGAGGACGGCACGATGCAGTGCTGACGAGTACCTTGCCGAGCACGCTCCGACGCCGGAGGCCCGACAGGGGGCGCAGGAGGCGCTTGCCGCGAGCATGAAGAAGGACGGGGCGAGCAGTGATCGGGACGCGGCCTGGAAGTAATCGGGCCGCCATCGGTGCTGTGTGCGCCTCCGGCGGGCTGCGAAATGTTCCGGCGGTGTCTGTGGTGGCTGCATTGTGCTCGGTTGAGGGTTCGTCATTTTGATCGGTGCTCGTCCTCGTTCGGGGGGAAAGCCTCGTCCGTGGGTGGTGGCCGGCCGCAGTGCGGGGGCGGGTGTGCGCGTGGGGGGAATCCTGTTCGGTCCCGTCTTTTCTCGGGGGCGGCTGCGGGCGGTGTCCCGATTTCAGGGAGAGCGGCCATTCCTGCGGTGGGAGGTGGAGCGGCAAGGTCGATGGCGTCATCTGACGCAGGGAGGCGATGGGTGCCGGCGCTTCGGGGCGGGGATGCCGGTACCGTGACAGCGCGCATCTCGACCAAGCATGCGACGGAGATCCCAGTGAAGCGCGTCCCCCGCACCGCAGCCGCTCTGATGCCCGGCGTCGTGCTGGCCGGAACCGCTGCCTGCAGCGTCGAAACCACACCGGAGCCCGACAGGATCGCGGTGGTGGGGACTCTGCCCCCGGACACCGACAAGGAGCAGTCGAAGAAGCAGGCCGAGGCCTTCCGCTCCTGGGTCGAAGAACATGGGACGGCTCAGCGGAAGGAGGCGGTGGGACGTGTGGACCGGATCATCGGTGAGTGGAACGAGCACACCGGCAACGCCTGCATCTCCACCGACATCGACGGGGACAGGCTGAAGGACCCGCTGGGAACAGCCACCGCCATCGCCGAGGCCTTCGACGACTGGAAGGACGCAGAGCAGGGGTATGCGCCGGTCTACGACGTCTTCGGCAACATCATGATCGCCAATCACAGGTTCTGAAGACGCACATGAGCATCATCGGGGTCGGTATCGACGTGGCCGAGATCGATCGGTTCGCGGCGTCGCTGGAGCGGACGCCCGGGCTGGCGAAACGGCTGTTCCTGGAGAGCGAGTTGCTGCTGCCCAGCGGGGAGCGGCGGGGGATGGCCTCGCTCGCCGCGCGGTTCGCCGCCAAGGAGGCGCTCGCCAAGGCCCTCGGCGCGCCCGCCGGGCTGCTGTGGACGGACGCCGAGGTGTACGTCGAGGACAGCGGGCGGCCCCGGTTGAGGGTGAAGGGGACCGTGGCGGCACGGGCGGCCGAGCTCGGGGTCACCTCCTGGCATCTCTCGCTGAGCCACGACGCGGGGGTGGCGTCGGCAGTGGTGATCGCGGAGGGATGACCGCCCGGCTCCGTCAACACCCGCCGTGCTCGGTGCGGATGCGGCGGAAGGCGAGGAGGGTGGAGTCGTCCCCCGGGTGCGGCCCGGTCAGGTGATGGACGACGTCGCGGACGTAGGCGTCCAGCGCCTCGTCGCCCGACGGGATGCCGGCGTGGGCGTACGTCTCGGCGGCCCGCAGCAGGCGTTCCGCGTCCCGGTCGGGGTCCGAGGCGCGGTGTTCGACCAGGCCGTCGGAGTAGAGCAGCACCATGTCGCCGGGGTCCAGGAACGTCTCGGCCGCCACGTACTTCTCGTCGGGCAGGACGCCCAGCGGGAGACCGGGCCCGCCCGGCGGCGGGTCGAGCCGGCGTGCCCTTCGGCCGTGGACCAGGACGGGCTGCGGATGGCCGGCGCAGGTCCAGCGCAGCAGGCCGAGGTCGGGGGAGTAGTGGCCGACGACCGCGGTGGCGGTGGACTCGTCGCCGTCGTCGCAGGCCACCGCGTTGAGCCAGGAGGTCAGCAGTTCCACCGGCTCACCGGTGAACGCCAGACCCGTCAGGGCGTAGCGCAGCTTCGCCATCAGGGTGACGGCGTCGAGGCCGTGACCGCGGGCGTCGCCGATCGCGACCAGCACCTGGCCCGTGGGCAGGACGCGGGTCTTGTACCAGTCGCCGCCCACACGGACCGTGGGGGCCTCGGCGTGGTAGGAGACGGACGTCTCGATGCCGTGCCGGGCCAGCTCCGCCGGGAGGCTGGGCAGCACGGCCTTCCGCAGCCGCTCGGCCACCTCGGCGACCGTGTCCGCCCGCTCCCGCTGCGCCCGGGCCTCGGCGACCGCCCGTTCGGCCAGCGCCCGGCTGCGGCGGTCCTCGGTGACGTCGTGGAGCACCGCGCGGACGGTCCACACGGGGCCGCCCCCGGGGCCGACCGGTTCGGCGACGAAGCGGACGATCCGGTTGTACGGCGGAGGAAGGCGCAGCTCGCACTCCGCGACCTCCTGCTCCCGCAGCAGAACGGCGCGCACGGCCCGGTACAGCGGCAGCACGCTGGTCGGCACCACCATGCGGGCCAGCTCCAGCAGGCCGGGCGGCGGCTGCCGGCCGGGCAGGCCGAGGACGTCGCGCAGTTCCGCCGACGCCTCGACCGATCCGTCGCCCAGGTTCCAGTCGACCCAGGAGACCCGCACCAGGTGCTGCGAGGCCCTGCTCCTGCGGGCGCTGCTGCCGCGCTCCCAGGTGAGCAGCAGCACACCGGCGCAGGGCGCCACGCGCACCTCGCCGCTGAGGCGCACCGTCCCTTCGCCGCGTCCGGGCAGCGACCACTCCGCGGCCTCGGGGCCCTGGGGCCTTCCCGTCCGGTGGGCCTCGGCGAGCATCCGGGGCACGACCGTGTCCCCCAGGGTGGGGAAGAGCTCGAACAGGGGCGCCGCACCGGTCCGCGGCGGGAGCCTCTCGGGCGGGAAGCGGTGGACGCAGTAGTCCCAGGCGGCGGCGTTCTGGCCCATGTAGGAGAACCCCGTCACGGAGCCCTTTGCGCCGCGTTCCGGCAGGACCACCATGACGGGAAGCGGCAGGGCGTCCAGCAGCTCCCAGGTCGGGATCTCGGGCAGGGACAGGGGACGCGGGGGCGTACGGGCACCGGGGACCGGGTCCTGTGCGAGCGCGGAGCGGTCGGTGACGTACCGGGCGATCCGCGACCGCTGTTCGGCCAGCAGGGTCTCCAGGGCGTGGAGCCGCCGGTGGAGACGCTCGTTTCCGGATGCCCCGGCCACGTACGGCGCGCCGACCCGCACCGGGTCGTCCGCCATCTTGCCTGCGCTCCTTCCCCCGCGGTGCGGTACCCCGCAGACGTTCGTCCTTTTCGTGCTCGCTTTTCATGCTCGACGACCCGTCGGAGGCGGGCCACTCGGCGGGAGGCGGTGCGCACCGGTCGCCTTCGCGTGCGAGGCCGGGCCGATCCGGGGCAGACTCGACCGCATGCGCATCGGATACAGCGTGGAGACGGTCAGGGCGGCGGAACGCGCGCTCATGGCGAGGCTTCCCGAGGGGGCGCTCATGCAGCGGGCGGCGGCCGGACTCGCCGCCGCGTGCGCGGATCTGCTCGGGCGGGTGTACGGGCGACGGGTGGTGCTGCTGGTCGGCAGCGGCGACAACGGAGGTGACGCCCTGTACGCCGGGGCCCGGCTGGCGCGGCGCGGGGCCGGAGTGGCCGCCGTGCTGCTGGCCCCCGACCGTGCGCACCCCGGCGGTCTTGCCGCGCTGCGCCGGGCGGGCGGAAGCGTGGTCCGGACCGACGCCGCCGAGGCGGCGATCGACCGGGCCGACCTGGTCGTCGACGGCATCGTCGGCATCGGGGGCAAGGGCGGTCTGCGCCCCGAGGCCGCCCCGCTGGCCGAGCGGGCCGCACGCTCACGGGCGGCCGTGGTCGCCGTGGACCTGCCGAGCGGCGTCGAGGCGGACTCCGGCAAGGTGCTCGGCGAGGCCGTCCGCGCCGATCTGACCGTCACCTTCGGCACGTACAAACCGGGACTGCTCATCGACCCGGCGCGCGAGCACGCCGGTACGGTCCGGCTCGTCGACATCGGCCTGGGCCCCGAACTGCCCGACGAGCCCGAGCTGGAGGTGCTGCAGCACACCGACGTGGCCGGCCTGCTGCCGCTGCCGACCGCCGAGAGCGACAAGTACCGGCGCGGGGTCGTCGGCGTCGCCGCGGGCTCGGCCCGCTACCCGGGCGCGGCCGTGCTCGCCGTGGCGGGCGCGCTGCGCGGCGGGGCGGGTGCGGTGCGGTACGTCGGTCCGGCCCGGCGGGAGGTGATCGCCCGTTTCCCGGAGACGCTGGTCTCCGACCAGGGACCGCGCAAGGCGGGGCGGGTGCAGGCCTGGGTGGTGGGACCGGGCGCCGGGGACGACGCCGCGACCGTCGCGGAGGTGCTGGAGACGGACGTCCCCGTCCTGATCGACGCGGACGGTCTGCGCCTGGCCGACCGCGACGCCGTACGGGCCCGTACCGCCCCCACCCTGATGACCCCGCACGCCGGGGAGGCCGCCGCCCTGCTCGGCACGACCCGTGAGGAGGTCGAGGGATCCCGGCTGTCCTCCGTGCGCGAGCTCGCCGCCCGCTACCGGGCGACCGTCCTTCTCAAGGGCTCGACCACCCTGGTCGCCGACCCGGACGGCGGTCCCGTGCGCGTCAACCCGACCGGCACCCCGTGGCTCGCCACCGCCGGCAGCGGTGACGTCCTGTCGGGCCTGGCCGGCTCCCTGCTGGCGGCCGGCCTGACCGCCCGGGACGCCGGCAGTGTGGCCGCCTATCTGCACGGTCTCGCCGGCCGCCTCGCCGCCCGGGGCGCCCCGGTGGGCGCCCACGAGGTGGCGGAGGCCGTCCCGGAGGCATGGCGGGACGTGCGGGGCCGGACCGGGGAATAGTGCATCCACCGGCATCCGGCCCGCGCCGCCGGATGCCGCCCGTCGTCCCCGACGGCACCCGAAGGGAGCGAAGCCGTTGACCACGCACACCGGTCCGGTCGACCACGAGCTCGTCGAGGCCGCCGCCCGCGTCGCCCGCACCCGCTGCCGGGGCGACCACCACACCATGGCCGCGGCGGGCCGCGCCCGGGACGGGCGGATCGTGACCGCCGTGAACGCCTATCACTTCACCGGGGGCCCGTGCGCCGAGATGGTCCTGATCGGTGCGGCGGCCGCCCAGGGCGTGTACGAGCTGGACACGGTCGTCGCCGTGGGCGACCGCGGACGCGGCGTCGTTCCCCCGTGCGGCCGGTGCCGCCAGGTGCTCGCCGACTACTTCCCCGCCCTGCGGGTCGTCGTCGGCAACGGCGACGACACCCGGACCGTGCCCGTGGTCGACCTGCTCCCCGAGCGCTACGTCTGGACGGACCGCCCGGGCGGCACCGGCTGACCCCGGCCGGAAGGGCGCCTCTGCCCCCGCACGCGTCCGCCACGGACCGGGTGCGGAGGGGACGCGGAGGGCCTTTGAGACACTGGGGCGCGATGAACGAGACAGCACAACCGCGGCCGGCGCCGTTGCGCGCCCGCGCCGAGATCGACCTGGCCGCAGTACGGGCCAACGTACGGGCCCTTCGCGACCGGACGCCCGGCGCGGCCCTCATGGCCGTGGTGAAGTCCGACGCCTACGGCCACGGCGCCGTCCCGTGCGCCCGTGCGGCCGTCGCCGCCGGGGCGACCTGGCTCGGCACCGCCACACCGGAGGAGGCCTTCGCCCTGCGGGACGCCGGGCTGTCGCCCGAGCAGGTGCGGATCATGTGCTGGCTGTGGACGCCCGGCGGACCCTGGCAGAAGGCCATCGAGGCCGACCTCGACGTGTCCGTGAGCGGGACGTGGGCGCTGGAGGAGGTCCGGGAGGCGGCGCGTGCCGCGGGCCGGCCGGCGCGGGTCCAGCTCAAGGCCGACACCGGCCTCGGACGCAACGGCTGCCAGCACGCCGACTGGGCCGGCCTCGTCACCGAGGCCCTGCGCGCCGAGGCCGAGGGACTGATCCGCGTCACCGGGCTGTGGTCCCACTTCGCCTGCGCCGACGAGCCGGGGCACCCCTCCATCGCCGCCCAGCTCGACCGCTTCCGCGAGATGGTCGCGCACGCCGAACGGCTCGGCGTGCGCCCCGAGGTGCGGCACATCGCCAACTCGCCCGCCGCGCTCACCCTCCCCGAGGCCCGCTTCGACCTCGTACGCTCCGGGATCGCCCTCTACGGCATCTCGCCCAGCGCCGAGATCGGCACCCCGGTGGACCTCGGGCTGCGCCCCGCCATGACCCTGTCCGCCTCGCTGGCCCTGGTCAAGCGCGTCCCCGGAGGGCACGGCGTCAGCTACGGGCACCACTACGTCACCCCCGGCCCGACCACCCTCGGGCTGGTGCCCGTCGGCTACGCGGACGGCATTCCGCGCCATGCCTCCGGCACCGGGCCGGTCCTGATCGGCGGCAAGTGGCGTACGGTCGCGGGCCGGGTCGCCATGGACCAGTTCGTGGTGGACCTGGGCGGCGACGAGCCCGAGGTCGGCTCCGAGGTGGTGCTCTTCGGGCCGGGCGACCGCGGTGAGCCCACCGCCGAGGACTGGGCCCAGGCCGCCGGCACCATCGCGTACGAGATCGTCACCCGGATCGGGACGCGCGTCCCCCGCGTCCATCTGAACGAGCAGTAGCGGGGGAAGCGGGCAGAACAAGGAAGAGCGGGCAGGAGCGGCAAGGAGAGCGGGGGAGCGGGCCGTGCGCGGCGGCCCGTGCGAACGGCAGGACGGCACAAAAGGGGAGCGGGCAGGTGAGCAGGAGCAGCGCGGTCGCGAAGGCCACCGAGGGGGTGGCCGGCGGCTGGCGCAGGGCGACCGGCATCGCGGGCGCCGCGATAGGCGTGGTGGCGGCGGGCGCGGCGGTCGGCGTCGCCATCGAGCGGATGACCGTCGGCCGCGGGATGCGCCGGAAGGCCCGGCTCGCCCTGGACTCGCTGGGCCCCTACGGCGCCCTGCGCGGCACCCCCGGCTGGGCCGTGGCCGACGACGGCACCGAGCTGTACTACGAGGTCGACGACATCGACCCGGACGTGGATCCCGGCCCGCGCCGCCGGCGGCTCTTCGGCCGCAAGTCCCCCGCCCCCGTCACCGTCGTCTTCAGCCACGGCTACTGCCTCAACCAGGACTCCTGGCACTTCCAGCGTGCGGCGCTGCGCGGTGTCGTACGGACCGTGCACTGGGACCAGCGCAGCCACGGCCGCTCCGGGCGCAGCGCCACCCGCGCGGGCGAGGGCGCGCCGCTGAGCATCGACCAGCTGGGCCGCGATCTGAAGGCGGTGATCGACGCCGCCGTGCCCGAGGGGCCGATCGTGCTGGTCGGGCACTCCATGGGCGGCATGACCGTGATGGCCCTCGCCGCCCAGTACCCCGAGCTGATCCGTGAGCGGGTCGTCGCCACCGCCTTCGTGGGCACGTCCTCCGGGCGGCTCGGCGAGGTCAACTTCGGGCTGCCGGTGGCCGGGGTCAACGCGGTGCGCAGGATCCTCCCCGGGGTGCTGAAGGTGCTCGGGCAGCGGGCCGAGCTGGTGGAGAAGGGGCGGCAGGCCGCCGCGGACCTGTTCGCCGGGGTCATCAAGCGGTACTCGTTCGCCGGCCGGGACGTCGACCCGGCCGTCGCCCGGTTCGCCGAGCGGATGATCGAGAGCACGCCGATCGACGTGGTCGCCGAGTTCTACCCGGCCTTCACCGACCACGACAAGACCGAGGCACTGGCCCTGTTCCGGGACATGCCGGTGCTCGTCCTGGCCGGGGTGGAGGACCTGGTCACGCCCAGCGAGCACAGCGAGGCGATCGCCGACCGGCTCCCCGACGCGGAGCTGGTGCTGGTCCCGGACGCCGGGCACCTGGTGATCCTGGAGCACCCGGAGGTCGTCACCGACCGCCTCGCCGATCTGCTCGTCCGCGCCGGTGCGGTCCCGGCAGGCACTACCGTGGGCAAGTATGGAAGCAGCAGCACCGCCCACCCCGGCTGACCCGGCCTTTGTCGAGATCACCGTCAACTCCCCGGAGCAGATGCAGCAGCTCGGCCGCCGTCTGGCCAAGCTGCTGCGCGCCGGTGACCTCGTGATGCTCAACGGGGAGCTCGGCGCGGGCAAGACCACGCTGACCCGCGGACTCGGCGAGGGCCTGGGCGTACGCGGTGCCGTCACCTCGCCGACCTTCGTGATCGCCCGTGTGCACCCGTCCCTCGGGGACGGCCCGCCGCTCGTCCATGTCGACGCCTACCGGCTGTCCGGCGGGCTGGAGGAGATGGAGGACCTGGACCTCGACGTGTCGCTGCCGGAGTCGGTGGTCGTCGTGGAGTGGGGCGAGGGCAAGGTCGAGGAGCTGTCCGACGACCGGCTGCAGGTCGTGATCCACCGGACGGTCGGCACCGCGCCGGCCTTTGACGCCCCCGGCGCCGGCGAGGCGGGCGCGGACGGGGTGCGGCAGGTGACGGTGACCGGGATCGGGGACCGGTGGGCAGCCGTCGACCTGGGGGTTCTCACCGCCTGAGCCTCCCGTGCGGACTTTCCGGCGGCAGGGCGGCGGCCGTTTGTTGCATCGGGTGCGCCCGACGTGGTCCCATGGTGTCCCGCTCGTAGTTAGGTATACCTAACTACGTCCGTCCCCGTCCGAGGAGGCGTCCATGCCGGCCAGGAAGAGCGCCAGGGAGAACGCCACGAAGAGCATCGTGGAGAACGCCGGACGGCGGCACCGGTATGCGGCCGGCGGTGTGTCCATGCGGGACCTGCTGGCCTCCTGCGCCGCCGCGGACGCGGTCTCCCGCCCGCCGCACGCCCCAAAGCCGGCGGACCCCCGGACGGCGAGGGGGCACCACCGGGCGGCGTGACCCCGCGCGACCGGTACGGCCGGCGCCGTACCTACCGGACGACGACGACCTTCTGGCCGACCGGCGCGAACATCCACATCGCCTCGCCGTCCGCCCGCGACTCGCGGATGCCGCCGGTCCGCACCGCCCGGCGGGGCGCCGGCGTGGAGCCGTCCACGGCCGCGCTGAAGCCGATCACCACCCCGTCCACGCTGGTGAAGCGCACCACGTGCTCGACGGGGACGCCGTCGGTCCCGGTGGTCGCCTTCGTCCGGGAGGTGACGGTGTAGGTCCCCGGGGGCGGGTCGACGCTGCCGGGGGTGACCTTGAAGGTGTTCCGCACCTCGCCGTCCGGGCCGACCAGCCACACCCGGTCGTCGCCCACCGAGTACACGACCCGCTCACCGGTGCCGGAGCCGGCGGGCGGCGGGACGGGGGGCCGCCCGGCACGGGGCGTCCCGGTGGGGCTCGCCGCGGGCGTCGCCGAGGCACCGGGGGTGCCGCGCAGGTCCTGCGGAATGTTCGCCCGCGCCTGGTGGGCGAGAAAGCCGACCACGGCGAGGGCGACGGCGGTGAGCCCGGCCACGAATCCCGAGCTGCTCCTTGCCACGGTCGTCCACCTCTGCGTCGGTCGTCTGCGTCGGTCTCTGTGTCGGTCGTATGAGCTGTATGAACGGTATGAGCGGTGTGCGGTGACGGTAGCAGCCGGAGGCCGTCCTTCCGGGGCGGCGGTGCGGGGCCCGCCGGAGCCGTACGCTGTTTGCGTGCTCTTGCTCGCTCTGGATACCGCCACCCCCGCCATCACCGTCGCGCTGCACGACGGTACGGCCGTCATCGCCTCCTCCACCCAGGTGGACGCACGCCGGCACGGAGAGCTTCTGCTGCCGGCCGTCGACCGGCTGCTCGCCGAGGCCGGGCTCGGACTGGACGCCGTCACCGGCATCGTGGCCGGCATCGGGCCGGGCCCCTACACCGGGCTGCGGGTCGGGCTGATGACCGCCGACACCTTCGGGCTCGCGCTCGGGGTCCCCGTGTACGGCGTGTGCACCCTCGACGGCCTCGCCTACGCCACCGACATCGACGGTCCCTTCGTCGTGGCGACCGACGCCCGCCGCAAGGAGGTCTACTGGGCCCGCTACGCCGACTCCCGCACCCGTGTCACCGGCCCGTCCGTCGACCGGCCCGCCGACATCGCCGACGAGGTCGCCGGACTGCCCGCGGTCGGGGCGGGCGCGCTGCTGTATCCCGACACGTTCCCGCAGGCGCACGAGCCCCAGCACGTGTCGGCCGCCGCCCTCGCCTCGCTGGCCGCCGAGCGGCTGGCCGCCGGCGAGGAGCTGCCCGCTCCCCGGCCGCTGTATCTGCGCCGGCCGGACGCCCAGGTGCCCAAGAGCTACAAGGTGGTCACTCCGAAGTGACGCGAGAAGCGACGGAACGGACGACGACCGGGTCGGCGGACTGCGTGGTGCGCGAGATGCGCTGGTGGGACATCGAGCCGGTGATGGAGCTGGAGAAGGACCTGTTCCCGCAGGACGCCTGGTCCCGGGGCATGTTCTGGTCCGAGCTGGCGCACTCCCGGGGCCCGGGGGCGACCCGCCGGTACGTGGTCGCCGAGGAGGACGGCCGGATCGTCGGGTACGCCGGGCTGGTGGTCTCCGGCGATCAGGGGGATGTGCAGACCATCGCCGTCGCCCGGGACCACTGGGGCACGGGGCTCGGCTCCCGGCTGCTCACCGAGCTGCTGCGGGCCGCGACCGCGTTCGAGTGCGCCGAGGTGCTGCTCGAGTGCCGGGTGGACAATGTGCGCGCCCAGAAGCTCTACGAGCGCTTCGGCTTCGAGCCGATCGGCATCCGGCGCGGCTACTACCAGCCGGGGAACGTCGACGCCCTGGTGATGCGCCTGCGCATGGCGTCCGACGGCGACTGCGCGGACGCGACCTCCCTCGACGGTGGACAAGGAACCGAGATTCATGACTGACATGCGGGACGAGCCGCTCGTCCTCGGCATCGAGACCTCCTGCGACGAGACCGGCGTCGGCATCGTCCGCGGCACGACGCTCCTGGCCGACGCCGTCGCCTCCAGCGTCGACGAGCACGCCCGCTTCGGCGGTGTCGTCCCGGAGGTGGCCTCCCGGGCCCATCTGGAGGCGATGGTGCCGACCATCGAGCGTGCGCTGAAGCAGGCGGGCGTGAGCGCCAAGGACCTGGACGGCATCGCGGTGACCGCCGGACCGGGACTGGCGGGCGCGCTGCTCGTGGGCGTCTCGGCGGCCAAGGCGTACGCCTACGCCCTGGGCAAGCCGCTGTACGGCGTCAACCACCTGGCCTCGCACATCTGCGTGGACCAGCTGGAGCACGGCCCGCTGCCGGAGCCGACGATGGCGCTGCTGGTGAGCGGCGGCCACTCCTCGCTGCTGCTGTCCGCGGACATCACCTCGGACGTACGGCCCATGGGGGCGACGATCGACGACGCGGCGGGCGAGGCCTTCGACAAGATCGCGCGCGTGCTGAACCTGGGCTTCCCGGGCGGGCCGGTGATCGACCGGTACGCACGGGAGGGCGACCCGGAGGCCATCAACTTCCCGCGCGGGCTGACCGGGCCGCGCGACCCGGCGTACGACTTCTCCTTCTCCGGGCTGAAGACCGCGGTGGCCCGCTGGATCGAGGCCAAGCGGGCGGCGGGGGAGGAGGTCCCGGTCCGCGACGTGGCGGCCTCCTTCCAGGAGGCGGTGGTGGACGTGCTGACCCGCAAGGCCGTACGGGCCTGCCGCGACGAGGGCGTCGACCATCTGATGATCGGCGGCGGGGTGGCCGCGAACTCGCGGCTGAGGGCGCTGGCCCAGGAGCGCTGCGAGGCGGCCGGGATCCGGCTGCGGGTGCCGCGGCCCAAGCTGTGCACGGACAACGGGGCCATGGTGGCGGCGCTGGGCGCGGAGATGATCCGCCGGGGACGCCCGGCCTCCGGCTGGGACCTGTCGGCGGACTCCTCCCTGCCGGTGACGCAGACGCATGTGCCGGGAGACGGCCACGACCATGTGCACGAGCTCAGCAAGGAGAACCTGTACTCGTGACGGTTGCGCTGATGTGGGAGGCCCGGGCGGCCGAGGGCCGGGGGGAGGACCTCCTGGCCTGGGTGCGGCGGCAGGGGCTCGAACGGGAACCGCTGCGCCGGGAGACCTTCCGCGCCCCGCAGGACCGGGTGCTGGTCATCACCTGGTGGGACGCGGAGTACGACGCCAAGCTGCCCGAACTTCCCGAGCCGGACAGTGAATTGGTGAGGCGTCCGGTGCACCGGTGGCGGTTCGAGTCGGTCGGGACGGAGACGGGCTCCTGATTGGCCGTCCGCCCGCCGGATGCGCTATGATCATCACACGCAAGCGGCCAACAGAGGCCGGAAAGCGGTGCGTTGGTGGTCTAAGGCAAGACGCCCCGCCTCCCGCGGGGAGATGCAGGTGCAAGGCCTGCCCAGCGCTCGACGGAACCCCGTCCCCGGTTCTCCGGGGACGGGGTCTTTTCATGCCTCGACCCGCTCGGCCGACGTCCGGTCCGGCGGGGTGACTCCTTTCGGACCGGCGGGCTTCGCCCCGGCTCCGTCACGGGTTCCGTCCCCGCCGTCGTCCGACCGGAAGACCGGAGCTGTGCCCCCGCCGTCGTGCTGCCGGGTCTCCTGCGGGGCCGGGACACGCGCCTTCGGCGCCGGACGCCGGGACGGCCGGCTGGTCCGGCGCCGAAGGCGCATCGTCCTCCAGGACGGCGGGGAGAGAAGTCCCCCGACGGGCAGGTCAGTTCACCGCCGCGGTCTCCGTCTCGCAGCGCAGCCGCCGGTCCTGGCCCAGTTCCCTCACCGGACCCGTCAGGGTCAGGCGGGCGGTGTGGCGGACGTCCGCCGACGAGGCGGCCAGACGCAGTTCCAGGGCGCCCGGCTCGACCACCCGGCGTCCCTCGCGGTCGGTGAACGCCGACAGGTCCGCGTGGAACCGGAAGGTCACCCGGCGGGACTCGCCGGGGGCCAGCTCCAGCCGCTCGTAGCCGATCAGACGCATGTCCGGGCGGGTCACCGACGCCACCGGGTCGTGCAGATACAGCTGCACGACCTCCGCCCCGGCCCGGTCACCGGCGTTGCGGACGGTCAGCGAGAGCGCGTACGAGCCGTCCGTGCCGATCTCGGTGACCTCGTCGCCCCGGAAGTCGGACCACTCGAACGCCGTGTACGACAGGCCGTGCCCGAACGGGTACAGCGGCGTCGGGTCCAGACTGCTCACCTCCCCCGCCAGGCCCAGCGGCGGCTGGAGGTACGTCCACGGCTGGCCCCCCGGCTCGCGCGGCACGCTCACCGGCAGCCGGCCCGAGGGGTTCACCCGGCCCGACAGGACGCCCGCCACCGCGGGGCCGCCCTCCTCGCCCGGGAAGAACGCCTGGACGACGGCGCCCAGACGGCCCTCCCAGCGGCCGAGGGCGTAGGGACGGCCGGTCAGCAGGACCAGCACCACCGGTACGCCCGTCGCCACCAGCGCGTCCAGCAGCTCGCCCTGGACACCGGGCAGGTTCAGGTCCGCCACGTCGCAGCCCTCGCCCGAGGTGCCCCGGCCGAACAGGCCCGAGCGGTCGCCCAGGACCGCCACGCACACATCCGCCTCCCGCGCCCGTGCGACCGCCTCCGCGAAGCCGGAGGTGTCCGGGCCGGACACGTCGCAGCCCTCCGTGAACGTCACCTTCGCATCGGGCATTTCGGTGCGCAGCGCCTCGAGCAGCGTGGGGATCTCGACGCCCATGGGCACCTCGGGGTGCTGGGTGCCCACATGGGAGGGGAAGGAGTAGCAGCCCAGCATCGCCAGGGCGTCCGCCGCCCGGGGGCCGACCACCGCGATCCGGGCGTCCGGCGACAGCGGCAGCACCCCGCCCGGGTTGCTCAGCAGCACCACCGACTCCTCGGCCAGGCGGCGGGCCACGGCCCGGTTGCCCGCCGAGTCCAGGTCGATCGACTCCGTGGGGACGTCGGGGCTCCAGTCCTCGTCCAGCAGGCCCAGTTCGCACTTCTGCAGCAGGACGCGACGGGCCGCGCGGTCCACCAGCGACTCCGGGATCGTGCCCTCGCGCACCGCCGCCACCAGGTCCTTGCCGTAGCACTTCAGCGTCGGCAGCTCGACGTCGATGCCGGCGTCCAGGGCCAGACGGGCGGACTCCACCGTGCTGTCCGCCACCCGGTGCAGGGTCTGCAGGAAGTCGATGCCGAAGTAGTCCGAGACCACCGTGCCCGTGAAGCCCCACTGCTCGCGCAGCAGGTCGGTGAGCAGACGGGTGTCCGCGGAGGCCGGGACGCCGTCCGTCTCCGTGTACGCCGCCATCACCGAGCGCGCGCCGCCCTCGCGCAGCGCCATCTCGAAGGGCGGGAGCGTGATGTCGGCGAACTCCCGGGTGCCGGCCCGCACCGGGGCCAGGTTGCGGGCGCCCGCCGAGGAGGCGTACCCGGCGAAGTGCTTCAGCGTGGCGACGATCCCCGCCGACTCCAGTCCCCGCACATAGGCGGTGCCGATCGTGCCGACCAGGTACGGGTCCTCGCCGATGGTCTCCTCGACCCGGCCCCACCGCAGATCGCGGACCACGTCCAGGACCGGGGCCAGGCCCTGGTGCACTCCCACGGAGCGCAGGTCCCGGCCGATGCGGGCGGCCATCTCCTCCACCAGGGCCGGGTCGAAGGTGGCGCCCCAGGCCAGGGGGACCGGGTAGGCGGTCGCCTTCCAGGCCGTGAAGCCGGCCAGGCACTCCTCGTGGGCGATCGCGGGAATGCCGAAGCGGCCGGCCTCGATGATGCGGCGCTGGGCGCGGGCCAGTGCCTGCGCGCCCAGCGCCGGGTCCACGGGGGCGGTGCCGAAGGAACGGGTGAGCTGACCGAGGCCGAGCGTGATCAGCTCGTCCCAGTCGTAGTCCGTGTTCATCGCCTGCTGGTGCGGGGCGACACCGTTGCCGTCCGTCGCGGCTCCCACCCATACGCCGTACAGCTGGGCGGTCTTCTCCTCCAGCGTCATCCGGGAGAGCAGGTCGTCGACGCGGGCGGCGGCGGGCAGGGCGGAATCGCGCCAGGGGACGGTGGTCATGGAGCTCCTGTCAGGGATGTCGGGGGGAAGGTCGGGGAGGTTCGGGGAAGAGGGGGTCACTTGCCGCCCACGCCCATCAGGCCGTCCACGAGGGCACGCCGGGCCAGCAGATAGACGACGAAGATCGGGACGCCGGAGAGGACGACGGAGGCGAGCAGGGCGGGGATGTTCACGCCGAACTGGCTCACGTAGTTGAACAGACCGAGGGTCAGCACACGCGGGCCGTCGGACTGGGTGAAGATCAGCGGGAAGAGGAAGCCGTTCCAGGCCTGGAGGGCGGAGTAGATGACGACCGTGCTGATGCCGCCCTTGGCCAGCGGGATGACCAGCTGGAACAGCATCCGGGTGGGGGAGGCGCCGTCCAGGGCCATCGCCTCGTACAGCTCCTCGGAGATGTCCCGCAGGGTGCCGGTGAGGACGAGCACCGACACCGGCATCGCGAAGGCCGCCGTCGGCAGGATGATCGCGAGCAGGCTGTCGTAGAGGTTCAGCTTGGCGATCATCAGATAGAGGGGGACGACCACCGCCTGCGCGGGGATGGCCACCCCCAGCAGGAACATCCGGAAGGCCGTGTTCGACCAGAAGGTGCGGGAGCGTACGGCGACATAGGCGAGCGGGACGCACAGCACGAGGACGATCGCCACGACCGCCGCCGCGACGATCGCCGTGTTGGCGAGGAAGTGGCCGAAGCCGCTGTTCAGGACGGTGCGGTAGTTCTCCAGGGTCGGATGGGAGGGCGGCTTGAGGGCGTTGTGGCCCAGCGCCTCGTCCTGGTGGGCCAGCGAGGTGGTGATCATCGCGTAGACGGGGATGATCACCACGGCCAGCCAGATCGCCGAGCCCAGCCCGGCCAGCAGGTTCGGGCGCTCGGTCCGGCGCCGTCGGTGCACCGGGGCCGCGGCCCTCGGCGGCTTCGTCGGCGCCGGTGCGGGACGGTGCGGCCGTGTGGCGTGTGACGTCGCGTGGGACATGTCGTCACATTCCTTCCCTGGTGCTGCGCATGGCGCCGAAGCCGGTCAGCCGGACCAGCAGCAGCGACAGCGCGGTGGCGGCCACGACGAGGAAGGTCGCGACGGCGCTCGCGTAGCCGAAGTCGTAGCTTCTGAAGCCCGCCTCGTACATCAGGTACGGCAGGATCGCGGTGTCGGTGCCGGGACCGCCCTGGGTCAGGATCAGCACGGTCTCGAAGTACGTCAGCGAGCCGACGATCATCAGCACGCTCGACATGGTCGCCGTGTTGCGCAGCTGCGGCAGGGTGATCGAGAAGAACTGGCGGTAGCGGCCGGCGCCGTCGATCGCCGCGGCCTGGTAGAGGACGTCGGGGATCTGCCGCGCCCCGCCCTGGTAGAGCAGGGTGTGGAAGGGGATGAACTGCCAGCCGCCGACGAAGACGATCGCGAGGAAGGCACCGGAGGTGGTGCCGAGCGTGTCGCCCTGGATGAGGCCGAAGTTGGGGTCGAGCAGGGCGTAGAAGAGCAGGGCGATCGCCGTCGAGGACAGCAGGAACGGCACGAAGAAGATCGCGGAGAGGATCGCCCGGTTGCGCTGGCGGCCCGCCGCCCAGACGCCCAGCAGCAGCGACACGACCGTCTGGAAGGCCCAGCTGACCACGGTGAGCAGCACGGTCACCGTCAGGGACTGGGTCAGACGCGGGTCGTCGATCAGTTTGCGCCAGTTCGCCAGGCCCACCGGCACGGGGTCGCCCAGGCCGTTCCACTGCGTGAAGGACAGGCAGAAGGCCAGGACCATGGGGACGACGGCGAAGAAGGCGAAGAACAGCACACCGGGCAGGATCCAGGCGGTGTGCGGGCGTCCGGCCCGCACACCCGTCCCGGAACCGTTCCTGCGGGGCCCGTCCTTGGTGACGGGCCCCTCCTTCGTCACGGGGGTGACGGTCGAGCTCACTTCAGCCCCTTGAGCGCCGAGACGAACTGCGCCGGCGACGACTTGCCCACGAACAGCTTGTTGATCTCGGTGAGCATCGGCGACTGCCAGCTCGGGTCGACCGCCTGGTCCCAGCTGAGGGTGAACGCGGGCGCCTGCTGCACCATCTCGTACTGGAACCTGGCGAACTCGGGGTTGGGGGAGGCGTCGAGCAGCTTGGCCGCGTTGGAGGTGGTCGGGATGTCGCCGTTGTCGATCAGGTCCTTGGCGTACTCCTCGGAGGCGCAGTCCTTGAGGAAGGCGATCGCGGCGTCCCGGTTGGAGGTACGGGCGTTGACGGACCAGTAGTTGGTGGGGTTGCCGACGACGTTGCGGATGTCGCCGGAGCCGCCCTCGTACCTCGGGAACGCGCACCAGCCCAGGTGCTTCTTGGCGAAGTCCGGGAACTTGCCGAGCTGGGTGGAGTACTCCCAGGAGCCCATCAGGTGCATCGCCGCCTTGCCCCGGGCGAACACGGCGGGAGCGCCGCCGTTGTTGTACGACACCGAGCTGAAGCCCTTGCCGAAGGCGCCGTCGTCGATGAGCTGCTTGACCGTCTCGGCGGCCTTGAGGACGGCCGGGTCGCCCCAGCCGGAGGCGTCGCCGTTCTTGATGCGCTCGAAGACCTCGGGGCCGCCGATGCGGTCGACCAGGTACTCCAGCCACATCAGTTCCGTCCAGGTGTCGGCGCCGCCGAGCGCGAACGGGGTGATGTTCGCCTTCTTCAGCTTGGCGTTGATGTCGAGCAGCTGGTCCCAGGTGGTGGGCGGCTGGAGCTTGTGCTCGTCGAAGATCGTCTTGTTGTAGAAGAGGATCACCGGCTGCATGCCCCGCATGGGGATGCCGTAGCGGCGGCCGTCCAGCGCACCGGAGTCGAGGACGGAGGGCAGGAAGCCGTCCTTCAGGACCGGGTCGGACTCGATGACGTCGGTGAGGTCGACGAGCTGGTTCGCCTCCTTGTACGCCTTGATCGAGCCGCCGCCCCAGTTGAAGAACACATCGGGGGCGTTGGGAGAGCCCATCGCGGTGCGCAGTTTGGCGGGGTAGTCGGAGGCGGGCACCTTCTCCAGCTTGACCTTGCCGCCGGTCCTCCGGGCGGCGGCCGAGGCGTTGAACCGCTCGGCGGCCTTGACCTGGATCTTCACAGCGTCGTCGCCGTACACCATCGCCGTGATGGTGCCGGAGCCGCTGCCGGAGCCGCCGGAGCCGCTGCCGGAGCCGCAGGCGGTCAGTCCGGCGGCCGAGATGAGGGTGGTGGCGCCGACGCCGAGGAACCAGCGTCTGCTGTAGGACTCCATGTGACGGCACCTCTCACGATGTCGTGTTTCCGGATGGTCGTCCGGCCGGCGCGGATGTGCGGCCGAGGAGTGCGCGGCCGGAGAAGGGATACATCCTGTGCAAGGCCGAATGTTTCGTAGAACACTTCGAATGTTCCGGGAACCTATGGCGCGCAAAGGGGTTCGTCAAGGGGTCGTGCAGAGATACGATCGCCCGCATGAATCCTCCGAAGCCCGCAGAAACACAGACCGCCACGCTTGCCGAGATCGCCCGTGAGGCCGGTGTGTCGGCTCCGACTGTTTCGAAAGTTCTCAACGGGCGGGCCGATGTCGCCCCGGCCACCCGCAGCCGTGTCGAGGAGCTGCTGCGGGCCTACGGCTACCGGCGCCGGCGGGCCGAGGCGACCCGCTCACCGCTGATCGACCTGGTCTTCCACGAGCTGGAGAGCGCCTGGGCGATGGAGGTCATCCGGGGAGTGGAGAACGTGGCCCGGGACGCGGGGCTGAGCGTCGTGCTCTCCGAGAGCGCGGGCCGGCTCACCCCCGGGCGGACCTGGGCCGACCAGGTCGCCGCCCGCCGCCCGCACGGGGTGATCCTGGTGCTGTCCGAGCTCGACGACTCCCAGCAGGCGCTGCTGACCAGCCGCTCCATCCCGTTCGTGGTGATGGATCCGGCCGGCGACCCGGGCGCCGACGTGCCGTCGATCGGCGCGACCAACTGGCAGGGCGGACTGGCCGCGACCCGGCATCTGCTGGAGCTCGGGCACACCCGCATCGGCGCGATCAGCGGGCCGTCGCGGATGATGTGCAGCCGCGCCCGGATCGACGGCTACCGGGCGGCGCTGGAGACGGCGGGGGTGCCGGTGGACCCGTCGCTGATCATGGCCGGCGACTTCCACCACGAGGCCGGCTACCGGCTGGGGCTGAAGATGCTGGACCGCGAGGACCGGCCGACCGCCGTCTTCGCGGGCAACGACCTGCAGGCGCTCGGCCTGTACGAGGCGGCACGCGAGCTGGGGCTGCGCATCCCGGAGGACGTGAGCGTGGTCGGCTTCGACGATCTGCCGGTGGCGCGCTGGGTGGGCCCGCCGCTGACGACCGTGCGCCAGCCGCTGACCGAGATGGCGGAGACGGCGGCGAAGCTGGTGCTGGAGCTCGGGCGCGCGCAGGAGGAGCCGGTGGCGACCCGGGTGGAGCTGGCCACGAGCCTGGTGGTGCGCAGCAGTACGGCGGCGCCGGCGGGGTGAGGCCGGGGCGGTCGCGGCCCTCCGCCCGCCCGGGGCCGGCCGGGGCGTGCAAGGTGCCTTCGACGGGTCTTCAAGGAGCCTTCAAAGGGCGTCCATGGGATGTTCAAGGACCGCCGAAACTTTCGGAGATGAGATTTTCCGAGGAAGGGGCTCGTAGAACCCTCCCCCCTGACGGGCTCTTCGAAGCTCGGTCGTATGTTCCTCTCCGTGAGGGGACACAACAGGGGACATGACAGGGAACTCGGGGACGGCGGAGAGGTCTGCAGACGGGGGACACGACGGTCGAGGGTGCTGAAGGCCATGGGCCTCACCCTGGCCGGTGCCCTGGTCCTGGGCGTCGTGGCGGCGGGCTGGGCGTACTGGCGGCTGAACCACAACATCACCGGCGTCGACATCAACAACGCGCTCGGCGACAACCGCCCGCCCAGACCGCTGGCGGACCCGGCGGCCGAGACGGCCGCCCTGCCCGGCGGCGCTCTCAACATCCTGGTACTGGGCTCGGATTCGCGCAGCGGCGCGGAGAACAAGGAACTCGGCGGCGGCGACAGCGAGGGCGCGCGCTCCGACACCGCGATGGTCGTGCACATCGACGAGGGCCGGACCTCGGCGACCGTGGTGAGCATCCCGCGCGACACACTGGTGGCGCGCCCGTCCTGCCCGCTGCCCTCGGGCGGTTCGACGGCGCCGGCGTTCGGCGCGATGTTCAACAGCGCCTACGCGGTGGGCGGGCCGGTGTGCGCGGTGAAGACGGTCGAGACGCTCACCGGCATCCGCATGGACCACTACGTCGAGATCGACTTCTCCGGCTTCGCGAACCTGGTGGACGCGCTCGGCGGGGTCACCGTCACCACCGAGCAGGACATCGACGACGACAAGAGCCATCTGCGGCTGGAGGCCGGCACCCACCGTCTGGACGGCACCCAGGCCCTCGCCCTGGCCCGCACCCGGCACGGCATAGGCGACGGCAGCGACCTCGGCCGCATAGGGCTGCAGCAGATGCTGGTCAAGGCCATGCTGGAGGAGGCCGCCTCCAGCAACCTCCTCCAGGACCCCGCCCGGCTGTACCGGATCGCCGACGCGGTCACCGGCAGCCTGACCACGGACACCGGCCTGGACTCGCTCGCCGAGCTGATGGGCCTCGCCCAGAGCCTGAAGGGCCTGACGGCCGAGAACGTGACGACCGTGACCCTGCCGGTGGTGCCGGCCCCGCACAACCCCAACCGTGTGGTGCCGCAGGAGCCGGAGGCGAGCGACCTGTGGGCCTCGCTGCGCTGACCGCTCCCGGTCTTCGGGGCGTCAGCGCACCGGGTGCCCGAGCAGCATGGCCGGGGCCCCCGCGACACGGGTGAGGAACACCGTCGCGGTGTTCCTCCCCTGCGGCTTGGGGAGGACCTTGCGGCGCAGCTCCTCCGGCTCGACCGCCGAGCCCCGCTTCTTCACGGTCAGCGTGCCGATCTCGCGTTCGCGCAGCAGGGCCTTCAGTTTCTTGACGTTGAAGGGGAGTTGGTCGGTGATCTCGTAGGCGGAGGCATAGGGGGTGGGGCGCAGCGCGTCGGCGGTGACGTACGCGATGGTCGCGTCGAGGAGACCGCCGTCGAGGTCCGCGGCGACCTCGGCCACGAGATGGGCGCGGACGACCGCGCCGTCCGGCTCGTACAGATAGCGGCCCGGTGCGCGGACCGGGGGGTCGGGCAGGCCGCGGGACCGCAGGGTGTGCGGGCCGGGCAGCAGGGTCGCCCGGACCAGGCCCGGCTCGGTGCCGAACCACAGCACCGCCTCCTTCACGTCCCCGCCGTCGGAGACCCACTCGGCCTCGGCCTGCGGCGGGATCGCCTCGTGCGGAATGCCCGGGGCGATCTTCAGGGCGGCGTGCGGTGCCTTCAGGGCCGTGCCGACGGCCCAGGAGAGCGGGGGCGAGTACGCCTCCGGGTCGAAGATCCGGCCCCGGCCTCCTCTTCTGGCCGGGTCCACGAAGACGGCGTCGTACGGCGAGGGGTCCACCCGGGTCACATCCGCCTCCCGGACCTCGATCAGCTCGCCGAGCCCCAGGGCCTCGGCGTTCGCGCGGGCCACGGCGGCGGTCAGCGGGTCCCGGTCCACGGCGAGGACCCGGATCCCCGCGCGGGCCATCGCGATCGCGTCGCCGCCGATCCCGCAGCACAGATCGGCGACCGAGGACACGCCCAGCGCCCGCAGCCGCTGCGCCCGGTACGCCGCCACGCCCGCGCGTGTCGACTGCTCCACCCCGTTCGGGGTGAAGAACATCCGCTGCGCGTCCTCGGCCCCGAACTTCGCCGCCGCCCGCTGCCGCAGACGGGCCTGGCCGAGTGCCGCCGACACCAGCTCGGGGGGATGGTGCCGGCGCAGCCGGGTGGCGACGGCGAGTTCGTCGGCGGGGTCGAGGGCGCGCACCTCGTCCAGGAGGGCACGGCCCTCGGGGGTGAGCAGGGAGGCGAAGGTGTGGAGAGGGTCGTTCACCGGCTCATTGTGGGCCGCCCGGTGGACGGCGCGCTCCGGGGCGCGGTGTCGTCCCGGGATCCCGGCGGCGGCCTGCGAGGATCCAGCGGCATGAAGCTGGTCGTACAAAATGAAAAAAGAATCATCAAAGCCCCTCAAAGGGGTGCAGGGCGCAGAGCCGGGATCCGGGGCGGACTCGTGGGGCTCGCCATGGCCGCCCTCGCCTCGGGCTGCACCCCGTCGGGCACGCAGGCGCATCCGGCTCCCGGCCAGCAGCGCCTCCAGGCGCCGTCGGCCCGCGCCCTGGACTCCTACGCCACCCGTCTGCGCACCTCCTACGAGCAGCGGGCGGCCGCCGCCGGCCGCTGGGGCCTGGAGCAGGTACCGCTGCCGCCTCCGCCGCCGCCCGCCGTGAAGCCGAGGATCACCCCCCGCCCGGGCTTCGAGGTGACCGGTCAGGAGGAAGAGGACCTGCCCCCGGTCTTCACCACGGTCCCCACCACGCACAAGGTCGTCTTCCTCACCATCGACGACGGCGCGGAGAAGGACCCCGCGTTCCTGCGCATGATGAACGAGCTGAGGATCCCGTACACGGCGTTCCTCACCAACTACCTCGTCGAGAGCGACTACGGCTACTTCCGGGCGATGCAGGCCTCCGGAGTCACCCTCAACAACCACACCCTGCACCACCCGTATCTGCCGGGCCTGTCCTACGAGGAGCAGAGGCACGAGATCTGCGGCATGCAGGACGTCATGGAGAAGGAGTTCGGCAAGCGGCCGAAGGCGTTCCGCCCGCCCTACGGCAACTACAACCGGGACACCCTGCGTGCCGCCAAGTCCTGCGGCATCGCGTATGTGCCGATCTGGAACGAGGAGGTCTTCGCCGACCGCTGGGAGTTCCGTGAGAGCGACTGGCGGCTGCGGCCCGGGGACATCGTCCTCACCCACTTCCGGGGCCCCGCCGAGTGGAACGGCACGATGGTCGACGCCATGCGCCGGTTCCTCGACCGTGTGACGGCCGAGGGGTTCGCGGTGGCCCGGCTGGAGGACTACCTGTGACGGTGCACAGGGAGGTGCGCACGGCAGTGCGAAGGGGGGTTCCCGGCCCGTCGACATGGTCCGTGAACCGCGGCCGCCGCTCGGCGTGTTCCTCATGGACGGTGTCGTCGGACCGGGGCGGGCGCCGTGCGCACCCGGCGACACACCTGTGGCAAACAGGAAGAAAAAGGGGCAAGACCCCCCGGGGAGTGGTCACTGAGGGAAACGGAGCCGTGTCCGAACGGGGAGGAGAGGGGCCCCGCCGACGCGCCGCGAGGCAATTGGCACTCAGCTTGACCGAGTGCTAATCGCGGTCATAGTCTCGGTGCTGGCACTCCCCCCTGGAGAGTGCCAATAAAGCGACGGGCAGGTCCGGCACCCGCGACGACGGATCGACCTGGTCGCCACCTCAGACAGTCAACCCCGTGAGATCTCCGAAGGGGGAGGTCGGATCGTGACGACCACCAGCTCCAAGGTTGCCATCAAGCCGCTCGAGGACCGCATTGTGGTCCAGCCGCTGGACGCGGAGCAGACCACGGCCTCTGGCCTGGTCATCCCGGACACCGCCAAGGAGAAGCCCCAGGAGGGCGTTGTGCTGGCCGTGGGCCCGGGCCGCTTCGAGGACGGCAACCGTCTCCCGCTCGACGTGAAGGTCGGCGATGTCGTGCTCTACAGCAAGTACGGCGGCACCGAGGTGAAGTACAACAACGAGGAGTACCTCGTTCTCTCGGCTCGCGACGTGCTCGCGATCATCGAGAAGTAAGCCACCTCAGCACCCTGCTGTGAGCTGCGCCCCTGGCCCCGCGACCGATCACAGGCCGGGCGTCCGGGGCGCAGTTGTTCTCCGCTCAGATTTCCGAGAGGGCTCCCGCTGCCATGGCGAAGATCCTGAAGTTCGACGAGGACGCCCGTCGCGCCCTCGAGCGCGGCGTCAACAAGCTGGCCGACACGGTCAAGGTGACGATCGGTCCCAAGGGCCGCAACGTCGTCATCGACAAGAAGTTCGGCGCCCCCACCATCACCAACGACGGCGTCACCATCGCCCGCGAGGTCGAGATCGAGGACCCGTACGAGAACCTCGGCGCCCAGCTGGTGAAGGAGGTGGCGACCAAGACCAACGACATCGCCGGTGACGGCACCACCACCGCCACCGTGCTCGCCCAGGCGCTGGTGCGCGAGGGTCTGAAGAACGTCGCCGCCGGTGCCTCCCCGGCCGCGCTGAAGAGGGGCATCGACGCCGCGGTCAAGGCCGTCTCCGACGACCTGCTCACCTCGGCGCGCCCGATCGACGAGAAGTCCGACATCGCCGCCGTGGCCGCGCTGTCCGCCCAGGACCAGCAGGTGGGTGAGCTCATCGCCGAGGCGATGGACAAGGTCGGCAAGGACGGTGTCATCACCGTCGAGGAGTCCAACACCTTCGGCCTGGAGCTGGACTTCACCGAGGGCATGGCCTTCGACAAGGGCTACCTGTCGCCGTACTTCGTGACGGACCAGGAGCGCATGGAGGCCGTCCTCGACGACCCGTACATCCTGATCCACCAGGGCAAGATCTCCGCGATCGCGGACCTGCTGCCGCTGCTCGAGAAGATCATCCAGGCCAACTCCTCCAAGCCGCTGCTGATCATCGCCGAGGACGTCGAGGGCGAGGCCCTGTCCACCCTGGTCGTCAACAAGATCCGCGGCACGTTCAACGCCGTCGCCGTCAAGGCCCCCGGCTTCGGCGACCGCCGCAAGGCGATGCTGCAGGACATGGCGGTCCTCACCGGCGCCACCGTGGTCTCCGAGGAGGTCGGCCTCAAGCTCGACCAGGTCGGTCTGGACGTCCTCGGCACCGCCCGCCGTGTCACCGTCACCAAGGACGACACCACGATCGTCGACGGTGCCGGCAAGAAGGAGGACGTGGAGGCCCGCGTCGCCCAGATCAAGGCCGAGATCGAGCACACCGACTCCGACTGGGACCGCGAGAAGCTCCAGGAGCGTCTCGCGAAGCTGGCCGGCGGCGTGTGCGTGATCAAGGTCGGCGCCGCCACCGAGGTGGAGCTGAAGGAGAGGAAGCACCGTCTGGAGGACGCCATCTCCGCGACCCGTGCCGCGGTCGAGGAGGGCATCGTCTCCGGTGGTGGCTCCGCGCTCGTCCACGCCTCCAAGGTCCTGGAGGACAACCTCGGCAAGACCGGTGACGAGGCCACCGGTGTCGCGGTCGTCCGCAAGGCCGTCGTCGAGCCGCTGCGCTGGATCGCGGAGAACGCGGGCCTGGAGGGCTACGTCATCGTCTCCAAGGTCAAGGAGCTGGAGAAGGGCAACGGCTACAACGCCGCCACCGGCGAGTACGGCGACCTGATCAAGGCCGGCGTCATCGACCCGGTCAAGGTCACCCGCTCCGCCCTGGAGAACGCCGCCTCCATCGCCTCCCTCCTGCTGACGACCGAGACCCTGGTCGTCGAGAAGAAGGAGGAGGAGAAGCAGGCCGCCGCGGCGGGCCACGGCCACGCCCACTGAGGCGCCTCACCGGCCTGACCTCTCAGGTGCCCGGCACCCCTTCGGGGGCGCCGGGCACCGTCGTTGTCGCCGGAGGTGCCGGACCCGGTGCCGGTGCGGACGGATGACGGACCGTGTCCCCGGCGGCCGGCGGACACCGTGGCGAGGAGCACGGCGGGGAAGCCCGGGCGCATCGAGGAGGGGCGACGACGAGGAACGGTTCACGAGGGCGCCGACGCCGGCACGCGCGGCGGCTGTCGCGCTCTTTGGGTGCGGCACGGCGGGCCACTCGAAGGGTTCGTCGCCCGGCAGGAGCGAGCAGTGCGCCTTGGACATGACCATGCGACAGGCTGCGGACCGGGCCGACGCGATGCTCGATGCCACGCGTGACGCGATCGGACCCGGCGTGCGGTGGACTCATGGGGCCACGACGAGGGGAAGCCGCGTTCTGCCGCGGCACCGTGCCGTCATGACCGTATGACCGTGATTGCCCAGGAGCGCACAGGGGGATTCCGGGGCTGGTGCGGCGGCAGATGAGGCGCCCCGCTCTCCCCGCCGGTTCGGCCGTGGGTCAGCGCGGGCCGTACTTGCGGCCCGTCTTCGAGGTGATGCCGCCCAGCAGGTTGCGGGGCGCCACCTTCGCCAGGCCCATCAGCGTCTTGTAACGGGGGTCCGGGATGGACAGGGTCCTGCCGCGCTCCAGGTCCGCCAGCGCCGCCGCGACCACCTTGTCCGCGTCCAGCCACATCCAGTTCGGGATGTTGTCCGTGCTCATGCCGGCCCGCTGGTGGAACTCGGTGCGGACGAAGCCGGGGCACAGCGCCATCAGCCGTACGCCGCTGCCGGCCAGGTCGTGCGCCACGCCCTGGGTGAACTGCACCACCCACGCCTTGGACGCTCCGTAGGTGCCGCGCGGTACGAAGGCCGCCACCGAGGCCACGTTCACCACCGCGCCCCGGCCGCGCTCGACCATCGTCTCCGTCGCCGCCGACGTCAGCCGCAGCACCGCCTCGATGTGCACCTTGAGCATCCTGAGCTCGTCGCTCACGGGAACGTCGAGATAGCGGCCCTTGTTGGCGAAGCCCGCGTTGTTGATCAGCAGGTCCACGGGGTTCGTACGGCTGCGCAGCCGGGCGGCCACCGCGTCGATGCCCTCGTCCGTGGCCAGGTCGGCCGTCAGCACCTCCGCCTCGATGCTGTGCCGGTCGTGCAGTTCGGTCGCCTGCTCCGTCAGACGCATGGTGTCGCGCGCCACCAGGACGAGGTTGTGTCCGTCCGCCGCCAGTCGCCGTGCGAACGCGGCACCGATGCCTGCGGTCGATCCCGTAATCAGAGCCGTGGTCATGGCCCAAGAGTAGTGACCGGAAGCGGAACGATCCGCTCAGTGCCGCGTTGTCCCCCTCCCGGGTCAGTGGCCCGTGTGGCCCCGGGGAGTCCCGGCCGGCTGCCCCTTCTCGACCACCACGAACTGGCCCATCATTCCCTTGTCTTCGTGATACAGCATGTGGCAGTGGTACATGTACGGGGTGTCCGGATCCGCCGGTCCCGTGAAGCGCAGCGCCAGCTTCACCGTCGCACCGTGCGGCACGAACACCGTGTCCTTCGGCCCGCGCAGGGCCGGCGGCGGTGCCTTGCCGTTTACCTCCACGACACGGAACCGCACGTCGTGCACATGGAAGTTGTGCGGCATGCCGTTGGTGTTGCGCAGCGTCCACACCTCGGTGGTGCCGCGTGTGACGACCTCGTCGATGCGCTCCATCCGCATCGGCCGGTCGTTGATCCCGGACCGCTTCAGGTCGAAGTGCCGTCCGCGCACGGCCTGTCCGGCATCGGGCAGCTCCGAGGGCACCAGCGTGGCGGGAAGGTCCGGGGACGGGCGGAGCCTCTGGTCCGCCCGCAGCTGGAGGACGTCGAAGGAGTCGTCGCCTCCGTTGAACCGCTGCTGCCACCTGTCCCCGTAGTTCTTCTGCGGGAAGCTGCGGAGCACCACCCGCTCACCCGCCGTCATCCGTACGACGATCTCGGCGCGTTCGCCCGGTGACAGCTGCACCCGGTCCATGACCGCGGGCCGCTCCAGCAGACCGCCGTCCGTGCCGATCAGCGAGAAGGCGCGGTCGTCGGAGAACCCGAAGGCATAGGTGCGGGAGGTCGACGCGTTCAGCAGCCGCAGCCGTATCAGCTCGTCGTGGATCCGCCGATAGGGGCGCAGGGTGCCGTTGACCATGGTCCGGTCGCCCAGGAAGCCCACGTTCTGCATCAGCCCCCGGTCGCCGGCCAGCCGCGGGCCGTCGAACCGGACGTCCTGCACGATGAGCGGAAGGTCGTCGACGCCGTACCGCTTCGGCAGGGGCAGACGCGCCGCTGTCTCGTCGTCCAGCAGGAACAGGCCCGCAAGACCCCGCCGCACATGGTCCTCGGTCCTGCCGTGCGGATGCGGGTGGTACCAGAGGGTCGCCGCGGGCTGGTCCACCGTCCAGTGCGGGGTCCAGGTGGCTCCCGGGGCGATCATCTGGTGCGGCCCGCCGTCCATGCGGGCCGGCAGATGCATGCCGTGCCAGTGCACGGTCGAGGACTCGTCCAGGCCGTTGGTGACCCGCACCCGCACCTTCTCACCGCGCTTCGCCCGCAGCGTGGGGCCGAGATAGGAGCCGTTGAACCCCCAGGTCGGCGTCCCGACCCCGTCCCGGAACTCCGTTCGGCCCCGCTGCATCCGCAGGGTGAAGACCCGGGTGCCGTCCTTCTCCACGGTCGGCTCGGCCAGGGGCGGTATCGCCAGCGCACGGTCGAAGGGCGCCCTGCCGACCGTGCTCACCTTCGCATCGGTCCACAGCCAGGCGAGCAGCGCACCGAGGGCCAGGGCCACGGTGACGACCAGCGAACCCAGCACGACGGCGAGGAGTTTCCAACGACGTGTCCAGCGGTGTGCGCGGCGCGGGATCCCGGGCGGGTCTCCTCCGTCCGCCGCCGTGCCGCGCGGGGTGTGACGAACCATGCCCGCAGCGTCGTGGAACACGGCTGACGGAACATCGGGGAACCTCCCGGAACCGCCCCTGACCCGGCCCCGGCCCGGCATCCGGGTTCTCCCCCAGGAGCCGTGCGGCGCCCGGCGTCGGCCGGGCGCCGCGGCACACCACCGGCACCTGACGTCCGGTCACACGACCGTGCCGGAACCGCTCTTCTCGCTCTCCTTGCTCTTCTCCGCCTTCTCCGCCTTCTCCGCTTTTTCCACGTAGGTCCGGGCCGCCGCCAGCGACTCCGGGTGCAGCGCCGTACCGGCCGCGAGCAGCCGGGGCAGCAGCGAGCGCTCGGTCGTCATGGCCCGGAACTCCAGGGCCACGGTCACGTCGTGGTCCGGACGGTGCACGATCTCGATGGGGTCGCCCGCCTGGATCTCGCCCGGCTCCAGCACCCGCAGATACGCGCCCGGCGCACCCTTGAGCGTGAACCGCTTCACCCAGCCCTCCTCGCCCATATGGCCCTGGAAGGTGCGGCAGGGAATCCGCCCGGACGTGACCTCGAGGAGCACCGAGGGGCCGATCCGCCAGCGCTCGCCGATCAGCGCGCCGGAGACGTCCAGGCCCCGCGTGGTGAGGTTCTCGCCGAAGGCGCCGTTGGGCAGCGTCCGGCCCAGTTCGCGTTCCCAGTCGTCGAGATCCTCGCGCGCCACCGCGTACACCGCCTGGTCGTTCCCGCCGTGGTGCCGTGTGTCGCACACCGCGTCCCCGGCCAGCCCGCTCGCGCCGACGCCCTTCGGCCCGGGGGCCGCGACCCGTACCGGTCCGTCCACCGGCCGCTTGTCGATGCCGGTCACGCCCTCGGGCTGGTCGGTGTACGGCACGGCCTGCGGACGGCCCAGATTCACTGACAGAAGCTTCATGGAGGCACGGTAGGAGACCGGCATAAAAGTGTCGATGCGTTATTCCAAGGGTGCCCAAAGATTCACTTATGCTCGACGGTGTGCTCGAGGCCCGTCATCTCCGTGTACTGCGCGCCGTGGCCACCACCGGCTCCTTCTCGGCGGCGGCGCGCGAGCTGGGCTGCACCCAGCCCGCCGTCAGCCAGCAGATGAAGGCCCTGGAGGCGTCCGTCGGCACCCCGCTGCTGATCCGCACCAGCCGCGGGATGCGGCTGACCCAGGCCGGCGAGGCGCTCGTACGGCACGCGGGCACCATCCTCGCCGGGCTCACCGCGGCCGAGGAGGAGGTCGCCGCGATCGCCGGGCTGCGGGCCGGGCGGGTGCGGCTCACCTCCTTCCCCAGCGGCAGCTCCACCCTCGTACCGCCCGCGCTCGCCGCGCTGCGCGCCGCGCACCCGGGCACACGCGTGTCCCTGGAGGAGGCCGAGCCGCCCCGGTCCGTCGAACTGCTGCGCGAGGGCGACTGCGATGTGGCGCTCGCCTTCCGCTACGAGGACGCCTCGAGCGCCGAGGAGTGGGACGACCTGGTCGTACGGCCGCTGCTGACCGACCGGCTCGTGGGACTGGTGCCCGAGGGGCACCGGCTGGCCCGTGCGAAGGCCGTCGCCATCGGGGAGCTCGCGGACGAGCCGTGGATCGCGGGCTGCCCGCGCTGCCGCGGCCAGCTGGTGCGGGTGTGCGAGAGCGCCGGCTTCACCCCCCGCATCGACTTCGCCACCGACGACTACCCGGCGGTGGCGAAGTCGATGCGGG
>NZ_MUME01000319.1 GCF_002155915.1 Streptomyces thermovulgaris | reverse complement strand
AGATGTGTGTAAGAGCCAGCCCCCAGGTCGACCCCCTGGCCCGGCTGCGCACGAGCGACGACCCGCCCTGGGACGTCTATCTGACGGGCACCGTCTTCCTCGACATCGTCTTCACCGGACTCGACTCCGCCCCGGTGCGCGGCACCGAGTCCTGGGCGCGCGGCATGGGGTCGAGCCCCGGCGGCGTGGCCAACATGGCGACCGCACTGGCCCGGCTGGGCCTTCGGACCTCCCTGGCCGCGGCGTTCGGCGACGACCACTACGGCGACTACTGCTGGGACGCCCTCGAGCGGGGCGAGGGCATCGACCTGTCCGCGTCCCGCACCGTGCCCGGCTGGCACTCCCCGGTCACCGTCTCCATGGCGTACGAGGGCGAGCGCACCATGGTCTCCCACGGCCACGAGCCGCCCCTGGAGGAGGTGTTCCCCCAGGAGGGCACCCCGGCCTGCCGGCCCCGTGCGCGGGCCGCCGTGGCCTCCCTCACCCCCGGCCGGTCCGCCCCCTGGATCGCCCAGGCCGCGGCCGAGGGCACCCGTGTCTTCGGCGACGTCGGCTGGGACGAGACCGGCGCCTGGGACCTGACGAGCCTGCCCGACCTGAAGCACTGCGAGGCGTTCCTGCCCAACGCCGAGGAGGCGATGCGCTACACGGGCACCGACTGCCCGCGCACCGCCGCGCACGCGCTCACCGAGTTCGTGCCGCTCGCGGTGGTCACCCTGGGCGCGGAGGGCGCCTACGCGGTCGACCGGCGCACGGGGGAGACCGCCGAGGTGCCCGCCATCGAGGTGGAGGCGCTGGACCCGACCGGTGCGGGCGACGTGTTCGTGGCCGGTTTCGTCACCGGCACCCTGGCCGGCTGGCCCCTGGCCGACCGCCTGGCCTTCGCCGGCCTGACCGCAGCGCTGTCCGTCCAGGAGTTCGGCGGCTCGCTGTCGGCCCCCGGATGGGCCGAGATCGCCGCCTGGTGGCGCCGGGTGCAGTCCGTCGAGGGCCAGGACCCGGCGGCGCTGCGGCGGTACGCCTTCCTGGACGACCTGGTGCCGGAGGTGGGCGTCGAGCCGTGGCCGCGTCGCAGGGCCGTACCGACGATCGGGTTCCGCAGGACGGCATGAGGACATCGGCGGAAGATTTCTGACACATCATCAGGGGTGCGATCGAGCACGATGGGGCAAGCAGTCTCCTGACTTCCTCCGTCGAAGGACATGCGTCGTGCGCAGACCGACTCGCAGCCCCGGAGTGCTCCTTGCCGTCCTCGGCCTCGGCCTGGCCCTTCCCCTGGCGCTGACCACGCCGGATCCGGCGCAGGCACGGGCACGGGCCGAGGCGTCCCCCGCCTCGCGAGGCCCCCGGCTCACCGCCTCCGCGGACGCGCTCACCCTGACCGTCCCGCCGGAAGGCGCCGCTCCCGGTTACACACTTCGAGTGATGACCGGTCAACTGTCGCTGACGACCAGCCGTTCGGGCGGCACGGTCCTGGCCACCGCCGGTGAGGACGCCGGAGGCGCGCTGCGCTTCCGTGCCGCCGGTGCCTGGCAGCACGCCACCGGTGTCACCGACTGGGACTGGGGGAACGGCGTCCTGACCCTCACCGCCGCCACGACCCTGCCCGGTGCGACGGTGCGGGCCCGCATCGTCCCCTCCGCCGACCGCTACCGGCTCGACTGGCAGGTGGAGGGAGCGACCCCCGAACGTCTCGAACTGGCCTGTGACCTGAAGTCCGCCGGTCACTGGTACGGCCACGGCGAGACCCAGACCCCGAACGGCGGCCCCGCCACCGACCAGCCCTGGCCGCTGGACAACGGGCAGGTCGTCCACCCGGCCTTCGGCCCGGCCTCGTACTACATGATCGACCCCTTCTGGTACACCTCCTCGGCGACCGGTCTGCACGTGGACACCGGGCAGATGATGAACGTGGCGATCAACCAGGGCGGGGACGGCCTGGGCCGCTTCGGCATCGAGTCCGCGCAGCCCTACCGGGCGACGGTCTTCGTGGAGTCCACGCCCCTGGAGGTCTACCGCGACTACATCGGCATCGTGGGCGGACCGGCGAAGAGCGACGCGACGTACCGCCAGTACGCGGAACCGGTGTGGAACTCCTGGGCCCAGTTCTACACCCATGTCGACCAGGAAAAGCTCCTCGACTACGCCCAGGACCTCCACGACCACGGCCTCACCGGCCACGCGCTCCAGCTCGACGACAAGTGGGAGTCCGCCTACGGGAACCTGACCTTCGACCCGAAGGCCTATCCCGACCCCGAGGCGATGTCACGCCGGATCCACGAGCTGGGCTTCGACTTCGGCCTCTGGGTGACCCTGTGGATCAACCTGGACTCCGACCAGTACCAGTACGCCGCCGACCGCGGCTATCTGCTGGCGGACGCCGCCGACCCCGCACGGCCCTGCCGGGTCACCTGGTGGAACGGCACCGCCGGCATCGTCGACCTCGCCAACCCGGAGGCGGCGGCCTGGTACAAGGCCCGGCTCAGGAACCTGATGGCCGCCTACGACGTCGACGGCCTGAAGTTCGACACCCGTTTCTTCGACGAGCGCTGCGCCCCGCGCGCGGGCCACGCCCCCACCGACTACCAGCGCCTGGGCGCCCAGCTCGCCGACGAGTTCGACCTCCAGGGCGTCGGCATCCGCGTCCACTGGGACGCCGCCGCCCACCGGGCCGGATTCGTCACCCGGCAGCTGGACAAGGGCACCGGCTGGGACTCCCTGCGGGCCTCCGTCACCCAGAACCTCGCCATCTCCACGATCGGCTACCCCTTCGTCGCCACCGACATGATCGGCGGCTCCAGCGTCCAGCCCGCCCCCACCAAGGAGGTGCTGGTCCGCTGGGCCCAGTCCGCGTCCCTGATGCCGCTGATGTACGCCTCCACGTCCCCCGTGGACACCATCGACGTCACGACCGGCAGAAAGGTGGTCTACGACGCGGAGACCAGCGCCCTCTACCGCGAGGCCGTCGCCCGTCACACCCGGCTGGCCCCGTACATCTGGGACCAGGTCCAGCACGCCCTGAGGACCGGCGATCCGATCATGCGCCCCGTGTTCTTCGACTTCCCCGACTACGAGCAGGCGTACACGATCGCCGACGCCTGGATGCTGGGCCCCGCGGTCCTGGCGGCCCCGCAGCTGGCGGACGCCCCCACCCGCTCCGTCCACCTTCCCCCGGGCACCTGGTACGACGTGACCCGCGACCGGACCCTCCAGGGGCCCCGGACCATCCGCTCCTATGCCACGCCCCTGGGGGTGACCCCGGTCTTCGTCAGGCTCGGGGCGAAGGGGGCCGACAAGGCCCTGGAGGCCCTGCGCTGAGACGGGGCCGGGCCCCGGGGGAGGAGTAGTCCCCCGGGGCCCGGCGGGGTGCGTCGCAGGAAGCGTGCCGAAGGAGGCTTGTCAGAAGCCGAGACGGCGCAGCTGCTTGGGGTCGCGCTGCCAGTCCTTCGCGACCTTCACATGCAGGTCCAGGAACACCGGGGTTCCCAGCAGCGCCTCGATCTGCCGGCGGGACCTGATCCCCACTTCCTTCAGCCGCTTGCCCTTGGGACCGATGATGATGCCCTTCTGGCTCGGCCGCTCGATGAAGACGTTCGCGTGGATGTCCAGCAGCGGCTTGTCGGCCGGCCGGCCCTCCCGCGGCAGCATCTCCTCCACCACCACCGCGATGGAGTGCGGCAGCTCGTCCCGCACCCCCTCCAGCGCCGCCTCCCGGATCAGCTCGGCCACCATCACCTGCTCCGGCTCGTCGGTCAGGTCGCCCTCGGGATACAGCGCCGGCCCCTCCGGCAGCAGCGGGATCAGCAGGTCGGCCAGCAGGTCCACCTGCTTGTTCGCCACCGCCGACACCGGCACGATCTCCGCCCAGTCGATCCCCAGTTCCTTGCCCAGCCGGTCGACCGCGAGCAGCTGCTCGGCCAGCGCCTTGGGGGTCACCAGGTCCGTCTTGGTGACGATCGCGACCTTGGGCGTCCGCTTGATCCCGGCCAGCTCCTTGGCGATGAACCGGTCACCGGGCCCGATCTTCTGGTCGGCCGGCAGACAGAACCCGATCACGTCGACCTCGGCCCACGTGGTCCGCACCACGTCGTTCAGCCGTTGCCCCAGCAGCGTGCGCGGCTTGTGCAGCCCCGGGGTGTCCACCAGGACCAGCTGGGCATCCGGCCGGTGCACGATGCCCCGCACGGTGTGACGCGTCGTCTGCGGCCGGTTCGAGGTGATCGCCACCTTCTGCCCGACCAGAGCGTTCATGAGGGTGGACTTGCCCGCGTTGGGGCGGCCCACGAAACAGGCGAAGCCGGCCCGGTGGACAGCCTCGGCAGGCCGTGCGGATGACTGGGTACGAACGCTCATGGCGCCCATTCTCCCTGATCCACGGACCCCCGTTGCACACGCACTATCCGTCCGCCCCCGCGGGCACGGTCAGCCGCACCTGCCCGTCCGGCCCCGCCAGCAGCACCGGGGTGTCCGCCCCGCCCAGGTCCCGGACGGCCGCCCGGTCCTCGGGAGCGATCCCGTCCGCCTCGCCGACCACCGCCGCCGCCTCCAGCGAGGCCGCCCCGGACGCCACGGCCATGGCCACCGCCGTCTGCAGGGCGCTGAGTTTCAGCGAGGGGAGGTCCACCGACCCCGCGACATAGGTGCGTCCCGTCTCGTCCCGCACGGCCGCGCCCTCCGGCACGCCGTTGCGGGCCCGGGCCGAGCGGGCCAGGGTGATGATCTTGCGGTCCTCGGGGTCAAGCGCGTTGCTCTCGGTCATGTCCCGAGCATACGGAGCCGCATCGCGGGGCCGGCCGCTCAGCCCGCCTTCCTCGCCTCCGGCTCCTGCTCCTGCCCCTGCTCCCCCTCCTCGGCCCCGGCGGCCTCCTCGGGAGCCACCAGCTCCACCAGCACTGTCGCGATCTTGTTCCGGCGGCCGGCCGCCGCCTCCGCGGTCAGCCGCAGCTCCCGGCCGTCCGGCACCACGACGACCGCCGACGCCTCCGCGATGGGCACCCGGCCCAGCGCCTTGGCGAGCAGCCCGCCGACGGTCTCCACGTCCTCGTCGTCGTACTCCTCCAGCCCGTACAGCTCGCCCAGGTCGGTGATGTCCAGACGCGCGGTGACGCGGTACCGGCCGTCGCCCAGCTTCTCCACCGGCGGCAGCTCGCGGTCGTACTCGTCGGTGATCTCGCCGACGATCTCCTCGAGGATGTCCTCGATGGTGACGACACCGGCCGTGCCGCCGTACTCGTCGATGACCACCGCGACGTGGTTGCGCTCCTTCTGCATCTCGCGCAGCAGGTCACCGGCGTTCTTGGTGTCCGGCACGAACATGGCCGGGCGCATCGCCGTCGACACCAGCTCGTTCTCCGCGTCCCGGTTGATGTGCGTCTTGCGGACCAGGTCCTTCAGATACACGATCCCGACGATGTCGTCCTCGCTCTCGCCGGTGACCGGGATGCGGGAGAAGCCGGAGCGCAGGGCCAGGGTGAGGGCCTGGCGGATCGTCTTGTACCGCTCGATCACCACCAGGTCGGTGCGCGGCACCATCACCTCGCGCACCAGCGTGTCCCCGAGCTCGAAGACCGAGTGCACCATGCGGCGCTCCTCGGCCTCGATCAGCGACTCCCGCTCGGCCAGGTCGACCATCGCCCGCAGCTCCGCCTCGGAGGCGAACGGGCCGCGGCGGAAGCCCTTGCCCGGGGTGAGCGCGTTGCCGATGAGGATCAGCAGCGAGGGGAGCGGGCCCAGCACCCGGGCCAGCGGCACCAGGACGTACGCCGCCGCGGTCGCCGTGTGCAGCGGGTGCTGACGGCCGATGGTGCGCGGGGAGACGCCGACGGCGACATAGGAGACCAGCACCATGACCGCGATGGCGACCACCAGGGCCTGGGCCGTGCCCGGGAACGCCTCCAGGCACGCATAGGTGATCAGCGCCGCCGCCGCCATCTCGCAGGCCACACGGATCAGCAGCGCCAGGTTCAGGTACAGGGTCGCGTCCGCGGCGACCTGGGCCAGCCTGGCGCTGCCCCGGCGGCCGGACTTCACGGCCTCCTCGGCGCGGAAGCTGGTCACGAGCGGCAGCGCCGCCTCCGCGCAGGCGGCGAGCCAGGCGACGACCACCAGGGCGACCGCGCCGAGAACGATCTGAGGACTCATGAGCGGCTTACGAGACGGTGGGTGCCGGGGACGGCCCGGGCAGGCCCCGCTCCGCGCGCCAGCCGTCCACGATCGCGGACTGCAGACCGAACATCTCGGCCTTCTCGCCGGGTTCCTCGTGGTCGTAGCCGAGCAGATGCAGCACCCCGTGGACGGTGAGCAGCTGGAGCTCCTCGTCCATGGAGTGCCGGGTCGGGGCCTCGGCGGCCTGCTTCGCGGCGACCTCGGGGCACAGCACGATGTCGCCGAGCAGACCCTGCGGGGGCTCGTCACTGTCCTTCGACGGCGGCCTCAGCTCGTCCATCGGGAAGGACATGACATCCGTGGGTCCCGGCAGGTCCATCCACTGGACGTGCAGCTGCTCCATGGCGTCGGCGTCCACGAGGATCACCGAGAGCTCGGAGAGCGGGTGGATGCGCATCCGCGTGAGCGCGTAGCGGGCGATGTCGAGGATCGCCCGCTCGTCGACCTCGGTTCCCGACTCGTTGTTGACGTCGATCGACATGGTGGTGCTGGTCTACTTCCCCTGTTGCTTGTGCCCGGCGGTCTTGCCGCGACCGGCGGGCCGGGGCACGCCGTTCTCGGTGCCGTGCTTGCTGTCGTACCTCTCGTAGGCGTCGACGATACGGCCCACCAGCTTGTGCCGTACCACGTCGTGCGACGACAGCCGGGCGAAGTGGACGTCCTCGACCCCCTCCAGGATCTCCTGCACCTGCCGCAGCCCGGACGTCTGCCCGCCGGGCAGGTCCACCTGGGTCACATCACCCGTGATCACGATCTTCGAGTCGAAGCCGAGCCGGGTGAGGAACATCTTCATCTGCTCGGGGCTGGTGTTCTGGGCCTCGTCCAGGATGATGAACGCGTCGTTGAGCGTCCGGCCGCGCATGTACGCCAGCGGCGCCACCTCGATGGTCCCGGCCGCCATCAGCCGCGGGATCGAGTCCGGGTCGATCATGTCGTGCAGCGCGTCGTACAGCGGGCGCAGATACGGGTCGATCTTCTCGTAGAGCGTGCCGGGCAGGAAGCCCAGCCGCTCGCCGGCCTCGACCGCCGGGCGGGTCAGGATGATGCGGTTGACCTGCTTGGACTGCAGGGCCTGCACCGCCTTGGCCATGGCCAGATAGGTCTTGCCGGTGCCGGCGGGGCCGATGCCGAAGACGACCGTGTGCTTGTCGATCGCGTCGACGTACCGCTTCTGGTTGAGCGTCTTGGGGCGGATGGTGCGGCCGCGCGAGGACAGGATGTTCTGCGTCAGGACCTGGGCCGGGGTCTCGTGACCGTCGCTCTCGCCGTTCTCGCTCGCCTTGAGCATGGCGATCGAGCGTTCCACCGCATCCTCCGTCATCGGCTGCCCGGTGCGCAGCACCAGCATCATCTCGTCGAACACACGTTGGATCAGAGCGACGTCCGCGGGAGCGCCGACCGCGCTGATCTCATTGCCCCGGACATGGATGTCGGCCTCCGGGAAGGCCTTCTCGATCACACGCAGGAGGGAGTCGCCGGATCCCAGCACGGTCACCATGGGGTGCTGGGCGGGGACGGTGATCTGTGCTCTCGCCTGCCCCTGCGCGGGGGTGTGTGCGGGTGTCTGAGTCATGGGCCGGCGCTGAAGGCCTGCTGTTCCTCCTCGTCACGGCCGCGCCACTGACCGCGGCCTCGCGCTTTCCAGGGTACGACGGGACGACGGCAACCCCGTAGGGCTTTTCGGCGCTCCGTGGCGGGATCACCCCCGCACCGCGCCGCCGCACCTCACCGTCCCGCGCCCTCGTCGTGCGGACGGATCCCGGCCCCCTCCCGGCTCCTCTGCTCCCGCAGCACCTGCCGGAACCAGGCGTAGGAGGCCTTGGGCGTCCTGGTCAGCGTCGCATGGTCCACGTGCACCAGCCCGAACCGGCGTGCGTAGCCCTCCGCCCACTCGAAGTTGTCCAGCAGCGACCAGACGAAGTAGCCGCGCACCTCCACGCCCGCCTCGATCGCCCGGTGCAGGGCCCGGAGGTGGGCGTCCAGATAGGTGATGCGGTCCTGGTCGTCCAGGCCCTCGCAGGAGCAGCCGTTCTCGGTGATGACGACGGGCGGGAGGCGGTCGCCGTAGCGGTCGCGGAAACCGGTGAGCAGCTCCGTCAGCCCCTCGGGCACCACGGGCCAGCCGGAGTCCGTCACCGGACGGCCCTCGATCCTCCGCAGGGAGAAGGGAAGCCCGGCGGGCAGGGGCACACCGCCGAACACGGTCCCGGTGTCCTGCGGGGCACCCACCCTGGTGGGGGCGTAGTAGTTGACGCCGTAGAAGTCGACCGGCTCGGCGATGACGCCCAGATCGGCCCCGACGTCCCGCTTCCCGTCCGACAGCAGGTCGCCGACGAGCCGCGGGTAGGTGCCCAGCAGCACCGGCTCCGCGAACATGCGGTTCAGCAGGACGTCGTAGAGCTCCGCCGCCTCCACGTCCGCCGGTTCCCCGGACGCCGGCCAGGTCGGGCCGTGCGAGTTGGCGATGCCGACGCTCACGGCCCCGGCCGCGCGCAGCGCCTGCACCGCCAGACCGTGGGCGAGCAGCTGGTGGTGGGCGGCGGGCAGCGCGTCGAACAGCAGCCGTTTCCCCGGTGCGTGCACGCCCAGGGCGTGCCCCAGCAGGGTGTGCTCGGCGGGCTCGTTGAGCGTGATCCAGTGCTGTGTGCGATCGCCCAGACGTGCGGCGACCACCGACACGTACTCGGCGAACCGCGCGGCCGTGTCCCGCTCCAGCCAGTCCAGCCGCGCCGGCAGGTCCCAGTGGAAGAGGGTCGGGACCGGGCGGATGCCCGCCGCGCACAGGTCGTCGACCAGGCGGTCGTAGAAGTCGAGGCCGCCGGGGGCGTTCACCCGCGGCCAGGAGACCGAGAAGCGGTACGCGTTCACCCCGAGACCGGCCATCAGGGCCACGTCCTCGCGATGACGGTGGTAGTGGTCGCAGGCCACCGCCGCCGTCGAGCCGTCCCTCACCCGTCCCGGCTCGGCCGTGAACACGTCCCACACGGACGGCTCGCGCTCCTCGGCCGCGCCCTCGATCTGGTGGGCCGAGGTCGACACGCCCCACAGGAAGCCGGCCGGGAACGGAGGCATCGGGTTCGTCACCATGCGCCGGATCATCCTTACCGTCGGTGACGGACGTCAATGCCCGGGAGCCGGCCGGGAGTCACGCGCCTTCCCTGAGCACCCGGGAGATGAGCTCCCGTTGCTCCCCGGTCAGCCGGGGATCGGCCGCGTACACCGTGCGGCCGTCCACCGTGATCTCGTAGCTGAACCCGTCGGGCACCCCGGCCGGCGGTGCGGCCCGGCCGGCGGCCAGCGCCCGCTCGGCCAGGTCCCGCAGCTCCTGGGCGTCGGGCCGCCCCGAGGTGTCGACCTCGGCGTGGCGCTCGATGCCCGCGAACCCTCCTGTGCGCCTCACTCGAATCCGCATGGGACCTGTGTCTAGTACGGGACTACCGGGTCTGCACCCCCACCTGCTCCCAGGCCTTCTGCACGGCCTCGAGCTCGTCGCCGTCGCCGTACCGTTCCCGGGCCGCGCGCACGGTGAGCGTGGCGAAGTCCGTGAACTGCGCGTCCACCTCCAGCCGGCCGCCGGTCAGGACGTCGTACCAGATCTGCCCGGCCCTCTCCCAGGCGTGGCCGCCGAGCGCGGTGGCGACCAGGTAGAAGGCGCGGTTGGGGATGCCGGAGTTGATGTGCACGCCGCCGTTGTCGCTGCCGGTGTGGACGTAGTCGTCCATCGTGCCCGGCTGCGGGTCCTTGCCGAGCACGTCGTCGTCGTACGCCGTGCCGGGGGCCTTCATCGAGCGCAGCGCGGTGCCGCTGACACGCGGGCCCAGCAGGCCCGCGCCGATCAGCCAGTCGGCCTCCGCGGCGGTCTGGCCGAGCGCGTACTGCTTGATCAGCGAGCCGAAGACGTCGGCGATCGACTCGTTCAGCGCCCCGGACTGGCCGAAGTAGGCCAGGTTGGCGGTGTGCTGGACGACGCCGTGGGTCAGCTCGTGGCCGATGACGTCCACCGCGAGGGTGAAGTCGAGGAAGACCTCGCCGTCGCCGTCCCCGAACACCATCTGCTCGCCGTTCCAGAAGGCGTTGCTGTACTGCTCGCCGTAGTGCACCGTCGCGTCCAGCGGCATGCCCCGGCCGTCGATCGAGTCGCGTCCGTACGTCTCGAGGTACAGCTCGAAGGTGGTGCCGAGCCCCGAGTAGGCGCGGTTGACCGTGGCGTCCTTGCCGGGCGGGCTTCCCTCGCCGCGCACCTTCCTCCCGGGCAGACGGGTGCGGTGCTGGGCGTCGTAGACCGTGCGGTGCGGCCGTCCCTCCGGCCGGCCGGAGGGCGGGGCGACGGCGGGTGCGCCGATGACGGTGGTCAGCCGGCGGCGGGTGCGTTCGAAGGCGTCGCGCTCCAGGGTGCGGCGGGCGGGCCCGGAGAGCGCGGGATCCGTGTTGCGTGCCAGGCGGTCCAGGACATGGGGCGGCACGATGGTGCAGAAGACGGGCTCGAGGCCCCCGTTGGTCGTCATGCCCGGAACCATGGCACTGCGTGACGTCTCTGTCACTACCCGCAACCGTGATTGGTGAAAAACCGGGGGAGGCAAACCCCACCCGGGGGTGAAGTGGCAGGGGTGCGGAGGACTGCCGGACACGGGGGAGGCGGACGTGACGCCGCGCACTTTTTGTCCGGTTCACTCCTTCTTCGTGCTTCCTGTTCCGCATACTGAAACAGCGCCACGCATCCGGCGTGGCTCGGCTAGTCTGCGGAGCACCATGCGTTTCGGGCTGCTTCTCCTTAGCTGCCGCGGCGAGGGTCTGTAGTCGAAGGCCGACCCCCTCCCCGCGGTGTTTGGCGTTGCGCCGTCGGCCGTCATCCGGTCCCCGCGAATACGCGGAACTTCCCGAGGAGCCCACGCAGCCATGGCGAACCGCCAGCAGCCCAGCCCCATGCCGATCCACAAGTACGGCCGCTACGAGCAGGTCGACCTCCCCGACCGCACCTGGCCCGACAAGCGGATCACCGTCGCCCCCCGCTGGCTCTCCACCGACCTGCGCGACGGCAACCAGGCCCTGATCGACCCCATGTCGCCCGAGCGCAAGCGCCGGATGTTCGACCAGCTGGTCAAGATGGGCTACAAGGAGATCGAGGTCGGCTTCCCGGCCTCCGGCCAGACCGACTTCGACTTCGTGCGCTCGATCATCGAGGAAGAGGGCGCGATCCCCGAGGACGTCACGATCTCCGTGCTGACCCAGGCCCGTGAGGACCTGATCGAGCGGACCGTGGAGTCCCTGAAGGGCGCCCGGCGGGCCACCGTCCACCTGTACAACGCCACCGCCCCGCTCTTCCGCCGGGTCGTCTTCCGCGCCTCCAGGGACGAGATCAAGCAGATCGCCGTCGACGGCACCCGCCTGGTGATGGAGTACGCCGAGAAGCTGCTGGGCGACGAGACCGAGTTCGGCTACCAGTACAGCCCCGAGATCTTCACCGACACCGAGCTGGACTTCGCCCTCGAGGTCTGCGAGGCGGTCATGGACGTCTGGCAGCCGGGCCCGGACCGCGAGATCATCCTCAATCTGCCCGCCACGGTGGAGCGTTCGACGCCGTCCACGCACGCGGACCGCTTCGAGTGGATGCACCGCAACCTGTCCCGGCGCGAGTACGTCTGCCTGTCGGCCCACCCGCACAACGACCGGGGCACGGCCGTCGCCGCCGCCGAGCTGGCGCTGATGGCCGGCGCCGACCGGGTCGAGGGCTGCCTGTTCGGACAGGGCGAGCGGACCGGCAACGTCGACCTGGTCACCCTGGGCATGAACCTGTTCTCGCAGGGCATCGACCCGCAGATCGACTTCTCCGACATCGACGAGATCCGTCGTACGTGGGAGTACTGCAACCAGATGGAGGTCCACCCGCGCCACCCGTACGTGGGCGACCTGGTCTACACGTCCTTCTCCGGCTCCCACCAGGACGCCATCAAGAAGGGCTTCGAGGCGATGGAGGCCGAGGCGAAGGCGAGGGGCGTCACGGTCGACGACCTTCAGTGGGCGGTGCCGTACCTGCCCATCGACCCCAAGGACGTGGGCCGGTCCTACGAGGCCGTCATCCGCGTCAACTCGCAGTCCGGCAAGGGCGGTGTCGCCTACGTCCTGAAGAACGACCACAAGCTGGACCTGCCGCGCCGGATGCAGATCGAGTTCTCGAAGATCATCCAGGCCAAGACGGACGCCGAGGGCGGCGAGATCACGCCGAAGGAGATCTGGGAGATCTTCCAGGACGAGTACCTGCCGAACCCGCAGAACCCCTGGGGCCGCATCCAGCTCAAGGCGGGCCAGTCCACGACGGACACGGACGGGGTGGACACCCTCACGGTGGAGGCCACCGTCGACGGCGAGGACACCGTCCTGACCGGCACCGGCAACGGACCGATCTCGGCCTTCTTCGACGCCCTGCACTCCCTCGGCATCGACGTACGCCTGCTGGACTACCAGGAGCACACGCTGAGCGAGGGCGCCTCCGCGCAGGCCGCCTCCTACATCGAGTGCGCGATCGGCGACAAGGTGCTGTGGGGCGTCGGCATCGACGCGAACACGACCCGTGCCTCGCTGAAGGCGGTCGTCTCGGCCGTCAACCGGGCGGCGCGCTGACCACGCAACCGGTGTGCGTACGGGCCCCGGCCGCCCCGACGGGCGGCCGGGGCCCCGTCGTGCCGGCCGCCTCGACCGCCCCGTCGACCGTCGTATATCGGCCATCTGTTCGCTCTGGGCGCGGGGAGGGCCCGTCCGGGTGCTGACTCCACCTCGGTGGTGTGGCTAACATCACGCCAGCGCGGCGATGCCGCCGTGCGGTTACGGAGGTGCGACGTGCTGCCTGTACGGGGACGAAACGGCCGTGCCACCAGGCTTGCCCGGATGCTGGGCACCCGTACCGCGTGGACACCGGTCGGCGACGGCGAGTTCTTCTGCCCCGGCTGCGGCGGCGACCGCAACTACCAGCGCCTGAGCGGTCGCCGGCGCTTCACCGTCCTCGGCGTGCCGCTGCTGTCGCGCGGCACGGCGGCACCGGTGGTCGAGTGCGCCGCCTGCGGCGGACGCTTCGGCACGGAGGTCCTGGACCACCCGACCACGGCACGCTTCTCGGCGATGCTCCGCGACGCCGTGCACACCGTCGCCCTGGCCGTGCTGTTCGCGGGCGGCACCGCCTCCCGCACGGCCCTGGAGACCGCCGCGGCCACGGTCCGCGCCGCCGGCCTCGCCGACTGCACCGAGGAACAGCTGGCCGCCCTGGTCGAGGCCCTGGCCGCGGACACCGGACGCGTCCGCGACGGCCGGCCGTGCGGCGCGGGGCTGGCCATAGAGCTGCACGAGGCCCTCGACCCCCTCGCTCCCCATCTGGCCCCCGCGGGCCGCGAGTCGATCCTCCTCCAGGCCGCCCGCATCGCCCTGGCCGACGGCCCCTACACCCCCGCCGAACGCGACACCCTCACCACGGTCGGCGCGGCCCTGACCATCCGCACGGACGACGTCACCCGCCTGCTGGCAGCGGCCCGCACACCCTCCTGACCCCCGGCCGGCCGCGGCCCCGCACCGCCCGCCGCGGCCGGGAGCTCCCGGTTCCCCGTCCCCGCCCGTTCTCCGCCGGTGGGGCAGGGCGCCCCGGCTGCGCCGTGCGCACACGCGCCCGGCCGAAGCCGCGGCCCGTGCGACCGCCGGCTTGTAGGGTCGTCGGACCGTGACGGCACCGTCCGAGTCCGAAGGGGGAAAGTCCATGGCCGCGCCCGTGAACGACCGGCACGAGCACCACCCGTGGGACGAGCGGGCTCCCGGAGTGCTGCGGCTGCCGTCCGGACGGCTGGTGCGGGGCAGGGGACTGCGCCATCCCCTCGACCCGTCGGCACCGCTTCCGTCGTACGGCGTCTACCTCCTTGGCAGGCGCCCTCCGGAGTTCCCCTGGGAGACCCACTGGCTGCGCTGGCCGGACTTCCGTCTCCCGGCGGACCGGGAGGAGGCCCGCACGGTCCTCGCCCGCGCCTGGGAGCGCGCCGCCGGCGAACGCGTCGAACTCGCCTGCGGCGGCGGCCGGGGACGCACCGGCACGGCCCTGGCCTGCCTGGCGGTCCTCGACGGCGTACCGCCGAAGGAGGCGGTGGCGTACGTCCGTGCCCACTACGACCGGCACGCGGTGGAGACCCCGTGGCAGAAGCGGTACGTACGCCGCTTCACCCGCCCGTCCGGCTGAGCCGGGCGGAGCCGGCGGGAGCGCGGGCCGCGGTCCGGCGGGAGCGGGCCGTGGGCGACAATGGGGGCATGAGTCTGTTCCGCGACGACGGCATTGTGCTGCGCACCCAGAAGCTGGGTGAGGCGGACCGGATCATCACCCTGCTCACCCGCGGACACGGGCGGGTGCGCGCCGTGGCCCGGGGCGTGCGGCGGACGAAGTCGAAGTTCGGGGCCCGGCTGGAGCCGTTCTCGCATGTGGACGTGCAGTTCTTCGCGCGGGGGAGCGAACTGGTGGGCCGGGGGCTGCCGCTGTGCACGCAGAGCGAGACCATCGCCCCCTACGGCAGCGGGATCGTGACCGACTACGCCCGCTACACCGCCGGAACGGCCATGCTGGAGACCGCCGAGCGGTTCACCGACCACGAGGGCGAGCCGGCCGTCCAGCAGTACCTGCTGCTCGTGGGCGCCCTGCGCACCCTCGCCCGCGGCGAGCACGCCCCGCGCCTGGTGCTCGACGCCTTTCTGCTGCGCTCGCTCGCCGTCAACGGCTACGCCCCCAGCTTCAGCGACTGCGCCCAGTGCGGAATGCCCGGCCCGAACCGCTTCTTCTCCGTGGCGTCCGGCGGTTCCGTCTGCGCCGACTGCCGGGTGCCCGGCAGCATCGTCCCCTCGCCGCGGACACTGGAGCTGCTCGGTGCGCTGCTGACCGGGGACTGGGCGACCGCGGACGCCTGCGAGCCGCGGTACGTCAGGGAGGGCAGCGGGCTGGTGTCGGCCTATCTGCACTGGCACCTGGAGCGCGGACTGCGCTCCCTGCGGTACGTGGAAAAGTAGTACGCCCGAGCAGCATGTCCACACCGGTGCGGCACCCGCACCGGTTCACATCGAGGAGACGAGAAGCACATGGCCGTACGCGGGATCCTGGGGCGTCAGCGCCGCGAGTACCGGACGCCTGAGCCGCACCCGTCCGGTGCGCGCCCGCCGAAGCTGCCGGGTGAGCTGATCCCCGCGCACGTGGCGATCGTCATGGACGGCAACGGCCGCTGGGCCAAGCAGCGCGGCCTGCCCCGCACCGAGGGGCACAAGGTCGGTGCCGAGCGGGTGCTGGACGTCCTGCAGGGCGCCCTCGAGATCGGCATCGGCAACGTCTCCCTGTACGCCTTCTCCACCGAGAACTGGAAGCGCTCGCCCGACGAGGTCCGCTTCCTGATGAACTTCAACCGCGACTTCATCCGCAAGACCCGCGACCAGCTCGACGAGCTCGGCGTCCGTGTGCGCTGGGTGGGCCGTATGCCCAAGCTGTGGAAGTCGGTCGCCAAGGAGCTCCAGGTCGCCCAGGAGCAGACCAAGGACAACGACCGGCTCACCCTGTACTTCTGCATGAACTACGGCGGCCGGGCCGAACTGGCGGACGCCGCCAGGGCACTGGCCGAGGACGTCAGGGCCGGCCGGCTCGACCCCGCCAAGATCACCGAGAAGACCCTCCAGAAGTACCTGTACTACCCGGACATGCCGGACGTCGACCTGTTCCTGCGTCCGAGCGGCGAGCAGCGCATCTCCAACTACCTGATCTGGCAGAGCGCCTACGCCGAGCTGGTCTTCCAGGACGTCCTGTGGCCCGACTTCGACCGCCGCGACCTGTGGCGGGCGTGCGTCGAATACGCCTCCCGGGACCGCCGCTTCGGGGGTGCCATCCCCAATGAGGAGCTGCTGGCGATGGAGGGCAGGCAGCAGCAGTAGGACGTCCCGAGGGGGGCGGAGGGGAGGCCCGGCGGGGCGTGCCGAGGACAGCCTCCCGAGGAAAACTCCCGAGTCCCGGGGAGAACACCGCGAGGGGGCGCCGGGCGCCCCCTCGCGGAGTCGGTTCGAGGGGCCGGGTTCAAGGGGCCGGCCGCCCGCCCCCTCCTGAAGGAGTCAGTTGCTCGTGGCCGCGCACTCCGCGCACGTGCCGAAGATCTCCACGGTGTGGGAGACGTTGACGTAGCCGTGCTCCACCGCCACCGCCTCCGCCCACTTCTCCACCATCGGCCCCTCGACCTCGACCGCCTTGCCGCAGGTGCGGCAGACCAGGTGGTGGTGGTGCTCGTCGGTGGAGCAGCGCCGGTAGACGGCCTCGCCGTCGGAGGTGCGCAACACGTCGACCTCGCCCGCGTCGGCGAGGGACTGCAGGGTGCGGTAGACCGTCGTCAGGCCCACCGAGTCGCCCCTGTGCTTGAGCATGTCGTGCAGTTCCTGCGCGCTGCGGAACTCGTCGACCTCGGCGAGGGCCGCCGCGACAGCGGCACGCTGCCTGGTTGCGCGCCCCCTCACGGGCGGTCCAGCGGTGGTCACCGGTTGCCTCCTTACGTCAGGGCTTGCCGGCCATTGTGCCAGCCGTGCCCGTGAGCGGTCAGGCGCCGGCCCGATCGGCTGTCCCCCGATCGGCGGTTTCCCGGCCGCTGGTCTCCTGGCCGGCGGCCTGCCGCCCGGCCGGGAGCGCGTACTCCGCCGGCTCCCCGGCCGGGCGCGCCGCGGCCAGGGCCCGCGCGCGCCGCCGGGCCAGGGGAGTGGCCAGGGCGGTGAGCACGACGAACGCGGCGATGGTCAGCAGCACGATCGTCGCGCCGGGCGGCACGTCCTGGTAGTACGAGGTGACCGTGCCGCCGATCGTGACGCCCACCCCGATGGCGACGGCGATCGCGAAGGTCGCGGCGAAGCTGCGGCCCAGCTGCTGGGCGGCGGCCACCGGGACCACCATCAGCGCCGAGACCAGCAGCAGCCCGACCACACGCATCGCGACGGTCACCGTCACCGCCGCCGTGACGGCCGTCAGCAGGTTCAGGGCGCGCACCGGCAGCCCGGTCACCCGGGCGAACTCCTCGTCCTGGCTGACCGCGAACAGCTGGCGGCGCAGGCCCAGGGTGACCAGGACGACGAAGGCCGCCAGCAGGCAGATCGCCGTCACGTCCGACGGCGAGACCGTCGACAGCGAGCCGAACAGGTACGAGGTCAGATTGGCGCTGGAGCCGCCGGGGGCGAGGTTGATGAACAGCACACCGCCCGCCATGCCGCCGTAGAAGAGCATCGCCAGGGCGATGTCGCCGCGGGTGCGGCCGTACCAGCGGATCAGCTCCATGAGCACCGCGCCGAGCACGGAGACGACCGCCGCCGTCCACACCGGGGAGGCGGACAGCAGGAAACCGAGGCCGACACCGGTCATGGCCACATGGCCGATGCCGTCGCCCATCAGGGACTGGCGGCGCTGGACGAGGTAGATGCCGATGGCGGGGGCGGTGACGCCGACCAGGACGGCGGCGAGCAGGGCCCGCTGCATGAAGGCGTAGTTCAGAAGTTCCATCAGCTCAGCAGTCCCGTGCGGATCGGGCCGGCGCCCGAGGAGTCGTGCGGATGGACGTGGTCGTGGCCGGGCAGGGCGTGCTGGCCGACCGCCTGCGGGGGCGGGCCGTCGTGCACGACACAGCCGTCGCGGAGCACCACCGCCCGGTCGATCAGGGGCTCCAGGGGCCCCAGTTCGTGCAGGACGAGCAGCACCGTCGCACCGGTCGCGACCTGCTCCCTCAGCGTGCGCGCCAGGATCTCCTGGCTGGCCAGGTCGACGCCCGCCATCGGCTCGTCCATGATCAGCAGTTCGGGTTCGGCGGCCAGCGCGCGGGCGATCAGCACACGCTGGTGCTGACCGCCGGAGAGGGCGTCGACGGAGTCCTTCGCACGGTCCGCCATGCCGACCAGCTCCAGGGCGCGGTGCACGGCCAGGCGGTCGGCCCTGCGGAAGAGGCCGAAGCGGGTGCGCGACAGCCGCCCCGAGGAGACGACCTCGGCGACCGTCGCCGGGACACCGCCCGCGGCGGTCGTGCGCTGCGGGACGTAGCCGACCCGCGACCAGCTGCGGAAACGGCGCAGCGGGGTGCCGAACAGCTCGATCCGGCCGGAGCTCACCGGCACCTGGCCGATGACGGTGCGCACGGCCGTCGACTTCCCGGAGCCGTTGGCGCCGAGCAGTGCGACGACCTCGCCGCGCCGCACGGTGAGGTCGATGCCGCGCAGGACGGGGCGTGCGCCGAGTTCCGCGGTCACCTCGTGCACGGCTATGACGGGCTCGCCCATGATGCCGTCCCTTCCGTCCTGTCCGTGTCCGTCCCGGTGTCCGTCCCGTCCGTGGCTGCGGCGGTCCTTGTGCTCCCTCGCGTCCCTGCCGCTCACTCGGCGCCCAGCGCCTTCCGCAGCGCCTTGAGGTTGGCGTCCATGACCTGGAAGTAGTCGGTGCCGCGGGACTTGTCGGTGATGCCCTCGAGCGGGTCGAGGACGTCCGTCCTCAGGCCCGCGTCCCTGGCGAGGGTCTTCGCGGTTCTGTCGCTGACGAGCGTCTCGTAGAAGACGGTCGTGACCCCCTCGGCCTTCGCCTTCCTCTCCAGCTCCCTCACCCGGGCCGCGCTGGGCTCGGACTCCGGGTCGAGACCGCTGATGGCCTCCTCGTCCAGGCCGTAGCGCTCGGCGAGGTAGCCGAAGGAGGCGTGCGTGGTGATGAAGGTCCTGGTCCTGGTGTTCCTCAGACCGGTCTCGTACCGGCTGTGGAGCTCGTCGAGCTTCTCGACCAGGGCCTCGGTGTTCTTGCGGTAGTCGGCCGCATGGGCCGGGTCGCCCTTCTCGAAGGCCCTGCCGACGCCCTTGGCGATCTGGGCGTAGCGCACCGGGTCGAGCCAGACGTGCGGGTCCTTGCCGCCGTGCTCCTCGCCCTCGTGGCCGTCGTGGCCGTCCTCGTGCGTGCCGTCCTCGTGGGTGTGTCCGTCGCCGTGCTCCTTGAGCGTGGTCAGGGAGGCCGCGTCGATCTTGGTCTTGATCCCGGACTGGGCGACGGCCTCGTCGACGGAGGGTTGCAGGCCCTTGAGGTAGAGCACCGCGTCGGACTCCTGCAACTGCGCGGTCTGCCGGGCGCTGATCTCCAGATCGTGCGGTTCCTGGCCCGGCTGGGTGAGACTGGTGACGTGAACGTGCTTCCCGCCGATTTGCTCGGCGAGGAAGGCCATCGGGTAGAACGAGGCGACGACGTTGTACGTACCGTTACTGCTGCCTGCCGCATCGGAGGAACAGGCGGAGAGGGTTCCGAGGCCGAGGGCGAGGACCGCCGCGGCCGCGGTCCCGGGTATGAGGCGTCGTCGTACGTTCATGACAGTCATTTTCAACTAACATGGAAACCGTTGTCAACAAGCCTCCTTGGAGGGGCGGACCAGGGCCAAAAGGGCCCTTAACCGGCACCGATTTGGTCGAGGGGGAGCCCTCGCCGGTACCCTGAGGCATTCGCCCTGTGAAGCGTCTCGCTTCGTCGCCCGTCGTCGTATTGAAGAGAGCACCGTGGCCGCCGACAAGATCGACACCATCGTCAGCCTGAGCAAGCGCCGAGGCTTCGTTTTCCCCTGCAGCGAGATTTATGGCGGACAGCGCGCCGCCTGGGACTACGGTCCCCTGGGTGTCGAGCTCAAGGAGAACCTCAAGCGCCAGTGGTGGCGCTCCATGGTGACGGCTCGTGAGGACGTGGTCGGCATCGACTCGTCCGTGATCCTGGCCCCCGAGGTCTGGGTCGCATCCGGGCACGTCGCCACCTTCACGGACCCGCTGACGGAGTGCACCTCCTGCCACAAGCGGTTCCGCGCCGACCATCTGGAGGAGGCGTACGAGGAGAAGAAGGGCCGCGCGCCGGAGAACGGTCTCGCGGACATCAACTGCCCCAACTGCGGCACCAAGGGCCAGTTCACCGAGCCCAAGCAGTTCTCGGGCCTGCTCTCGACCCACCTCGGCCCGACGCAGGACTCCGGCTCCATCGCCTATCTGCGTCCCGAGACCGCCCAGGGCATCTTCACCAACTTCGCCCAGGTGCAGAGCACCTCGCGCCGCAAGCCGCCGTTCGGCATCGCCCAGATGGGCAAGTCGTTCCGCAACGAGATCACGCCGGGCAACTTCATCTTCCGCACCCGCGAGTTCGAGCAGATGGAGATGGAGTTCTTCGTCAAGCCCGGCGAGGACGAGAAGTGGCACGAGTACTGGATGGAGCAGCGCTGGAACTGGTACACCGGCCTGGGTCTGCGTGAGGAGAACCTGCGCTGGTACGAGCACCCCAAGGAGAAGCTCTCCCACTACTCCAAGCGCACCGTCGACATCGAGTACCGCTTCAACTTCGCCGGCAGCGAGTGGGGCGAGCTCGAGGGCATCGCCAACCGCACCGACTACGACCTCAGCTCCCACTCCAAGGCCTCCGGCCAGGACCTGTCCTACTTCGACCAGGAGGCCGGCGAGCGCTGGACGCCGTACGTCATCGAGCCCGCGGCCGGTGTCGGCCGGGCGATGCTCGCCTTCCTGCTCGACGCCTACGTCGAGGACGAGGCGCCCAACGCCAAGGGCAAGATGGAGAAGCGTGTGGTGCTGCGCCTGGACCACCGCCTGGCCCCGGTGAAGGCCGCGGTGCTGCCGCTGTCCCGCAACCCGGAGCTGTCCCCGAAGGCCAAGGACCTCGCCCAGGCCCTGCGCCAGCACTGGAACATCGAGTTCGACGACGCCGGTGCGATCGGCCGCCGCTACCGCCGCCAGGACGAGATCGGCACGCCGTACTGCGTCACGGTCGACTTCGACACCCTGGAGGACAACGCGGTCACGGTCCGTGAGCGCGACTCCATGAAGCAGGAGCGGGTGTCGCTGGACCAGGTCGAGAGCTACCTGGCCGCCCGCCTCGTCGGCTGCTGACACCCCGGCTTCGGAACGCGGGCCCGCCCCGGCGGGCCCCTTCCTTCGGCGCCGGTCCGGCCGGCGCCCGGCTGCTTCACCCCGGCCGTCGCGACTTCCCGTCGCGGCGGCCGGGTTTTTCGTACCGGGGGGTACGGGGCTGCGGCGCCTGTCAGGGGGTGCGCGCCGGAGCCGGGCCGGTTCTGCCCGGTCCCGGCTCGTCGCTCACGTCTCGTCGGTCGCTTCGAGGCGGCGCCACAGCGCGGTGAGATGGGTGCGGAGGACGTCCTCGGCCTCGGCCGGGGTCAGGTGGCCCACCAGGACGTGCGTGGTGAGGCCGTCGGTGAGGGCGAGCAGCGTCCGCGCCTCGCGCCGGGCGTCGAGCGCCGGGACGCCCGTGTGCGGGCCGGGCGGCGGGGCGCTGCCGTCGGCAGGAGCACCGCCGGGGGACCGGGCGGTGCTCCTGCA
>NZ_MUME01000318.1 GCF_002155915.1 Streptomyces thermovulgaris | reverse complement strand
CCCCGGCGTCCGGCCGGGGTGCGTCCTTCTCGAGCGTGGCCGTGGCCGACGTCTTCCGGGAGGGCAGGGGCCCTACCGGTTCCGTACGGGCCTGCCCGGCGGGCCGGGGCCGTGCGGGCGGACCGGGTTCCGGCTCCGCCTCGGCCAGCACCGACTGCGGCAGGAGCACCACGGCCGTGGTGCCGCCGTACGGGGAGCGGGTGAGGGTGACCCGGATGCCGTGCCGGGCGGCGAGCCGGCCCACGACGTACAGGCCGAGCCGTTCGTGCCGGGTGGGGTCGAAGGCGTCGGGGCGGGTGAGGGTGAGGTGGGCGTCCCGGAGCTGGTCGTCGTCCAGGCCGAGGCCCCGGTCGTCGATCTCCAGCACGAATCCGCCGGGGGCCCGCTCGGTGCGCAGGGTGACCTGTGTGTGCGGCGGCGAGAACACCGTGGCGTTCTCCAGGAGTTCGGCGATCAGGTGCACCACGTCGGCGACGGCGTCCGCGGCGATGCCCACCGGGGGCATCGGCGGGATCTCCACGCGTGCGTAGTCCTCGATCTCGCTCACCGCGGAGGACACCACGTCGGCGATCGGCACGGGCCGGCGCCACCGGCGTCCGGGGGCGGCGCCGGAGAGGATGATCAGGCTCTCCGCGTGGCGCCGCATCCGGGTGGTCAGGTGGTCGATCCGGAACAGCGCCTCGAGGACGTCCGGGTCGTCGGTGCGCCGTTCCAGGGTGTCGACGAGCTTGAGCTGACGGTGCACCAGCGCCTGGTTGCGGCGTGCGATGTTGAGCAGGACGGCGAACTGGCCGCGGCGCAGGCCGGCCTGTGTGACGGCGGCCTCGATCGCGGCGAGCCGGGCGGTGTTGAAGGAGCGGGCGACCTGGCCGATCTCGTCGGGCCGTGACTCGAGGCCGGAAAGCGGCGGTGCCTCGGCGGCCGCGTCCACCTTCTCGCCCGCGCTCAACCGGGCCATCACCTCGGGCAGCTGCCGGGTGGTCAGCAGATCGGCGGCGTCCCGCAGCCGCTCCAGGCGGCGCGAGATCCGCCGGGCGCCGCGCACCGCGAGCCACAGCGACAGTCCCATGGCGGCGAGTCCGAGCACACCGGCCACGGCGGCCTTGGCCAGCTCCCGGTAGGCGAACGCACGCCCGCGCGCGGCGGCGTTCCTGGCCGACTCGGTGCACAGCTCCATGTAGCGCCTGACGGCCCGGTCGGTGGTGGTCCGCCAGGAGTCGGCGGCGACGGCCCGGCCCGCGCCCTGCGCCCCGGCCCGCAGCAGGGCGTCCTCGCCCCGGGTGAGCTCCCGGTGCACCTCTCCGCGCCGGAACTCCTCGAACAGGGCCCGTGAGTCGCCGGGCAGGGCGGGCACATGCGTCCGTTCGAAGACCCGGCGGTCCTCGATGGTGGCGGTGAGCATGGCGTACTGCGCGTCGGTCAGGGTGCCGGCGGCCCGTGCCCCGGCGACGAGCGCGTCCTCGCGGGAGACGAACTCCCTGACCCGCACCAGTTCGATGACGACCTGGGCCTCCCGCGCGAGTTGGCCGGCCTGCAGGGCGGTGAGCGCGGACTGGACCGAGAAGCCGGGCTCGATCAGGGCGTCGTACTCGGTCACCGCCCGGTCCCAGGTCAGACGCCGGGCCAGGACGCGTTCGCGCAGGTTCTCCAGCCGGCCGGCGACGGTCAGCATCTCGTCGAGGACCTGCCGCTGCCGGTCGGTGAGCCGGCTGCGGTCGCCGCCGCGGATCGCGTCGCGCATCGCCGTCACGGCCCGGTCGGTGCGCCGCTGCTGCCGGAGCAGGTCGACGGCGGCTCCCGTGCGCGGGCCGCCGCCCAGATAGGCGGCGGTGAGCCGGCGTTCGATCTGGATCTGCCCGATCGCCGTGTCCACGGGGGTGCCGAAGTCCTCGTACACCCCCTGGAGCCGGATCAGTGCGCGCAGGTCGCCGGTGACCGACACCATGGCGAAGCTCCACAGCGCCGTCATCGCGGCCGCCGGAGCGAGCACGAGCGCCACGATCCTGGCGCGGACGGTGGTGAGACGGCTGATCGGCCGGCGCATGGTCTCCCCCGGGCGACGGGACGGTCGCACGGCGGGGCGGCACGCGGTGGCCGTCACCGGCACCGCCCTCGCGTGTTACCGCCGAGTAAATGAGTGCCGGAGACCCTACCGACCGGCTATCGGTGCCGCAATGGTTACCTGAAGTAACTCTCGGTGCGGAAGGCCCCGTTCGCACGGAGACAGGACCGCAGGGCCGGCCGGGGGGCCACTGTGCGGCCCGGGACGCCGAAGACGCGCACCGGCGGCCTTCGGCCGCGGGCGCCCGCCGGGACGGCGGGGCGGATCATCTGGGCGCGCCGGAGGAGAACCGGCGCAGCAGCGGGGAGAGCACCAGGACGGACTTGGTGCGCTCCACGAACGGCTCGCCGGCGATCCGCTCCAGGACCCGCTCGAAGTGCCGCATGTCGGCGGCGAAGACCTGGGCGATCGCATCCGCCTCCCCGGTGACGGTGGAGGCCGACACGACCTCCGGGTAGCGTTCCAGGCCGCGCTGGATGGTCTCCGGCGAGGTGTTGCTGCGGCAGTAGATCTCCACAAAGCCCTCCGTCTGCCAGCCGAGCGCCGCCGGGTCGACCCGGACGGTGAAACCGGTGATGGCTCCGGTCGCCCGCAGCCGGTCCACGCGCCGTTTGACGGCGGGCGCGGACAGGCCGACCAGCTGCCCGATGTCCGCGTAGGAGCGTCGGGCGTCCTCGGCGAGGGCGTGCACGATGCGTTCGTCGAGATCGTTCAGCACGGGTCGTCGGTCACTTCTTCGGGCCGGGTCGGTTCTCTGCCGTCGCGGGGCTCGCAGGAGCCGCGAGACGGGAACGGCGGAAGCCGTACAGGAAGTAGAACACGAGCCCGACGGCCATCCAGATTCCGAAGACCGCCCAGGTGACGGCGGACAGGCTGCCCATCATCCACACGCAGAAGCCGAAGCCCAGCGCGGGCAGCAGCGGGGACAGCGGCACCCGGAAGGTGCGGCGCATGGCCGGGCGGGTCCGGCGCAGCACCACGACGGCCACATTGACCAGTGCGAAGGCGAACAGGGTGCCGATGCTGGTGGCGTCGGCGAGCTGGCCCAGCGGGACGGCGGCGGCCAGGACGCCGCAGAACAGGGCGACGACCAGCGTGTTGTCGCGGGGCGCGCCGCTTCTCGGGTGGACCCGGGAGAACGCCTTCGGCACCAGGCCGTCGCGGGACATCGCGAACAGGATGCGGGTCTGGCCGTAGAGCACGGTCAGGACCACGCTGGCGATGGCGACGACCGCGCAGAACGCGAGCAGGGTGCCCCAGAAGGTCTGCCCGGTGACCTCGCGCATGATCTGGGCGAGCGCCGCCTCGGAGCCGGTGAAGTCCTGCCAGGGCTTGGCGCCCACGGCGACGGCCGCGACCAGGACGTAGAGCACGGTGACGATCAGCAGCGACAGCATGATGGCGCGGGGCAGGTCGCGCTGGGCGTCCCTGGCCTCCTCGCCGGCGGTGCTGGCGGCGTCGAAGCCGATGTAGGAGAAGAACAGCGTCGCGCCGGCCGCGCTGACCCCGGCCATGCCGAGCGGCATGAAGTTCTCGTAGTTGCCGGAGCGGAAGCCCAGGATGCCGACGGCGCAGAACAGCACCAGCGCGCCGACCTTCACGACGACCATGACGGTGTTGGCCCGTGCGGACTCCCGGGCACCGCCCAGCAGGAACACCGTCGCGAGCAGGACGACGAGGAGCGCCGGCAGGTTGAAGACGCCTCCGTCGCCGGGCGGCGCCGACAGGGCGGCCGGGAGGGTGACGCCGACGGTCCCCCGGAGCAGTTCGTTGAGGTACTCGCCCCAGCCCACGGCGACGGCGGCCACCGACACACCGTACTCCAGGACGAGACACCAGCCGCACACCCAGGCGATCAGCTCGCCCATCGTTGCGTACGCATACGAGTAGGAGGACCCGGAGACGGGGATCGTGCCGGCCAGTTCGGCGTAGGACAGGGCCGAGAAGAGCGCCGTCAGACCGGCGATCACGAAGGAGAGCGTGATGGCCGGGCCGGCCTTGGGCACGGCCTCGCCGAGGACCACGAAGATGCCGGTGCCCAGGGTGGCACCGATGCTGATCGTGGTGAGCTGCCACAGTCCCAGGGACCGCCGCAGCTGTCCGCCCTCGCCCTGTCCGCCCTCCGCGACCAGGCGTTCCACGGGTTTGCGGCGCATCAGACGGGCACTCAGGGACGGGGCGGAGGCGGTTCCGCTGTTGTTGGGGGGAACGCCTTGGTCGAGCACGCGCGGCTCCTTGTCACTGCGGGTCACAAAGGGCGGGACAGGTGGCGGGGGCCGGTGATGCCCCGTCCCGTGGTGACCCACCGAGCGGGGTCGTCGCCACGCCGTTCGTCGCGCAGAACCCCATGGGGCACGGTTCACGGGCGTAATGCAGCAACCTTGCGCATCGGAACAAGATCGTTGCGTCCCTCGCGGCCGGACCGGGCATTCGTTGCGCGGACGGATCGATTGTTGCGCAGGGCGGCCGCGGCGCGTGCGCGGGGGCCGCCCGGCCGGGTGCGGCCCCGCCGTCCCGGGAGGCGGGAGGGCGGGGCCGCAGCGGTCAGTTCCAGCTGGCGTGCAGCGGCTTGCCCTCGGCGTAGCCGGCCGCGCTCTGGACGCCCACGACGGCCTTCTCCGCGAACTCCTCCAGGGTGGCGGCGCCGGCGTAGGTGCACGCGGAGCGGACGCCCGCGACGATCGAGTCGATCAGGTCCTCGACTCCCGGGCGCTCCGGGTCGAGGAACATGCGGGAGGTGGAGATGCCCTCCTCGAACAGCGCCTTGCGGGCGCGGTCGTACGCCGACTCGTCCGCGGTGCGGTGGCGCACCGCGCGGGCGGAGGCCATGCCGAACGACTCCTTGTAGGGGCGGCCGTCCGCGTCGTGCTGGAGGTCGCCGGGCGACTCGTAGGTGCCGGCGAACCAGGAGCCGATCATCACATTGGACGCGCCGGCCGCGAGCGCCATCGCCACGTCGCGCGGGTGGCGGATGCCGCCGTCGGCCCACACGTGCTTGCCGTGCTTCCTCGCCTCCGCCGCGCACTCCAGGACGGCGGAGAACTGCGGGCGGCCGACGCCGGTCATCATGCGGGTGGTGCACATGGCGCCCGGTCCCACACCGACCTTGACGATGTCGGCGCCCGCCTCGATCAGGTCCCTGACGCCTTCGGCGGAGACGACGTTGCCGGCCACGACCGGCACCCGCGGGTCGAGGTCGCGGACCAGCTTGATGGCGTTGATCATCGACTCCTGGTGGCCGTGCGCGGTGTCGATGACCAGGGTGTCGACGCCCGCCTCGAGCAGCTGCCGGGCCTTGCCGGCCACATCGCGGTTGATGCCCACGGCGGCGGCGATGCGCAGCCTGCCGTTCGCGTCGGTGGCCGGGGTGTAGAGGGTGGCGCGCAGGGCGCCCTTGCGGGTGAGGATGCCGGCGAGCCTGCCCTCCTTGTCGACGGCCGGGGCGTAGCGGCGGTTGGCGGTGTCGAGGGTGTTGAAGGCCTCGCGCGGGTCGATGTCCGCGTCGAGCAGCAGCAGGTCCTTGCTCATCACCGCCTCGAGCTGGGTGAAGCGGTCGACGCCGGTCAGGTCCCGGTCGGTGACCACGCCGACGGGCCGGTGGTGCTCGTCGACGACCACACCGGCGTTGTGCGCGCGCTTGGGCAGCAGGGCGAGGGCGTCGGCGACCGTCTGGTGCGGTGCCAGCACGATGGGGGTGTCCAGGACGAGGTGGCGGTCCTTGACCCAGGAGATCACGTCGGTGACGACGTCGATCGGGATGTCCTGCGGAATGACCACCAGGCCGCCGCATGGCCGAGACCGTGGCCCGTCGCGGCGGCCTGGTGGTCATTC
>NZ_MUME01000317.1 GCF_002155915.1 Streptomyces thermovulgaris | reverse complement strand
ACCTACCGGAAGCTGCGCGGCCGGCAGTGAGAAGGCCGTGAGGAGGCGGGAGGCGGACGGCACCCCGCCGCCCGCTTCCCCCCCCGTTATCTTCTTGGCGGTCCTGCAAGAGGGCCGCTGGCCTCCGGGCTCGGCATGACTGTTGCCCCCTGTCGATCGGATGACCTGGGGGGTGGTGTCACCGGGCCCGGGAGGTGCCGTCGGAGACGCTGATCAGAGGTCCGGCCACCGTCCGGCCCGGCGCAATGCCGGGCAGCTCGCGGGCGGCAGGTCTGCATAACGTGGATGCGCGCGAACGGCCCCGCCGCCCAGGCCGGCACAGCATCGACGCATGTGGGGGCACGGTGATCGACATCGACGAGACGAGCGTCTTCCTCGGCCTGGACGTTGGCAAGAGCCACCATCACGGCCACGGGCTCACCCCGGTTGGGAAGAAGGTCTTCGACAAGGCCCTGCCGAACGGCGAACCCCAGCTGCGGGCCGTCTTCGACAAGCTCAGGGCCAAGTTCGGCACCGTCCTGGTGGTTGTGGACCAGCCCGCCTCCATCGGCGCCCTGCCGCTGACCGTCGCCCGCGACGCGGGCTGCCAGGTCGCCTACCTGCCCGGACTCGCGATGCGCCGGATCGCCGACCTCTACCCAGGTGAGGCCAAGACCGACGCCCGCGACGCGGCCGTCATCGCAGACGCCGCCCGCACCATGCCCCACACCCTGCGCTCCCTCGACCTCGCCGACGAGATCACCGCCGAGCTGACCATGCTGGTCGGCTTCGACCAGGACCTGGCCGGCGAGGCCAACCGCACCTCCAACCGCATCCGCGGCCTGCTCACCCAGTTCCACCCCAGCCTCGAACGCGTCCTCGGCCCCCGCCTGGACCACCCCGCCATCACCTGGCTCCTGGAGCGCTACGGATCCCCGGCCGCTCTGCGCAAGGCCGGCCGCCGCAAACTCATCGAGGCCATCCGGCCCAGGGCACCCCGCATGGCCACCCGACTCGTCGACGACATCTTCACCGCCCTCGACGAACAGACCGTCGTCGTCCCGGGCACCAACACCCTGGACCTGATCGTGCCGTCCCTGGCCAAATCCCTGGCCGCCGTCCATGAACAACGCCGGGCCCTGGAAGCCCAGATCGAGGCCCTGCTGGAAGCCCACCCTCTTTCCCAGGTCCTGACCTCGATGCCCGGCATCGGCGTCAGGACCGCCGCAGTCCTGCTGACCACCGTCGGCGACGGCAGCAGCTTCCCCACCGCCGCCCACCTGGCCTCCTACGCCGGCCTCGCACCGGCCACCAAATCGTCAGGGACCTCGATCCACGGCGAACACGCGCCCAGAGGCGGGAACCGGCAGCTCAAACACGCGATGTTCCTCTCCGCGTTCGCCGCCTTGCACGACCCCGCCTCCCGCACCTACTACGACAAGTGCCGAGCCAGAGGCAAAACCCACACCCAGGCCCTCCTCCGCCTGGCCCGACAACGCATCAACGTCCTGTTCGCCATGCTCCGCGACGGAACCTTCTACGAACCCAGGACCCCACGCCTCGCTTGACGAAAGACATAGAGGCACCCCCCC
>NZ_MUME01000316.1 GCF_002155915.1 Streptomyces thermovulgaris | reverse complement strand
AGATGGCGGCAGAGCTCGGCCTGCCCCAGGTGGCCGACGTGGCCGAGCTCTGCCGCCATCTCGGGGAGATCCGCAACCGCCCCATCACACTGGTCCCTCTGCCGATGCCCGCGACGCACCCGTGCGGCATGTGGGTCGCCGCGCGCGACGAGGACCTCATCTTCTACGACGCCAACACCACCAGCGCGCATCAGGAGCACATCATCTTGCACGAGCTGGGCCACATCATCTGCTGCCATCGCGGGGCAGGCTGGCTGGACGAGGAGAGCGCTCGTCTCCTCTTCCCCAACCTGGACCCCGCCCTCGTGCGCGACATGCTTCAGCGCGCGTCCTACGACGACGTCCAGGAGCAGGAGGCGGAGATCATCGCCTATCTGCTCTCCCAGCGGCTGCTCTCCCGGCGGACGGGCGGCACCGGGAGGAGAAAGGGCGTGCCCCCGGCCGAGGGAGCCGGGGGCGGTGGCGACCAGGGCACGAAGTCCGCGCACAGCGCCGTGCTCAGCCGGATCGAGCGCACCCTCATCTGACGCGTGTCCGTCACCCGCCCGGTGTCCGTCCGACGTCCTGCGGCTCCCTCGTCTGACGCCCGTCCGTCGTCCCGCGCCCCCGTCCGGCGCCTCCCCGGTGCCGGCCGCCCGCCTCGCCGGCCGCTCACCCCTCGCCGGCCGCCACCTCCTCGGCCAGGACCGACACCGCCCGGCGGATGTCCTCCTCGCGGTGCTCGCTGGTGACGAAGAACCGCAGTCGGGCGAGTCCCTCCTCCACCGCGGGGTGGAAGATCGGGTCGGCGATGATGCCCCGGTCGAACAGCCGGTCCGCGACGTGCAGGGTCCTCGCCGAGTCGCCGAGGATGCAGGGCACGATCGGGGTGTGGGCGCTGGTGCCCGTGGCCAGGCCGGCCGAGGTGGCCAGCCCCAGGAAGAGCTCCGCGTTCCGCCGCAGCGTGCGCACCCGGTGCGGTTCGGCGTCGATCAGCTCGGTGGCGGCCAGCGCCGCCGCCGCGTTGGCCGGGGTCAGGCCGACGCTGTAGACGAAGCCCGGCAGCGTGTGCCGCAGCCAGCGCACCATCCGGGCCGAGCCCGCGAGGTAGCCGCCGCAGCCGGCGAACGCCTTGGACAGGGTGCCCATCCACACATCCACGTCGGACCGGTCGACCCCGAAGAACTCGCCGACCCCACGGCCGCGTTCGCCCACGGTGCCGATGCTGTGCGCCTCGTCGACCATCAGCAGGGCGCCGTAACGTCTCTTCAGCTCGATCGCGGCGGGCAGGTCGACGAGGTCGCCGTCCATGCTGTAGGCGCCCTCGACGACGATCAGCACCCGCCGGAACCGGGACCGGTTGAGCCGGAGCAGATGCTCCAGCCGGTCGAAGTCGTTGTGGGGGAACGGACGCCGTGCCGCCCCGGACAGCGCACAGCCCTGAAGGATGCTGTCGTGGGCGAGCGTGTCGTGCAGCACGAGGTCTCCCGCGCCGACGAGGTGCCCTATCGCGGTGACATTGGTGGCATGGCCGCTCACCAGCGTCAGGCAGTCCTCGACCCCGAGGAAGCCGGCGAGCGCCCGCTCCAGCCGTACGGTCAGGTCCCGTTCGCCGGAGAGCACCCGGCTCGCGGAGACCGAGGAACCGTACCGGTCCACGGCCCGGTGCACGGCCTCGTTGACCGCCGGATGCCCGGAGAGTCCCAGGTAGTTGTAGCTGCCGAAGGACAGGTACGACCGGCCGCCGACCACGGTCGTGTCGCGGATGGTGCCCTCATGGACCCGGAAGTACGGGAAGGCCGCGCCGCTGCCGGCGATCGAGTCCAGCTGTTCCTCGAACTGCCGGACCTCCGGGAAGTCGTCGATGCGCGCGGTGCCCGCGTCCCACTCGGCCCGGGGCTGCCCGGACGGCCCGGACGGCTCCGTCTGCGTCCGCCGGGGCGGCCCCGCCTGCGTCTCCTGGAGCGTCCGCGTCCGTATCTGCCGGGACGGCTCCGCCGGTATCTCCCGGAGGGGCCCCGCCGGTGTCCGCCGGAGCGGCTCCTTCCGTGTCTGCCGGGGCAGCGGCACGCCGGAGGCCGGCGGCTGCACGAGGTACGGGTCGACCAGTGCGATCAGCCGCGCGATGGTGAGGCCGGGCGAGAACACCTCGTCGGCGCGGAAACCCGGTACGCGCTTGGCGAGGTTGGCCTCCAGCTCCTGGAGCATCAGCGAGTCGAAGCCGAGGTCGGCCACCAGTTCCATCCGCTCGTCCAGTTCGGCGAGGGGGAAGACACCGACCCGCGACACCTCTTCGAGCACCACGGGCGCGGCGGCTCCGCCACCGGCCCGCACCGCCTCGGGGACCGGCTCGAAGGACGCCCCGGAAGCCGTCCGGGGAGGATCCGCCGGAGCGGGCCGGTCCGCCTCGCGGGCCGACAGGTCGACCGCCCAGTGATGGCGCGGGGCGAGCGGGCTCGGCGGCAGGGTGCACGGAGGCGTCCGCTCCGTCACCGGACGGATCCCCGGCTCGGTGACCACACGCTTGGCCAGCTGGTGCAGCTCGGCCCTGCGTTCCTCGGCGGGCAGCGTCCCCGGCTCCGGCAGAGCGGCCTCGCGCGGCTCGTGCGGCTCGCCCGGGGACACCGTGCCGGCCACCTGCCCCGGCCCGAGCTCTCCCGTCCGCCCCGCCTCCACGGCCTCGGCCGCCGCGGTCAGCCGGCTGACGGCGTCCTCGGTGTCCTCCACCACCAGGGCGAGACGTTCCGCGAGGGGAGCCCTGTGCGCCAGAGTCCGCGCCACCTCGGCCGGCGACAGCCGGTCGGCGGCGATGGTGTCCGCCACCTCCCGGGCGTAGCGGGCCAGCCCGGCCCGGTCCCGGGCGCTGAGCACCAGAAGGTGCGGGCCCTCGTCCGGTGTCCGGCGCGCCGGCTTCGCGGCGTGCTCCTCCACCACCAGGTGGACACCGGTGCCGCCGAAGCCGAAGGCGCTCACCCCCGCCCGGCGCGGCCGTCCGTCCTCCGGCCAGCGGACCGGATCCGTCGGGATGGTCAGCCGTGCGGCCTCCAGCCCGGAGGGGTCGGCCGGCTCGAACTCCGGCTGCGGCGGTACCACTCCCCGGTGCACGGCCAGGACGGCCTTGATGAGCCCGGCCATTCCCGCGGCGCCGAGCGCGTGGCCGACCACCGCCTTCACCGCGCCGAGGAAGGCGGGTGCGGCGTCCTCGCCGCGCAGGGTGCGCAGGGCGTCGAGCTCGACCGGGTCGCCGACCACGGTTCCGGTGCCGTGCGCCTCCAGGTATCCCACGGCGCCCGGCGGCAGGCCCGCGTCCCGGTAGGCCCGGCGCAGCGCCCGGAGCTGGCCGTCCGCCTGGGGTTCCATGCCGCCCTGCACGGTCCCGTCGTTGGCCGTGCCCACTCCGCGGATCACCGCGTAGATCCGGTCGCCGGCCGCCAGCGCGTCGGCCAGGGGCCGCAGCACCAGGATCCCGGCGCCCTCCCCCAGGACGAAGCCGTCGGCCTCCGCGCCGAACGGCAGGCATCTGCCGCTGCGCGAGATGGCGCCGACCCGGCACAGCCCCACCAGCAGATCGGGGGTGAGCAGCAGCTGGGCGCCGCCGGCGAGGGCGATGCGGCAGCGGCCCGCGCGCAGGGCGAACACGGCGTTGGCCACGGCCATGAGCCCGCCGGAGCACGCCGAGTCCAGCGCATAGCTCTCGCCGTGCAGATCGAAGACCGAACTGATCGTGTTGGGGCCCATGTTGAGCAGGAGTCCGGCGACGGACGTGCCGCGCAGACCGTCGACCGCGCGGACCGTCTCCGGCCACCGGGGGTCCGACGCCCGCGCCCCGAACTCCCCGCCGGCCAGCTGGCGTATGCGGATCTGCAGGGTGCTGATCTCGCGGTAGCCGCTGTCGGTGAGCGAGGTGATCACCGAGGTCTCCTCGCGGTCGAAGCCCTCGATCTCCCAGCCCGCGTCCTGGATCGCCTCACGGGCGAGGTCGATCAGCAGCCGGTGCTGGGGGTCCATCGTCCTGGCCCGGCGCGGCGGGATGCCGTAGTGCGCCGCGTCGAAGTGGCCGACGTCGGGCAGCAGCGCCATGGTGTCCGTGTAGACGGAGGACGGGTCACGGACGTCGTCGCTGAGGAAGGCGGCAAGACGCCACCGCGAGTCCGGGACGGTCGAGAACTGCGCTTGGGGGGCCGTCAGCAGCCGCCAGTAGTCGTTGACGTTCCGTGCGCCCGGGAACCGGCAGGCCATCCCCACGATCGCGACGTCGTCACGCCGCGCGCTCGCTGAGTCCACTGTGCATCTCTCCCTCTCACCGATGTCACCCGGTGGTGGCCGACCGCTCGCGCCACCAGTCCACCGTCGCCTTGATCTGCTCGTCGAGGGGCGTGGCCCGTACCGTGAACTCCGCCTCGTAGGCGCTGGAGTCGACGACGAACGGACGGTCGAACTGGTAGCGGACCTCCTTCAGTTCACGGAGCAGCGGGGAGAAGACCGACGCGACGCCCAGCACGGCGGACGGCAGCCCGCGCACCTCCACCGGCCCCGTTCCCGCCTCGGCGGCGAGGCGGTTCACCATCTCCCGGACGGACAGCGCGGGTTCCGTCGGAACGTGCCAGGCCCGCCCCCAGGCCCGTTCCTCGCCCGCGACCTCGACCAGGGCCCTGGCGACGTCGGGGACGTAGGTCCAGCTGTGCGGGGCGTCCGGGTCCCCGAGGGCGGAGACCGGCTTGCCGCGCAGCAGCCGGGGCATGACGCGTGCGGCCAGGTGACCGCCGTCGGTCACACCGGGCCCGAAGAAGTCCGAGGCCCGTACCTCGACGGCCTTGATGCGGCCCTGTTCGTGCAGGTCCCGCGCCTGCTCCCAGACGGCGGCGCGCACCCGCCCCTTGGGACCGGTCGCCGCGAGCGGCAGCTGTTCGGTCAGGGGGCCGTCCACCGGACCGTAGCCGTAGAGATTGCCCAGCATGACCAGGACGGCCCCGGTCGCCTCGGCCGCCGCGCAGACCGACGAGGCCAGCGGCGGCCAGTCGCTCGCCCAGCGGTGGTAGGGCGGTGCGGCGCAGTGGTAGATCGCGGCCGCGCCCCGCGCGGCCTCGGTCAGCCGTCTGCTGTTCGTCGCGTCCAGGGCGATGTGCTCGATCCCGGGCTCCGGACTCCGGCCCGACCTGGTGATGACCCGTACCGAGTGCCCCTTGTCGGCCAGCAGCCGTGCGGTGGCCGCCCCGGCGGGCCCATGACCCAAAACGACATGTAAGCTCACGGCCGCACACTAACCCGAACACGTACTGTTGGTCAGGTACGCGCCATTCAAGAGCGGAATCCTCGATTCCCGGCCGGCCGCGACGGCTCCCGGCGGCTTCCCTCCGGGCACCGCACCCCTCTCCCCCGTTCTTCTCCCTCTGCTCTTCCTCCGCCGGCACCCCTTTCCGCCGGCACCGCCCCGGGACCCCGGCGGCGCGGTGACCGCGCCCGGACCGGCGGCGAGCGCGGTCACGCCGTCCTCACGGACGGGAGCCCGACGGATTCCCGCCGGAACGACACCGGAACGACACCGGAAAACGGCATCGGAACGGTGCTCCGGCACGACAACCCCTAGCATCCGGGCATGACCACTGCAGACATCGACAGCACCTCCCCCCTCGCCGTGGAGATCGGCGCCCTCCAGGGCGGTTCCGCGCATCTGCGGCAGTACGCCGGGCAGGTCGTGCTCATCGTGAACGTGGCGTCCAAGTGCGGGCTCACCCCGCAGTACGCCGGGCTCCAGCGGCTGCACGAGCGGTACGCCGAGCGCGGGTTCACCGTGCTCGGGGTGCCGTGCAACCAGTTCCTGGGGCAGGAGCCGGGCAGCGCCGAGGAGATCGCCGAGTTCTGCTCGACGACGTACGGGGTCACCTTCCCGCTGACCGAGAAGACCGAGGTCAACGGAGAGGGACGGCACGCGCTCTACGAGCGTCTGACCGCCTTCCCCGACGCCGGGGGGCATCGGGGGGACATCCGCTGGAACTTCGAGAAGTTCCTGGTCGGACGGGACGGCAGGGTCGTCGCCCGCTTCTCCCCTCAGACCGAGCCGGAGGCCCCCAAGCTGGTCGCGGCCATCGAGGCGCAGCTCGCCTGAGCGCCCGGCCCGCACCCGTCCCACGGGGGTTGACCCCGCCCCTGGGGCAAGGACGAGGGTCCTTCTCGCCGGGCGGAACAGGCCGCCCGGCGACGGAGGATGACACGGTGGACGAAGAGCTGCTCACCATCGGCGCGTTCGCCGCGCGGGCCCGGCTGTCGGCCAAGGCCCTGCGGCTGTACGACCGTCTCGGCCTGCTGGTCCCGGCCCATGTCGACACCGCCGGCGGTTACCGCTACTACCGGGCCTCCCAGACCGAGCGCGCCCGGCTGGTGGCCCTGCTGCGGCAGCTCGACATGCCGCTCGCCCGGATCGCCGAAGTGGTCGAGGCGGACGGGGCCGAGGCCGCCGAGCTGCTCGCCGCCTACTGGGCGGACGTCGAGACACGGGTGGCCGGGCAGCGGGCCCTCGCCGAGTACCTCCGTGCACGACTGTCGGGGAGGAGCTCCGAGATGTACGGCAGGTTCGAGGTCGTCATGACCGAGGTGCCCGAGCAGGTGGTGATCAGCGAGACCCGGCACACCCTCGCCGGTGAGCTGCCCGCGTGGATCGGGGCGTCGCTGACCCGGCTGGGCGCGGCGGCGGACGCGTGCGGAGGCGTCACGGGTGCGCCGTTCGTCGTCTACCACTCCGAGGTGTCCATGGAGAGCGACGGTCCGGCCGAGTCCTGCGTCCCCGTCGCCGACGAGGCGGCGGCCCGGGCGTGGGCCGGAAAACGGGGGCGGGCCTGGGAGACGACGGTGCGGGTGGAGCCGGCCCGGCGGCTGGCGTACACCCGGATCACCAAGGCACAGGTGGCCTATCCGCAGATCCTGGCCGCGTTCGAGGCGGTGGAGCAGTGGATCGCCGGGCAGGGGCTGGAGAAGGCGGGGCCGTGCCGGGAGGTGTACTTCGCGGACTGGGACGCCTCGGGACCGGACGACGCGGTGTGCGACGTGGCGTTTCCGGTGCGGTGGTGAAGCGACGCCCGAGGCGCCCATGGCGCCCGTGACACCGGTGGCATCAGGGATGCAGATGGCGCCAGTGGCACTCATGGCACCCGTGACGCCAGTGCCGACGAGATGATGCGGACGCGCCGGTCCCGGGCGGAGGCCCCGGGGCCGGCGCACGGTCATCTCAGCTCGTCCGGGCAGGGCGTGCCCCGCGGCAGCTGGTACGGCGAGGCCAGCCGGTACGTGCCCGCCTTCGGCGCGAGCAGCACCGTCCACCGGTCGCCCCTGTGGTCCTCCTCCGCCTCCATCAGACAGCCGTTGACGTTGTCGTACGTCTTCGGCCCGTCCTCGGCGCGCTCCTCGGACTCCTTCGTCTCCTGCGGCGGCTCCAGGCTCTCGCCGTTCTCGTCGACGAGGCTGAGCCAGGGCGAGTAGGGGATGCGGATGAGGACGCGTCCCGGCTTGTGCACCTGGAGGGTCATCTCGCCCTGCTCGGCGCGGATCACGGTCGCGTGGGGCTCGGCGAGCGGCGTGGGGTCGACGACCTCGAACAGCTGCCAGTTGGCGTCGCCCCAGATCTGCTTCAGGTACGGCATGCCCTGCTGCACCAGGGCGCGCTCCTTCTCGCCGCCGTCGCCGTCCGGGGCGTCCTTGGGCAGGACCACGTAGTGCACGGCCCAGCGCCGGAGCCACTCGTGGTAGTTCGTCGCGTTGAGCGTGCCGTCGTAGAAGATCGGGTTGCGCTTCATGTCGGCCTGGCGGTTCCAGCCGCGGGCCAGGTTGACGTACGGCGCCAGCGCGGAGGCCTCGCGGTGGGAGCGGGCCGGGACCACCTCGACACGGCCCTTCTCCGCGCCGACCAGTTGCAGCTGGTTGACGAGAGGGGCCAGTTCGCGCGCCCAGGAGGCGGCGGGGGTGGTGTTGACGATGTCGTCGACCGACTTGAAGCCTATCCAGCCGGCGAAGGCGACGAAGGACAGCACGAGCGCGTACCACTTGCGCGAGCGCGGCACCGCGTACGGCAGCGCCGCCACCAGCGTCACCCCGGCGAACAGCATCGCCAGCCGGGTGATGTTGGAGCCGATCTGGGAGCTGATCAGCCAGACCAGGACGACCGCCAGGCCGTACACCGCCGCGGTGATCCGGACCGTCTTCCACTCACGGGGGACGAGGACGAAGACGAGCACCGCGAAGATCAGGGGCATGATCATCGAGCCGAACGCCATCGGCTGGGTGCCGGAGAAGGGGAACAGCCAGGCCGAGACGGCCACCACCGCGGTCGGGCCGAGCCCCAGCGACCAGGCGCCCGGGCGGCGCTTCTGCAGGAACAGCGCGACCGCGACCAGGCCGACGAACAGCCCCGCCACGGGCGAGGACATGGTGGCGAGCGCGGCCAGCGGGGCCGCGACCAGCCCCTTCACCCAGCGCTTGTAGCGCCAGCGGTACGGCCAGCAGAACACGGCCGCGACCGCTCCCAGCGCGAACATCGTGCCCAGGCCGAACGTCACCCGGCCCGACAGCGCGTTGCACAGCAGCCCGAAGACACCGGCCAGCGCGGCCCACAGGGGGTTTCTGACCGCACGGCTGCGGATGAGGATCATCGTCAGCAGGCCCGCGGAGAGCGTGCCGGCGATCATCATCGTCGTACGGACGCCGAGGAGCGACATCAGATACGGCGAGACCACGCTGTACGACACCGGGTGCATGCCGCCGTACCAGGCGAGGTTGTACGCCGAGTCCGGGTGCCGGCCGACGAACTCGGCCCAGGCGTCCTGTGCCGCGAGGTCGCCCCCGCTGTTCGCGACGGTGAAGAACCAGACGATGTGCAGCAGGCCCGCCAGGGCCATGACGGACAGGGCGGGGTGACGCAGCACCTGCTCCCGGACGGCCATGACGACGGTCCGGGCGCGGGATCCGCGACCGCCCGTGCGGCCGTTTTCCGCGCCGGTCGCGGCCGTGTCCGTCCGCAGGTCGGTGCCCGGGTCCCGGTCCGCGTCGTCGGCGTGCGTCGGCTCCGCTGTGGCCACCTGAAGGTGCTCCCCGTGTCCCGTTCCTGTCATTCGCGGCCGCATTCCGCGGCCGGCGACGTGCCCGCTTGGGGACGCTAGCACGCAGCCCGTCCGGGCAGCCCCTGACGGGCTGCCCGGACGGGCTGTACGGGGCGGCGGCGCCCGCAAACGGCGCGCGGGCAGCCGCCATGGATCAGCCGATACGCGTCAGTTTGTCCGTGAAGCCCGGCTCGACCAGGTCCTTCTGCAGGGCGACCGGGACCTGTATGGCGCCGTCCTTGCCGTCGCCGACGGTGAGCGTGCCCACCTTGGTGCCGGCCTTCGCCTCGTGCGGCAGGGAGTCGGCGACGAGGTTCAGCCTCACCTTCAGACCGGACCAGCCGACCGCGGTGACGTCCTTGGTGACGACGACCGGGGTGCGGCCCCCGAGCCGGTCGTCGACATACCCGACGACGTCGCCCTTCTTCAGGATCTTCGCCGAGGTCGGCACGTCCTGCGCGGCGAGCAGCGCGGTCTTGCTGACCGCGTTGACCAGGTCGAGGGTCGACTGCGAACTGCGCTGGCTGAGGATCGCGCCGACGATCGTCACCGTCTGGCCGTCGACCTTCTTGCGGGTGGCGAAGAGCAGGTTGCCGCCGGCCGCGCTGGTGTTGCCGGTCTTGATGCCGATCGCGCCGATGGTGTACGGCAGCTGGTTGTGGTTGCTCCAGTACTTGCCGCTCGGGTCCGTCCAGCTGGCCACACTGGTGATGGCCACCATGGCCGGGATCCTCATGGCCGCGATGCCGAGCTTCACCTGGTCCTCGGCGGTGGAGACGGTGTTCTTGTCCAGCCCCGAGGGGTCGGTGTACGTCGTGTTGGTCATGCCGAGTTCCTTGGCGGTGTCGTTCATCTTCTTGACGAACTCCTCCTCGGAACCGGCGTCCCACCGCGCCAGCAGCCGCGCGATGTTGTTCGCGGAGGGGATCATGAGCGCGTACAGGGCCTGCTGCTGGGTGAGGACGTCACCCTCCTTGACGGTGTTGAGCGTGGACTCGCCCTCCTTGTCGTAGCCGCCCTCCTTCTCCGCCCGCGCATCGATCTTGATCTTCGGGCCTTCCTCGCCCGGCTTCAGCGGGTGTTCGCGCAGGATGACGTACGCGGTCATGGTCTTGGCGACCGAACCGATGGCGACCGGCTTCTGCTCGCCGAAGTGGTCCATCGTGCCGACGCCGTCGACGCTCATCCAGCCCTGGCCCGCGTTCGGCCAGGGCAGCTTCACCTTGTCGCCGTCGAAGGTGTAGGTGTCCTTCGCGGACAGCGCGAGCGTGGGGGTCGGCAGCGGGCGCAGGGCCTGCACGATCGCAAAGATGATCGCCAGGAGCACGACCAGCGGGCTCCAGATCTTGATGCGGCGCACCAGGGTGCGCAGCGGGGTCTCCGGCGGCGGCGGCGTGTTCGTCAGCTCGGCCAGCAGGTCCAGCGGCGGCTTGGGCGGCAGCGGCTGCTGGGTGGTGCGCTCGGGGCCGAGCTGCGGAACGGCGGCCGCGGCCTCCGAGGAGACCCTGGGCAGCGCGACGGTCTCCCCCGCGGACACGGGCGGCTGAGCGGGCCTCGGCTTGCGGGTCTCCGGGTCCTCGGGCGACTTGAGCGCGACGAACTTGCTGGTGCGCTCGCTGTCGGACTCGGCGGCGGGCTTGTCCGCCTTGCTCTGCTTGTCCGCCTTTTCCTTGCCTCGCTCGCCCTCTTCGGGCTTGTCGCTCTTCTTGAGGTCGACGGTCTTCTTGAGGTCGACGGCCTTCTTGACCTTCTCGAGCCTCTCGGCCTTTTCGGGCTTTTCAGTCTTTTCGGCCTTTTCGGCCGCCCCGGTCTTTTCGGCCTTCTCGAGCTTTCCCGCCTTTTCGGCGTCGTCCACCTTGAGTCTGGTGGTGGGCTGGTCGACCCGCGGCTTGGCGGCACCGCCGACCTTGAGCATGGTGGTGGGCTGGTCGACCCGGGGCTTGGCGGCGCCACCGACCTTGAGCATGGTGGTGGGCCGGTCCACAGGCTGCTCGCCGGACTGCTTGTCGCCGGTCTCCCGGCCGCCGTCCGGCTTCCGGCCCGGCTCCTGCGCGTCGTCGCCCCGGGGAGCCTTCGGCGCACCGTCGACGGCGCCGGCACCCTTGGCGCCCGCGCCGTCGGCATCGTTGTCGGAGCCGCCGTCCTCCTCACCGGAGTCCGCGCCGCCCTCGACATCCGAAATGTCCTCAGCGTCCGCGTCGTCCGCCCGTGCGGCGGCTTTCTCGCGCGGACGTGCGTCGGCCGATGCGCCGTCCTTCTCGCCGGAGCCGGAGTCCCGCGTCTCCTTCTCGCCCTTCTCCGGCTTCTCCGACCCCTCCGACCCCTCCGGCTCGACGGCGCCCTCGGACCGGACGTCGGCGGCTCCCGCGGCGTCCTTCACACCGCCGTCCTGCGGACCGCCGCCCTTCACCCCGTCGGCCGCCTTCTCCGCCCGGGCGTCCTCGCCCTCCCCGGCGCCTCCGGCGCCCTCGGCGTCCTTGCCGTCCGCCGTCAAGTCCCGCGTCAAAAGCACCCGCGTGGTCGTGTCGACGCCCCCACGCTCCTCGGACGCGTCCGACGACTCCGAATCACCCGCCGGCGAAAGCCGCGGGCCGCGCGCGCCGTCCCTGGCCTCGGGCACCGTACCCGTGCTCCCCGACGTCGGTTGTGCCGACGACTCGCGCTGCTTCGACCTGTCGGGGGACTCGCCCGCCACCGATGCCTCCTCCATGCGCCGCACGCCCTGCGCGCGGCTATCGAACCGTGATTCACGACCTGAGCCGCCACCCGGACGAAGCAGCCGTACCACACGGCCGTACCGCTGTCCGAGCCATGTACCAGTGTCCTGCCTGCGGACCAAGCCCCGGCGGAAGACGAGAACGACATACCTACCGGTTCCCTTACGAACCGGTCACGCACCCTCGACAGACCATTGTGAGAGGGGTCACCCTGTCATTCATCCACGCGGGGAGGCATGGATGGGCAGGAGCCGCAGAACACTTCCGGAGGAGCTTCTGCTGCTGGCACTGGACCCGGCCACGGGTACCACTGCACAGCCGCAGTCGCTCGACCTCGGTCTGGCCGGGGCACAGCTGGTGGAGCTGGCGCTGGCCGGACGGATAGCCCCGGACGGGGATCGTATCGCCGTGGTGATGCCACGGCCGACAGGAGATCCGACTCTGGACAGCGCGTTGGAGCTGCTGCGAAGGCGCGGCGCTCCGGTACGGGCCGTCCACTGGATCGGCGGACCACGTCTCGGACTGCGCCAGACCTATCTGGCGCACCTGGAGCGGTGCGGCATGGTAGCGGCCGTACCGGGCCAGATGTACGGAGTACTGCCGACGACGCGTTACCAGGCGACGGACACCGCCATCAGCCGGGAGATCAGGGCCCGGCTGGACACCGCGGTCCGCACCGGCGTGCCGCCGGACGCGCGGACGGCGGCGCTCGCCGCGCTGGCGCACGCGGTCGGCCTGGGCAAGCATCTGTACCCGGGCAACGAGGGACGGTCCTCGCGGTCCCGGCTCAGGGACCTGATCCGGCACGACCCCATGGGCGGACTCGTGGCGCACGCCGTGATGGACGTCCAGAACGGCGTGGCGTCCCAGCCGCGCCGCGGGCCGAGCGCGGCGGGCCGCCGTCAGGCCGCCGCACGGGCGAAGTCCACGGGGGAACCCGTCCGTGGTGTGCCCGCGCAGCCACGGCGCGGCTCCCTGGCCGGCCGTACGCCGGTGCACTGAGCCCGGTTCCGGACGCGGCCGCCGCGCGGGGCAAGGACCGTTCAGGGGGCCCTTGCCCCGCGCGGCGGCGCGGCGGCCGTGGGAGCGCCGGGGAAAGCCGGAGAACCCGGAGAGAGCCGGAGCGGAGCGAAAGGACCGCGGAGGGGC
>NZ_MUME01000315.1 GCF_002155915.1 Streptomyces thermovulgaris | reverse complement strand
CCCGGACGGAGCGAGGGACGGCGGGCCGGTCGCCGGTCCCCGTCCCTCGCTCCGTCCGGGGCCGCGTCCCGTGCTCCGCCCGGGGCGCCGGACGGTCGTGGTCCTCCCCGTGGCGGGGCCGCCCGCGGGCCGCGACGGCGGCGGCGACGGCCGCCGCCAGGGCGAGAACGGTCAGGGCGCGGCGGGTCATCGCGGATCCCTCAGCCGCCGGCCGAAGTCCAGGAGCGCCGCGTACTGCTCCCCCAGCGCGGCGGGGGCGCCCGGATCGGGGTCCTTGAAGTAGAAGCCGAGTTCGGGGCGGGGTCCGGTCAGTCCGCGCTCATGGGCGCGGGCCAGCAGCCGGACCAGGTCCAGGACCAGGGGCGCGGCGAGCGCCGAGTCGCAGCCCTGCCAGGTGGTCTGGAGGGTCATCCGGGTGCCGAGGAAGCCGTCGAAGGCGATGTGGTCCCAGGCGGTCTTCCAGTCGCCGAGCGCGGGCACGTCGTCGATGTGCACCGTGCCCTGGGGGACCGTGCCGAGGGTGTCCGCGAGGACCCGTTCCTTGCCGGAGTTCTTCGCGGCGGCGGCCGCGGGGTCGGCGAGGGCGGCGCCGTCCCCGCCGCCGAGGAGGTTCGTGCCGGACCAGGCCAGCACCCTCAGCGCCCGCTGCGCGAACATCGGGCCGAGCACGGACCGCAGCAGGGTCTGCCCCGTCTTGCCGTCCCGGCCCGCGTACGGCAGGGCGGCGGCTCGGGCCTCGGCGGCGAGCGCGGGATGGTGCAGTCCGGCCGACGGGGTGAAGTTGACGTAGGGACAGCCCGCGCGCAGGGCGGCTGCCGCGTACAGCGAGCTGGCGGGCAGGGCGGCGCCCTCGGGGACCGGTTCGGTGGAGGCGACGTTGACGACGACGGTGCGGGCGAGGCCGTGGCGGCGGGTGAAGGCGCGGATGTCGTCGGCGAAGGCGTCGATGAGGGCGTCCTCGTCGCGGGTGTCGCCGGGCAGCGGCCCGCCGGGTCTGATCTCCGCGTCGGCGGCGGTCAGTTCGCCGTGGACGGCGGAGGGCAGGCCGTGCGGCAGGACACCGGCGGAGGCGAGGGCCTCGGCGCGTTTGGGCAGCGGGCAGTCCACGATGTCGTGCCCGCCGAAGACGAGGGACGCCAGTGCGGGCAGACCGCTCGCGGCGAAGGGCTCGGTCTCGGTGACGAGGCCGGTGGTGGGGTGCAGTCCGGCGGCGACGGCGGCGCATCCGGTGACGGCGGTGGTGGCGACGGAGCCTCGCGCGCCGATCAGCCAGACACCGGTGCGGGAGGAGGGGACGGAAGGTTCGGCGGACATGGGCAGCCTCCTTGTCGTACGCGAACCCGATGCCGGACGGGTGGGGCGGTGCGGGCCGGCCCCGGATGCCGGGCGGATCCCGGGCTTGTGCCGTGCCCGGCCGGGGACCTGCGCCCCGGTCCCCGGCCGGGCCGGGTGCGGCGGGCGGAAGTCCGGCGTCTTCCGCCCGCCGCCGCTTGAAGGGGTCAGGAGCCCTTCACGGGCAGTTCCTTGATCCGGATGTTGCGGAACGAGACATGGTCGGACGGACCGTGGTTCTGGATTCCGATGTGACCGCTCCTCAGGCTCCGCTCGGGGTCCTTGTTGGTGAAGTCGTTGATCTTGACTCCGTTGAGGTACACCCGGATGCGTTCGCCCTCGACCCGGATCTCGTAGCTGTTCCACTCCCCCGGCGGGCGCAGCGCGGCGTCACGCGCCTCGATGTCCGCCGACTGGAAGGAGTAGATGGCTCCGGTGGTCCGGTCCGGCGCGTCGGTCGCGTCGATCTGGATCTCGTATCCCTTGTCCACCGCCGACCAGGGGTCGTCGGAGGCGGGGAATCCCACGAAGACACCGGAGTTGTCGTCGCCCCGCATCCTCCAGTCCAGCTTCAGGGAGTAGGCCTTGAACTCCTTGGCCTGGTACCAGAGCAGACCCATGCCGTCGTAGGAGTGCAGTGCGCCGTCCTCGACGGTGAAGCCGCCCGGTCCGGCCTGCTTCCAGCCGTCGAGGGTGTGGCCGTTGAAGAGGTCCCGGTAGCCGGTGCGCGGCTTGCAGTCGGCCTTCTCCTGGCCGGTGGCGTACTTCAGCCCGCCGAGCAGATGGCTGCGGAAGGCCTCCTCGGCGTAGGCCTCCTCGGTGTGGCCGAGGCCGGTGTAGAAGGAGCGTCCGCCCCGGTAGGAGTGGCACCAGGCGATCGGGTGGTCGCCCTTCATGGTGCCGCCCTGGTAGGTGGTCTCGTCCAGGGTGGCCAGGACGCGGACGTGGTCACGCGGGTTGGTGCGGTAGTTGTACCACTCGTCGGTGTGCTCCCACGCGTCGGGGAGGTCCCTGGTGGCCGGGTGGTCGTGCTCGGGGACCCGGACGGTGGCCTTCTGGATGTGCGGGTGCGACTCGAAGTAGGCGCCGACCAGGCCGCCGTAGAACGGCCAGTCGTACTCGGTGTCGGCGGCCGCGTGGACGCCCATGTAGCCGCCGCCGTCGGCGATGTACTTCTCGAACGCCTGCTTCTGCTCGGCGTTCAGGACGGTGCCGGTGGTGGAGAGGAAGACGACGGCGTCGTAGCGGGCGAGGTTGGCGGTGGTGAACTGCCCGGCCTCCTCGGTGGCGTCGACGGTGATGCCGTGCTGTGCGCCGAGCTCCTTCAGGGTCTGGATGCCGGTGCCGATGGAGTCGTGCCGGTAGCCGGCGGTCTTGGAGAAGACGAGGACGCGCTTGGCGTTCTTCGCGGGTTTCCTGTCGGAGATCGTGAAGTCGTCGATGTCGAAGAGTGCTCCGCTGCCGCCCTTGAAGACCAGGTACAGCTCGGTGGTCTTCTTCGGGAGCCTGCTGAGCGGGATGTCGATGTCCTGGAAGGTCTCCCAGCTGCCGGTCACGGGGACGACGCCGGAGCCGTGCAGGGTGCCCTTCGGTCCCCCGCTGCGGACCTCCAGGTGGCCGCCGGCGCCTCCGGAGGAGATTCGTGCGGTGAGCGTCCGGGCGCCGTCGAGGTGGTAGGGCGTGAAGGAGATCCAGTCGCCGTCGTGGATGTCACCGACGGTCCTGCCGCCGTGGGCCTGGGGCTTGTCGTGGATGCGGATGCCGCTCTGGTCGCTGAAGTGCTCGGCCTGCCGCTGGCGGGGCTGGAGCACGATCCGGGCGTGGGTGGTCAGCGGGGCCTGGCCGCCTCCGCCGTTGTCGGTGTACTCGGCGTCGAGGACGCCGAAGATGTTGGCGTTGGGGTCGTGGTCGGAGTCGGCCGGCGCGGTGATGGTGCCCTTGCAGCCGTTGGTCGAGGTGATCGGGTGACCGTGGCTGTCATGGCCGAGGATGTAGCGGATGGTGACCTTGGAGCAGTCGATCCTTCTGTCCTCGGGGTCGGTGACCTTCACCGTGAACGGCACGGTGTCGCCGAACTCGAACAGGGCGCCGTCCGCCGGGGTCTGGAAGGTGACGGTGGGCGCGGTGTTGCCGACGACCACGTGGACGTTGGCGGTGGCGGTGTAGCCGGTCGTGTCCGTGACGGTGACGGTGGCGGTGTAGGTGCCGTTGGTGCGGTAGGTGTGCCGGGGCGACTGGCCGGTGCCGGTGGTGCCGTCACCGAAGTCCCAGCGGTAGGTGAGGGCGTCTCCGTCGGCGTCGCTGCCGGTCGCGGAGAAGGACACCCTCAGCGGTGCCTTGCCGGAGGTCCTGTCCGCGGTGGCCGTCACGGTCGGGGCGTGGCCGTTGGTGACGTTCTCGATGCGGTAGAGCGCGGAGTTCTCGTCGCCGCCGAACCAGGACAGGCCGTAGTCCAGGACGTAGAGGGCGCCGTCCGGGCCGAAGGCCATGTCCATCACCTGGGTCCCGGACCAGGGGAAGGGGTTGATGGACTGGATGGTGCCGTCCTCGTCGTGGACGATCCGCTTGATCCAGCGGCGGCCGTACTCGCCGGCGAAGAAGTTCCCGTCGTAGGACTCGGGGAACTTCACGGCGGAGTTCAGCTCGGGGTCGTAGCGGTAGACCGGGCCGCCCATCGGGGACTCGGAGCCGGTGCCGAACTCGGGGACCGAGCCGTCGTCGTAGTCGATCCAGGCCGGTTCGGCCGGCGGGAGGTCGACGAGGCCGGTGTTGTTCGGCGAGGTGTTCTTCGGGGCCGAGCAGTCGAAGGCCTCACCGGACTGCTTGGTGGCGAAGTCGTAGTCGACGTACGGCTGGTTCTTGCCGACGCAGTAGGGCCAGCCGTAGTTGCCGGGCTTGGTCACACGGTTGAACTCGACCATGCCGGCGGGGCCGCGGGCGGGGCTGGCGGAGCCGGCGTCCGGGCCGTACTCGCCGATGTAGAGGTGGCCGGTGGCCTTGTCGACGCTGAACCGGAACGGGTTGCGGAAGCCCATCGCGTAGATCTCGGGACGGGTCTTCGGGGTGCCCGGGGGGAAGAGGTTGCCCTCGGGGATGTCGTAGGAGCCGTCCGGGTTGACCTTGATCCGCAGGATCTTGCCCCGCAGGTCGTTGGTGTTGCCCGAGGTGCGCTGGGCGTCGAACGCCGGGTTGCGGTTCGGCCGCTCGTCGATGGGGGTGTAGCCGTCGGAGGCGAAGGGGTTGGAGTCGTCGCCGGTCGACAGGTAGAGGTTGCCGTCCTTGTCGAAGTCGATGTCACCGCCGACGTGGCAGCAGATGCCGCGGGTGGCGGGGACCTCGAGGATGCTCTTCTCGCTGGACAGGTCGAGGGTGCCGTCCTGCTTCAGGACGAAGCGGGAGAGCCGGTTGACGCCCTCGAAGGGGGCGAAGTCGTCGGCGGTGCCGTTCTCGGGGGCGTCGCCGGGCGGGGTGTTCAGCGGCGGCGCGTAGTAGAGGTAGATGAACCGGTTCTGCTCGAAGCCGGGGTCGACGCCGACGCCCTGGAGCCCCTCCTCGTCGTGGCTGTAGACGTTCAGCTTGCCGGCGACGGACGTGTTGCCCTGCGCGTCGGTCAGACGCAGGGTGCCGTCGCGGGAGGTGTGCAGGACGCTGCGGTCCGGAAGGACGGCCAGCGACATCGGTTCACCGACCTCGGCTGCACCCTTGGCCAGGGTGACCTGCTGGAAGTCCTCGGCGGCCGCCGCGGGAGGCCGGGTGGCCCCGGGGTCGGCGGCGTTCGCCGGCGGCGCGGTCAGCGCGAGCGAGGTCCCTGCGAGTAAGGAGCCGGTGAGGAGTGCCAGTGCCTTGCGGAATCTGTGACGTTTCCTGTGCACGAAGTTCCCTCCGGGAGGGTGGAGCGTACGGGACGGATGCCATGCGTCGGGGTGCGCCGTCACCCCGGAGATGTCGTGACCAGTACAACTCCGGGACCGTAGCTCGCTTTGTCGAAGTCGAACAGCCCTTGTGCAGCAAGGAAGTTGAACTTTTTCCCGCCCGAGGACAAAGCGGTTTCCGGGCATGCCGGACCGGCCGGTGGCGCCCACGCCACCGGCCTGCCCCGCTCTCCGTCCGAGGGGCGCGGCACGCCGCACGGCCCGGTCATGGCCCGGCCGCGCCCCTCGAACGGCGCGTCGGAGGAGTTCCGCGGCCTCCCTGCTGTGCGCCGGAGGCCGTTGTGCGCCGGAGGCCGCGTCCTGCTCACTCTCCGCCGAAGGCCGCGTCGAACGACGCGCTCGGCGGGTCGAAGTCGAACTCCTTGAGCTTCCGCAGCGCCTCCGGGGCCCCCTGCAGCCGGTCCATCCCGGCGTCCTCCCACTCCACGGAGATCGGGCCCTCGTAGCCGATGGAGTGCAGCATCCGGAAGACGTCCTCCCAGGGGACGTCGCCGTGCCCGGCGGAGACGAAGTCCCAGCCGCGCCGCGGGTCGCCCCAGGGCAGATGGGAGCCGAGCCGGCCGTTCCGGCCGTCGAGCCGTCTGCGGGCCTCCTTGCAGTCGACGTGGTAGATCCGGTCGCGGAAGTCCCACAGGAAGCCGACCGGGTCGATGTCCTGCCAGACGAAGTGCGAGGGGTCGAAGTTGAGGCCGAAGGCCGGCCGGCGGTCCACGGCCTCCAGGGCACGCTGGGTCGTCCAGTAGTCGTAGGCGATCTCGCTGGGGTGGACCTCGTGCGCGAACCGCACGCCCTCGGCGTCGAAGACGTCCAGGATCGGGTTCCAGCGGTTCGCGAAGTCCTCGTAGCCGCGCTCGATCATCGACTCGGGCACGGGCGGGAACATGGCGACCAGGTGCCAGATGGAGGAGCCGGTGAAACCGATGACGGTGTCGACGCCGAAGGCCGCCGCGGCGCGCGCGGTGTCGGCCATCTCGGCGGCGGCGCGCTGCCGTACGCCCTCGGGCTCGCCGTCGCCCCAGATCCGGGCGGGCAGGATCGCCTGGTGGCGTTCGTCGATGATGGCGTCGCACACCGCCTGTCCGACCAGATGGTTGGAGATCGCCCAGCACTTCAGGCCGTACTTGTCCAGCAGCTGGTGCCGGGAGGCGAGGTACGACGGGTCGGCGAGTGCCTTGTCGACCTCGAAGTGGTCGCCCCAGCAGGCGAGTTCGAGTCCGTCGTAGCCGAAGTCACGGGCCAGGCGGCAGACCTCCTCCAGCGGCAGATCGGCCCACTGGCCGGTGAACAGGGTGAATCCGCGCGGCATGGCGACAGCCTCCTCAGGCGGCGACGGGGGTGTAGACGGAGTTCTTCTCGGCGCTCTCCTCCACCGCCGCGAGCACGCGCTGCACCTGCAGCCCGTCGGCGAAGGAGGGTTCGGGCCTGGTGCCCTCGGCGATCGCGTGGACCAGGTCGCGGGCCTGGTGGACGAAGGTGTGCTCGTAGCCGAGGCCGTGGCCCGGCGGCCACCAGGCGTCCAGGTAGGGGTGGTCGGGTTCGGTGACCAGGATGCGGCGGAAGCCCGCGTGGGTGCTGGGTTCGGTGCCGTCGTGGTAGTGCAGCTCGTTCAGGCGCTCCAGGTCGAAGGCCAGTGAGCCGCGTTCTCCGTTGAGTTCGATGCGCAGGGAGTTCTTGCGGCCGGTGGCGTAGCGGGTGGCCTCGAAGGAGGCGAGGGCACCGGAGGCGAAGCGGCCGGTGAACAGGGCGGCGTCGTCGACGGTGACCCGTCCGGTGCCGGACGTCGGGGCGCCGGACAGGCCGCTGGTGGCCTTGGCGGGCAGGGGGCGCTCCCGGACGAAGGTCTCGGTGAGCGCGGACACCCCGGCCAGCGGCTCCCCCGCCAGGTACTGCGCGAGGTCGACGATGTGCGCGCCGAGGTCGCCCAGGGAGCCCGAGCCGGCGGCCTCCTTGCGCAGCCGCCAGGTCAGCGGGAACTGGGGGTCCACCAGCCAGTCCTGGAGATACGCCACCCTCACGTGCCGCAGGGTGCCGAGCCGGCCCTCGGCGATCATCCGCCGGGCCAGCGCGGCGGCGGGCACCCGGCGGTAGTTGAAGCCGACCATCGCCAGCCGGCCCCGTTTCTCGGCCTCCTCGGCGGCCCGTGCCATCTCCTCCGCCTCGGCGACGGAGTTGGCGAGCGGCTTCTCGCACAGCACGTGCTTGCCCGCGGCGAGCGCGGCCAGCGCGATCTCGGCGTGGCTGTCGCCGGGGGTGCAGATGTCGACGAGGTCGATGTCGTCCCGGGCGACCAGCGCCCGCCAGTCGGTCTCGGCGGCGGCCCAGCCGTGCCGGTCGGCCGCCGCTCGGACGGCTGCTCCGTCACGGCCGCAGATCGCGGCCAGGACCGGCCGCAGCGGCAGGTCGAAGACGCGGCCCACGGTGCGCCAGCCCTGGGAGTGGGCGGCGCCCATGAAGGCGTATCCGACCATGCCGATGCGCAGCGGTGGCTTGCCCTCTGCTCCCTCCGGCTGCTGCGGCTGTCCCATACGGATGTCCTCCTCGTCCTCGTGGTGACGGCCTCGTGACGAGGCCTCGTGGCGATGGCCTCGGGGTGCGGGATGGAACGATCAGCGGAAACCGGTGGACATGTACTGGTCGACGTTGTTCTTGTCGACGACGGCCGAGTACAGCGTGATCGAGGCCGGGATCTCGTACTCGGCGAGCCCGCCGACGCCCTTGCCCTGGCCGAGGGCGCGGGCCAGGTCGATCGCGGAGGCGGCCATGGTCGGCGGGTACAGGACGGTGGCCTTCAGCACGCTGTTGTCCTGTTTGATGGCCTGGAAGGCGGACAGCGCGCCCGCTCCGCCGACCATCAGGAAGTCGTCGCGGCCGGCCTGCTCGATGGCGCGCAGCGCGCCCACGCCCTGGTCGTCGTCGTGGTTCCACACCGCGTCGAACTTCTTCTGGGCCTGGAGCAGCTGGGCCATCTTGGCCTGCCCCGACTCCACGGTGAACTCGGCCGCCTGACGGGCCACCTTCTTGATGTTCGGGTAGTTCTTCAGGGCGTCGTCGAAGCCCTGGGTGCGCTGCTTGGTCAGCTCCAGGTTGTCCAGGCCGGCGAGTTCGACGACCCGGGCCTCCGGCTTGTCCTTGAGCTTCTGGCCGATGTAGTGGCCGGCGTTGAGGCCCATGCCGTAGTTGTCGCCGCCGATCCAGCAGCGGTACGCCTGCGGGGTGTTGAAGATCCGGTCGAGGTTGACCACCGGGATGCCGGCCCGCATGGCCTTCAGCCCGACCTGGGTGAGCGCCTTGCCGTCGGCGGGCAGGATCACCAGCACGTCGACCTTCTTGTTGATGAGGGTCTCGATCTGGCCGATCTGCGTGGCGGTGTCGTTGGAGCCCTCGGTGATCTCCAGGGTGACGTCGGAGTACTGCTTGGCGCGGTTCTTGGCGTTCTCGTTGATGGCGTTGAGCCAGCCGTGGTCGGCCTGCGGTCCGGCGAAGCCGATGGTGACCGGCTTGCCGGGCTTGTCGTCGGCGGCCGGCTGGTCGCTCGTGGCCGGCTTGCCGGACTTTGGCTCGTTGCTGGTGCAGCCGGCGAGGAGGGCACCGGCCGAGACGGCGGCGGTCCCGAAGAGCAGTCCTCTGCGACTGGTGAGTGCTGACATGGCGGTGAACCCTTTCCTCAGGTCGTGCTCGCGGTACGGCGCTGGACCAGCACGGCGGCGACGATGATCGCGCCCTTGGCGATCTGCTGGACGTCGCTCTGCAGGTTGTTCAGGGCGAAGATGTTGGTGATCGTGGTGAAGATGAGGACGCCGAGCACCGAGCCGGTGATGGTGCCGCGCCCTCCGCTGAGCAGCGTGCCGCCGATGATCGCGGCCGCGATGGCGTCGAGCTCGTAGAGGTTGCCGTTGGTGTTCTGGCCCGAGCCGGACAGGACGATCAGCAGGAAGGCGGCGATACCGCAGCACAGCCCGGACAGCAGATACAGGTAGAGGCGCTGGCGGCGTACGTCGATGCCGGCGAGGCGGGCCGCCTCCGCGTTGCCGCCGACGGCGACCGTGCGGCGGCCGAAGGTGGTGCGGTTGAGCACGAGCCAGCCGACGATCGTCACCGCCGCGAACACCAGCACCAGCGGCGGGATGCCCAGCACATAGGAGTCGCGCTCACCGAGGCTGAGAACGCTGTCGACGGTGACGATCTGCGTCCGGCCCTCGGTGATCTGCAGGGCCAGACCGCGTGCCGAGGCCAGCATGGCGAGGGTGGCGATGAACGGGACCATGCCGCCGTAGGCGATGAGCAGTCCGTTGACCAGGCCGCAGCCGACCCCCACCGCCACCGCGGTGAACAGGATGCCGCCGAAGCCGTACTCCTGTGTGGCGACCGTGGTCGCCCACACCGAGGCCAGCGCGACGATCGCACCGACGGACAGGTCGATCCCGCCGGAGGTGATCACGAAGGTCATGCCGACGGTGACGACACCGATCACGGAGGCCTGGGTGAGGACGAGCTGGAGGTTGCGGCCGTCCAGGAACTCGTCCGGCTTGGTGATCCCGCCGATGAGGATCAGCGCGGCGAGCACCCCGAGCAGGGAGAGGGTGCGGACGTCGACGCGGGCGGTCAGGCCGTGCCAGACGGACGGCCGCCGGGCCGCGGGTGCGGTCTTGTCGGTGCCGTCCCGGGGCGGGGACACATGCTGTGTCATGACGCCTGGCTCCCTTCGCCGGCCACGGAGAGTGCATCCATGGGGTGTGCATCCATGACGAGGTCGAGTACACGGTGTTCGTCGAGCTCACGGGCGGGCGCGGTGTGGACGACGCGCCCCTCGCGCAGCACCAGGACGCGGTCGGCCAGGCCGAGGACTTCGGGGATCTCGCTGGAGACCAGGAGCACCGCGAGGCCCTCGTCGGCCAGTCGGCGGACGACCGCGTACAGCTCGGCGCGCGCGCCCACGTCCACCCCGCGTGTCGGTTCGTCGAGCAGCAGCACCCGGCAGCCGCGCAGCAGCCAGCGGGCCAGGACGGCCTTTTGCTGGTTGCCGCCGGACAGGG
>NZ_MUME01000314.1 GCF_002155915.1 Streptomyces thermovulgaris | reverse complement strand
CGGCACCCTGTGACCCTCCGGTGCCCGGTCCGGGCCCGGCCGCCTCCGGAGGGTCACAGGGTGCCGAGAACCGCGTCCAGGGTCCTGTCCATCTCCTCGTCCGTCAGGTTCTCGGCGGCCTGCAGCGCGTCCTTGGGCGCGTCGTCCGCCGGCCGTGCCGCATCGGGCCGTGCGAGCTCCAGGAGCCGGTCCAGCAGCCCGCTGCGGCGAAGCTGCTCGGTGCCGATGCGGGCCAGTGCCCACTGCGCGGCCCGCACCGGGTCCTCGGGGGGCGCGTCGTCGGCCGCCGGCTCGTCGAAGGAGAGCCGCTCGTGCAGGAATTCGGCGATCGCCCGCGGCGTCGGGTAGTCGAACGCCAGCGTGCTCGGCACGGCGATCCGCGTGTACTTCGCGATGCGGTTCTTCAGCTCCACCGCCATCAGCGAGTCCCAGCCGAACTCCCGCATCGGCTTGTCCAGCGGCACCGTGCCGGAGCCGGACAGGCCGAGCACCGCGGAGACCTCCTGCTGGACGAATGTGCGCAGCGCGGCGGCCCGCTCCTCCTCGGGCAGCCCGGCCAGCCGCTCCCGGAACGCGGAGGACTGCCCCTCCGACCGGCCGGCCCGCTTCGGCTTCGGCCGCACCAGCAGCCGCAGCAGGGCGGGCAGCCGGTCCTCCCCGGCCCCCTGGAGGCGGGCGAGGTCGAGCTTGACCGGCACCAGGTGGGCCTCGGGCCGGCCGAGCGCCGCGTCCAGCAGTCCCAGCCCCTCCGCCGCGGTCATCGCCAGGGCGCCCTGGCGGCGCATCCGGGCCAGCTCGGTGTCGCCGAGCCGTGCCGTCATCCCGGCCCCGTCCTGCGCCCACAGGCCCCAGGCGAGGCTGGTTCCGGCCAGTCCGCGGCGGCGTCGGTGGACGGCGAGGGCGTCGAGGAAGGCGTTGGCGGCGCCGTAGTTGCCCTGGCCGGGCGAGCCGAGGGTGCCCGCCACGGACGAGAAGAGCACGAAGGCGGCGAGGCCGAGGTCCCGGGTGAGTTCGTGCAGGTGCCAGGCGCCGGTCAGCTTCGGGGCGAGGACCCGTTCGAACCGCTCCGGGGTCTGGTTGCCCACGACTCCGTCGTCGATCACGGCCGCCAGGTGCACCACACCGGTCAGCGGGTGCTCGCGCCCGGCCTCGGCGACGGCCGCCGCGAGCTGCCCGCGGTCCGTCACGTCGCAGGCCAGGAGGCGTACGGACGCGGCGCCCGCCTCCCGGAGCTCCTCGGACAGCTCCGCGGCACCGGGAGCTTCCGGCCCCTGGCGGGACGTCAGCACCAGGTGCCGGACGCCGTGGGTGCGCACCAGGTGGCGGGCGGTCCGCCGGCCGAGCTCGCCGGTGCCGCCGGTGATCAGCACGGTGCCGTGCGGGTCGAGGGCACGCGGCACGGTGAGCACGATCTTGCCGGTGTGTCGTCCCTGCGCCATGTGGCGGAACGCGCCGGGTGCCTCCCGTACGTCGTACGACAGGTACGGCAGCGGTTCGATGACGCCCCGGTCGAGGAGGCCGGACAGCTCGGTGAGCATCCGGTGCAGGTGGCCCGGCTCCAGCGACATCAGGTCGAAGGCGCTGTACACCACGCCCGGATGCGCCTCGGCGACCTCCTGCGGGTCACGGACGTCGGTCTTGCCCATCTCCAGGAACCGGCCGCCGCGCGGCAGCAGCCGCAGCGAGGCGTCCGTGAACTCCCCGGCCAGCGAGTTGAGGACGACGTCCACGCCCTGCCCGCCGGTGGCGGCCAGCCACCGCTGCTCGAACTCCGTGTCGCGCGAGGAGGCGATCCTGTCGTCCGGCAGCCGCAGCTTGCGCAGGGCCGGCCACTTGGCGGGGCTGGCCGTGCCGTACACCTCCGCGCCCAGGTGGTGCGCGAGCTGCACGGCGGCCATGCCCACACCGCCGGCCGCGGCATGGACCAGCACCTTCTCACCGGCCTGGAGGCGGCCCAGCTCGGTGAGCGCGTAGTGGGCGGTGAGGAAGGCGAGCGGGATCGTCGCGCCCTGCTCGAAGGTCAGCGCGTCGGGCAGCTTCGCCATCAGGTGCCCGTCGCCGCGCACCTCGGTGCCGAAGGCGCCGAACGCCAGGCCCATGGCCCGGTCGCCGGGCCGCAGATGCGTCACCGCCGGTCCCGTCTCCAGCACCACGCCGGCGAACTCCAGGCCCAGCTTGGGTGTGGCGACCATGCCCAGGGCGTTGAGCACGTCACGGAAGTTCATGCCGGCGGCCCGGACCTCGATCCGCACCTCGTGGTCGCCGAGCGGCCCGGAGAGGTCCACCGGGACCAGTTCGAGGCTGTCGATGCTGCCCTTCTCGCGGATGTCGAGTTGCCAGGGCCCGTCCCCGGCGGGCGGAGTGAGGGTGCCGCCGCTCTTCGCCGTCCGCCCCGTCGTGCGCACGAGGCGCGGGGCGTAGCCGGTCGTGCCCCGCAGGGCCAGCTCCGGCTCGTCCGTGAGTGCGAGCGCCTCGGCCAGCGGGCCGGGCTCCGCCCCGGTGCCGTCGAGGTCGACCAGGCGCAGGACGCGGTCCGGGCACTCGCCCCGCACCGACCGGATCAGTCCCCACAGCGGGGCGCCGGCGAGCGCGCCGACGGCGTCCTCGGGCCGGGCGGCGACCGCGTCCCGGGTCACCCAGACCAGCTCGGTGTCCGCCAGACTCTCCTCGGACAGCAGCCGCTGGAGCACCGGGAGTGCGTCGAGTGTGCCGGCCCGCGCCGCCGTACCGGGCTCCTGCTCGGCGGAGGCGGAGGTGCCGGTCGCGTCGACAACGATCCGGCGCGGACGGTTCCCGCCGGCCAGGAGTGCGTCGAGGTCGGCGAACCGGGGGGCGTCCAGGAGCCGCGCCACCGTGTCCCCGTCGCCGAGCACCACGGTGCCGTCCGCGGCCGCGGGGGCCTCGGGCAGGTCCACGGGCTGGAAGTCGACGCGGTACAGGTGGTCGGTGGCGGACGGTCCGGCGACGCGCAGCTGCGCCGCGTCCGCCTGCTGGATCTCCAGCCCGGCCGCGTGGATCACCGGCTCACCGGCCGGATCGGTGGCGAGCACCGTGACGGTGCGGCCGCCCGAGCCGCCCGCCCCCGTGTCCTGGACCTCGACACGGACGCGCAGCTCGGTGCTGCCTGTCGCGTGCAGGGAGACGTCCGTCCAGGCGAACGGGAGCAGCACCGTGCCCTCGGGCCGTTCGCCGGTGTCCACGCCGGCCAGTGCGTGCAGGGCCGCGTCCAGCAGCGCCGGGTGGATCCCGAAGGCGTCGGCGGAATCGTGCTCGGCCTCGGGCAGCACCACACGTCCGTAGGCGACGTTGCCGCGGCGTGCGAGACCGGTGAGGCTGCGGAAGACGGGGCCGTACTCGAGGCCCTGGCCGGCCAGGGTGTCGTAGAAGCCGTCGAGCGACAGCGGTTCGGCGCCGGACACCGGCCAGTTCCGGAGCTCGGCGAGCCCGTCGGGGCGGACGTCCTGTTCGTCGTCGGCCAGGTGACCGGTCGCGTGCACCGTCCAGGAGTCCGGGTCCGCGGTCGTCTCCGGCTGGCTGTAGATCCCGATCGGCCGGTGGCCGTCGTCGGACGCACCGACCTTCACCTGGATCCGCAGGGGGGTGTCCTCGGTGAGCACGAGCGGCTGGGCGAGGGTGAGTTCACCGACGCGTGCCGCGCCGACGGCGCGCGCGGCGGCGAGTGCCACGCCGAGCAGACCGGTGCCGGGGACGAGCACGGATCCGAGGACGGCGTGGTCGCGCAGCCACGGGTGCTCGGTCAGCGACAGCCGACCGGTCAGCAGGTGGCCTTCTCCGCCGGCGAGTGCCAGCACCGCCGACAGCCAGGGGTGTTCCGCCGGTACGAGACCGGACTGCCGGACGTCGCCCTTGCCGCCGCGGGCGGGCTCCAGCCAGTAGTGCTGCCGTTGGAA
>NZ_MUME01000313.1 GCF_002155915.1 Streptomyces thermovulgaris | reverse complement strand
GGGTGGGGGCGAGCGGGCGGCGGGAGCGCAGTTCCCTGGCGAGGAGCTTGGTGCGGTACTCGCGGGGCATGTCGGCGTAGCGCCAGGATTCCTCGCCGAGCCGGTCGAACAGCTGTCCGAGGGCGTGGTGGTGGGCGTCGGCGTGCTCGCGGATGTCCATGGTGGCGAGCTGGAGGCCGAAGGCGGCGAGGGTGCGGATGATGCGGCTGAGCCGGCCGTCGGCGAACAGGCTGCCGCGGTGGGCGCGCAGGGAGTCCTGGATGATGCGCAGGTCCTTGAGCAGTTCGCTGGTGCCGAGGTAGTCGTGGCCGGGTTCGTGGGGGGTGCCGGTGGCCAGGCGCTGCTTGGTGTTGACGAGCTTCTGGCGGATGCAGGTGACCTTGAGCCGGTAGGGCTCCTCGGCGTTGAGGCGCTTGTAGCGGGGGCTGATCTCGGGCAGCTTCTCCAGGTCCTTCTGGAGGGAGGTCAGCAGTTCCTCGGTGGCGCCGGTGTAGCGGATGGAGTTGGACAGAAAGCCGCGCAGCTCGTCGATCATGGCGAGTGCGTCGTTGATGCCGTGTTCGTGCTGGAGGATCAGCACGTCCCAGGTGACCTGGGGGGTGACGTTGGGGTTGCCGTCGCGGTCGCCGCCGATCCAGGTGCCGAAGGTGAGGGGGCGGGTGTCGTCGGGGAGCTTGACGCCGACGCGTTCGAGTTCGGCGGTGAGGTCCTCCAGGACGTCGCCGACGGCGTCGGCGTGGAGCTCGTCGAGGTAGTAGATGGCGTTGCGGGCCTCGTCGGTGGGTTCGGGGCGGACGACGCGGAGTTCGTCGGTCTGCCAGATGAGGTCGATGTTCTCGGCGAGCCGGGTGTCGAGGCGGCGGCGGTCGGAGGCGACGACCGGGGTTTCCAGCAGGTCGGCGATGCGGCGGAGCTTGTTGAGGACGGAGCGTCGGGCGGCCTCGGTGGGGTGGGCGGTGAAGACCGGGCGGACGCTGAGGTGCCGCACGGTCTCGCGCAGGTGTTCGGGGTCGGCCTCCTTGAGCCGGTCGGCGGTACGGGCGAGGAAGCCGCCCTCGGCGGCGCGGCGGGCGCGCAGCTCGCGGCCGCGGTGCACCTGTTCGGTGACGTTGGCGAGATGGAAGTAGATGGAGAAGGCGCGGACCAGCTTGGCCGCGGTCTGCAGCTCCGTGCCGCGCAGCAGCTCGGCGGCGGCCTCGCCGTCCTCGCGGGTGAGACGGCGGACCTTCTCGACCAGCTCGAGGAGCTCGGGACCCTCCTGCCTCACGAGGGTCTCCCCGAGGAGGTCGCCCAGTCGGCGGATGTCGGCGCGCAGTTCGCTGCTGGTCGTCGTCTGGTCGTCGGCACTGCTCACAGGTGCGGCTCCTTGCGGGGTTGAAGCGCTTCTGGGAGGGAACCCGGACGGGTGCCGCGCGGCGGATCACCGCATCACGGTCCGGGCATCCGGGAAGGGATTGTCATCAGCGGACCGCGCTGTCCGACCAACGCCAAGTCTAGGTGTCGGGCGGGACTCGCAGGGTTGCGGGCTCTTGCCGCGGGGCGACACGCTGCCATACTTACGACGCCGTAGGTTACGGAACCGTAGGAAGTTGGACGGTTCCGTGGGCCGCCGGCGTCCGTCTCGACTCTCGACCCACAGGGGACGCCCATGACCACGAGCTCCGATGTGATCGACGACCCCCCGAACCCGACGGACGGCACCGCGTTGCCGTCCGCCACGCTGGGTGGCGACCAGAAGCGTTCGATCGAGCAGATCACGCTGCTGCTCTTCATCGTCGTTCCCTTCCTCGCGCTGCTGGCGGCGGTGCCGATGGCGTGGGGCTGGGGGGTGAGCTGGCTGGATCTGGGCCTGCTCGTGTTCTTCTACTTCCTGGGCTGCCACGGCATCACGATCGGCTTCCACCGGCACTTCACCCATGGCGCGTTCAAGGCGAAGAAGCCCTTGCGGGTCGCACTGGCGATCGCGGGGTCGATGGCGGTCGAGGGGCCGCTGGTGCGCTGGGTCGCCGACCACCGCAAGCACCACCGGTTCTCCGACGCCGAGGGTGATCCGCACTCGCCGTGGCGGTACGGCGAGACGATTCCGGCGCTGCTGAAGGGCCTGTGGTGGGCTCATGTCGGCTGGATGTTCGACAAGGAGCAGACGCCGCAGGACAAGTACGCACCGGATCTGATCAAGGATCCGACGATGCGGCGGATCTCCCGTCAGTTCGTGCTGTGGACGACGGTGTCGCTGCTGCTTCCGCCGCTGATCGGCGGTCTGGTCACCCTGTCGTGGTGGGGGACGTTCACGGCGTTCTTCTGGGGGTCACTCGTCCGGGTGGCTTTGCTGCACCATGTGACCTGGTCGATCAACTCGATCTGCCATGCGGTGGGCAAGCGTCCGTTCAAGTCGCGGGACCGTTCGGGCAACGTGTGGTGGCTGTCGGTGCTGTCCTGCGGCGAGTCCTGGCACAACCTGCACCATGCCGATCCGACCTCGGCCCGGCACGGGGTGGAGCGCGGCCAGCTGGACTCCTCGGCGCGGCTCATCCGCTGGTTCGAGCTGCTCGGATGGGCGTACGACGTGCGCTGGCCGTCACGCTCGCGTATCGATTCCCGCCGCAACACCGGTCAGGTCCGCTCCCGGCGCCGTAAGGAGACCGTCAAGGCGGCATGATTGACCGCGTGGCGACCGACTCCAGCAGCACTCACAGCAATGACAAGCCGCGGCGCACGCGCCGCACCCGTATGACCGGTGCCCAGCGCCGTCAACAGCTACTGGAGATCGGTCGCACCCTGTTCGCCTCGAAGGGCTTCGAGGGCACGTCGGTGGAGGAGATCGCGGCGAAGGCCGGGGTGTCCAAGCCGGTGGTGTACGAGCACTTCGGCGGCAAGGAGGGTCTGTACGCGGTGGTGGTCGACCGTGAGATGCGGCGGCTGCTGGACATGGTGACCAGCTCGCTGACGGCCGGCCATCCGCGTGAGCTGTGCGAACAGGCGGCCTTCGCCCTCCTGGACTACATCGAGGAGTACACGGACGGCTTCCGCATCCTGGTCCGTGACTCCCCCATCCCCCAGTCGACGGGTTCCTTCGCCTCCCTGATCTCCGACATCGCCACCCAGGTGGAGGACATCCTGGGCCGCGAGTTCAAGTCCCGCGGCTTCGATCCCAAGCTGGCCCCGCTGTACGCCCAGGCCCTGGTCGGCATGGTCGCCCTGACGGGCCAGTGGTGGCTGGACGTGCGCCGCCCGAAGAAGGCGGAGGTCGCGGCGCACCTGGTGAACCTGGCGTGGCACGGGCTGGACGGCCTGGAGCAGAAGCCGCGGCTGATCGGCCACCGGAAGTCCTAGGGCTTGTCTGGCAAATGATTTTGGTGGGGTGTGCGGAGCCAGAGGATGAGTGACGCAAGGTGGAGTCCGGCCCGGTAGCGGGCGGCCAGTTTGTCGAAGCGGGTCGCTACCGCCCGGAACTGCTTGAGCCGGGCG
>NZ_MUME01000312.1 GCF_002155915.1 Streptomyces thermovulgaris | reverse complement strand
GGTGGTCACGTCCGAGCACAGGCCGCGGTTGCCGGTGTGGGCGAGGCCGAGCAGACGCTGCCCGTCGGGGCAGACGGCCTTGCGGGCACCGGGGTCCCAGTCGGGCAGGGCCCTCATCCGCCGGGAGGCGATGAAGTCGCCGTGGTCGGGGCTGAGCATCGACCAGTGCGCCACGGGGGCGACGGGGCCGGTGCGGCCCGTGGCCCGGATGAGCCGGGTCCAGGCGGCGGCCCGCCAGTCGTCCCCGTCGTAGAGGCCCATGCGGTGGCCGCTCGCGTCCCAGTGCAGCAGGGCCCAGCCGTTGCCCCGGCGTCCCTCGTGCCAGCCGACGAGCGGCCAGTACGCGAAGTCGGCGTCGGTGCGGATCAGGTGGTCGACGAAGTTCTCGAACCAGGCGCGCGCCCTGGCACTGGTCTCCTCACGGCCTCCGACCCCGAACTCGCTGATCCAGACGGGGGCGGTGAAGTGCCGGTCCTGCTCGGCGGCCACGTAGAACGCCTGGCGGTTCAGGACGTCGACCAGTTCGGCGGGGGTCAGGTCCTGGTAGCGCGGGTCGCTGGTCTCGCCCAGTCCGGTGGCGCCGCTGTGGTTCGGGCCGGTGTAGCCGTAGAAGTGGGCCGAGTACACGAGCTTGCCGGAGTCGACGAGCGTGTGCGAGAGATGGCGCACGGATTCCAGGGTGGGGCGTCCGTGCGGGAAGCCGTCGACCGGGAGGCCCGTCCAGTTGATGCCCTCGACAATGATCAGAAGGTCGGGGTTGGCCTCCGTCAGGATGCGGTCGCCCAGGCGCTGCGAGGCGGCGAACCAGTCGTGCTTGTCGCCCAGGCCCCAGTTGGGGTCGTCCCAGAGGTCGCGGCGCACCTCGTTGTAGAGGTCGGCGCCGACGACACGCTTGTTGTCCTTGTAGCGGCGGACCATGAAGAGCCAGTCGTTCTCCCAGGTCTCGGTGGACTGACTGGCGTTCCAGCGCTCGTTGCCGTCGAGCCCGCAGCACCAGCGGGTGGTGTTGGTGTGGTTGTTGAGGATCACCGCGAGCCCGGCGGCGGTGAGTTCCCGCACCACCACGTCGTACACCTGCAGGGGTGTCTTTCCGCGCAGGGAGGGGTTGGCGGCGACGGCGCCGTCG
>NZ_MUME01000311.1 GCF_002155915.1 Streptomyces thermovulgaris | reverse complement strand
TCCCGCTCGCCGCGGCGGCCGACGCCCACCGGGCCCTCGAGAACCGCGGAACCGTGGGAAAGGTGGTGCTGGAACCCTGAACGGCCGGCCGTGCCCCGACCTGACCCTCCAGGAGTGCAACATGACCTGATTCATGATGTTCTGGCCGAATGAGCCGCCCTTGTCCAGGTGAACCCTCGTCGCCCCCTGTGACCGACCCCCACCGCTGGTGGGCCCTGATGGTCATCGCGCTCGCGCAGCTGATGGTCGTGCTGGACGCGACCATCGTGACCATCGCGCTCCCCTCCGCACAGCGTGCCCTGCACATGTCGGACGGCAACCGGCAGTGGGTCATCACCGCCTACTCCGTCGCCTTCGGCGGACTGCTGCTGCTGGGCGGAAGAGTCGCCGATCTGGTGGGCCGCAGGCGCACGTTCATCGCCGGGCTGATCGGCTTCGCCGCCGCCTCCACGATCGGCGGCGCGGCCACGTCCTCCGGCATGCTCTACGGCGCCCGCGCGCTCCAGGGCGTCTTCGCCGCCGTCCTCGCCCCCTCCGCGCTCAGTCTGGTGTCCACGACCTTCCCCGACCCGAAGGAACGCGGAAAGGCCTTCGGCGTCTACGGCGCCCTCGCGGGCAGCGGCTCGGCGATCGGGTTCATCGTGGGCGGTGTGCTGACCGAGTTCCTGAACTGGCGCTGGTGCCTGTACGTCAATGTGCCCATCGCCGCCCTCACGGTCCTCGGCGCCCTCACCCTGCTGCGCGACCGGCCCGGGAACCCCGGCGCCCGGCTGGACGTGCGCGGGGCGGTGCTGGGCTGCAGCGGACTGGTGGCCATCGTCTACGGACTCGGCGAGGCCCAGCCCCGCGGCTGGACGGACCCATGGGTGCTGGGTCTGCTCACGGCGGGCGCGGTGCTGCTCGCGGGCTTCGTGTGGTGGCAGGCCCGGGCGCCGATGCCGCTGCTGCCGCTGCACGTCGTCCGGGACCGCGACCGGGCCGGCTGCTTTCTGACCATGCTGCTGGCCGTGATCGGCATGTTCGGGGTGTACCTGTTCATGACCTACTACCTGCAGGGCGTCCTCGGCTACTCGCCGCTG
>NZ_MUME01000310.1 GCF_002155915.1 Streptomyces thermovulgaris | reverse complement strand
CGCCTGCGCATCCACCGCGGCACGCGGCCCCGCGACGGCCGCGGTGGATGCGCAGGCGGCCCTGCGGGCGGCTTCGCTGCCCATGACCACCGATCTGTTCGCCGACCGGCTTCTCGCCGTGCTCAGCGGGCAGCGGCCCGTGCACTGGATGCTCCGGCACACCGCGGGCCGGGCGTACGACGAACTCGCCTGGCTGGCCGAGCGCGGTGCCCTGCGCACCCGCGGCATGCGCCCGGTGGTGCGGGACATCGGCTACTGCGAGCCCCGTCCGGGCGTCGTGGAGGCCTTCGCCCGCATCGGGGCGGGCGACCGGCTGCAGGCGATGGCCTTCCGCCTGGAGCAGGGCCGCGACCGGCGCTGGCGCTGCACGGCGGTGGAGCTGGGCGGCCCCCGTATGCCCCGCACGGACGACGAGCCGGCCTGACACGCGCACGGGGCGTACGGGACGCACAGACGTACGGAATGTGCGCGCGACGTGCGTGAGACGTGCGAAGGGCCGGGTCCCCGTCGGGTGCCCGGCCCTTCGTCCCTCAGTCCGCTCGTCGGCTCACTTCTTGCGGCGGCGGCCCTTGGCCTGCTTGCGGCGCTCCGCACGCGTGAGGCCGTCGGACTCCGAGCGCACGGGCCCGCCGTCGGTGACGAACTCGCCCTCGACGACGCCGCCCTCGCCGTCCACGGTCGGCGCGGTGAAGTGCAGGTCCCGCCGCTGGGGAACCTCCAGCCCCTTGGCCCGGATCTCCGGACGCGCGCTCGCCTGCGCCGGCACCGCGTCGCGCTTCTCCAGGTCGGCCGGCCTGGCCTCCTCGACCGGGACCTCCTCGACCTGCTGCTCGACCTGGACCTCCAGGTTGAACAGGTAGCCGACGGACTCCTCCTTGATGCCCTCCATCATGGCCTGGAACATGTCGTAGCCCTCGCGCTGGTACTCGACCAGCGGGTCCTTCTGGGCCATCGCACGCAGGCCGATGCCCTCCTGGAGGTAGTCCATCTCGTAGAGGTGCTCGCGCCACTTGCGGTCCAGGACCGACAGCACGACCCGGCGCTCCAGCTCCCGCATGATCTCGGGGCCGAGCTGCTCCTCACGGGCCTTGTACTGCTCGTGGATGTCCTCCTTGATGGACTCGCTGATGAACTCGGCGGTCAGCCCCGTACGGTCGCCGGCCGCCTCCTCCAGCTCCTCGATGGTGACCCTCACCGGGTACAGCTGCCGGAAGGCGTTCCACAGCCGCTCGAGGTCCCAGTCCTCCGGGAAGCCCTCGGACGTCTCCGCCTGGACGTAGGCGTCGATCGTGTCGTCCATGAAGTGGTGCACCTGCTCCCGCAGGTCCTCGCCCTCCAGGACACGGCGCCGCTCGCTGTAGATGACCTCGCGCTGCCGGTTGAGGACCTCGTCGTACTTCAGGACGTTCTTGCGGGCCTCGAAGTTCTGCTGCTCGACCTGCGACTGGGCGGACGCGATCGCCCGCGTGACCATCTTGTTCTCGATCGGCACGTCGTCCGGCACGTTCGCCATGGACATCACGCGCTCGACCAGCTGCGCCTTGAACAGACGCATCAGGTCGTCGCCGAGGGAGAGGTAGAAGCGGGACTCGCCGGGGTCGCCCTGACGGCCGGAACGACCGCGCAGCTGGTTGTCGATACGGCGCGACTCGTGCCGCTCGGTGCCCAGCACATAGAGGCCGCCGAGCTTCTCGACCTCCTGCTTCTCGGCCTTGACCGCCTCCTCCGCGCGCCGCAGCGCGTCGGGCAGGGCCGCGGCCCACTCCTCGATGTGCTTCTCGGGGTCGAGGCCGCGCTGACGCAGCTCCGCCTCGGCGAGGTCCTCGGGGTTGCCGCCGAGCTTGATGTCCGTACCGCGGCCCGCCATGTTCGTGGCCACGGTGACGGCGCCCTTGCGGCCGGCCTGGGCGACGATCTGCGCCTCCCGCTCGTGGTGCTTGGCGTTCAGCACCTCGTGCGGGATGCCGCGCTTGCTGAGCTGCTGGGAGAGGTACTCGGACTTCTCCACCGAGGTGGTGCCGACCAGGACCGGCTGCCCCTTGCGGTGCCTCTCCTCGATGTCGTCGACCACCGCCGCGAACTTGGCGACCTCGGTGCGGTAGATGAGGTCCGGACGGTCCTTGCGGATCATCGGCCGGTTGGTCGGGATGGGCACCACGCCGAGCTTGTAGATCTGGTGGAACTCGGCGGCCTCGGTCATCGCCGTACCGGTCATGCCGCACAGACCGGGGCGCTCCTTGCCGTTGTGGTCGTAGCGCTTGTAGAGGCGGAAGTAGTTCTGGAGCGTGATCGTGGCGAGCGTCTGGTTCTCGTCCTTGATCGGCACGCCTTCCTTGGCCTCGATCGCCTGGTGCATGCCCTCGTTGTAGCGGCGGCCGGCGAGGATGCGACCGGTGTGCTCGTCGACGATCAGGACCTCGTCGTCGATGACGACGTAGTCCTTGTCGCGCTTGAAGAGCTCCTTGGCCTTGATGGCGTTGTTCAGATAACCCACGAGCGGGGTGTTCACCGACTCGTACAGGTTGTCGATGCCCAGCCAGTCCTCGACCTTCTGGACGCCGGACTCGTGGATGGCGACGGTGCGCTTCTTCTCGTCGACGTCGTAGTCGCCGGTCTCCTCGATGCCCTTGAGCGGGTTGCCCGGCTCACCGCGCTTGAGGCGCTTGACCAGCTTGGCGAAGTCGCTGTACCACTTGGTGGCCTGGTCGGCCGGACCGGAGATGATCAGCGGAGTACGGGCCTCGTCGATGAGGATGGAGTCGACCTCGTCGACGATGGCGAAGTTGTGGCCGCGCTGGACGAGCTCGTCCTTGGACCACGCCATGTTGTCGCGCAGGTAGTCGAAGCCGAACTCGTTGTTCGTGCCGTAGGTGATGTCGCAGGCGTACTGCTCGCGGCGCTGGGCCGGCGTCATGCTGGCGAGGATGCAGCCGACGCTCAGCCCCAGGAACTTGTGGACGCGGCCCATCAGCTCGGAGTCGCGCTCGGCCAGGTAGTCGTTGACCGTGACGAGGTGGACGCCCTTGCCGGACAGCGCGTTCAGATACGCCGGCAGGGTGCCGACGAGGGTCTTGCCCTCACCGGTCTTCATCTCGGCCACGTACGCCATGTGCAGGGCGGCACCGCCCATGATCTGGACGTCGTAGTGCCGCTGGCCCAGGACGCGCTTGGCGGCCTCACGGACGGTGGCGAACGCCTCGGGGAGCAGATCGTCCAGACTCTCACCGTCGGCGTACCGCTGCTTGTACTCGTCGGTGAGGGCCCGCAGCTCGGCGTCGGAGAGGTTGACGAAGTCCTCTTCGATGGAGTTGACCTGGTCCGCGATACGGTGCAGTTTGCGCAGGATCTTGCCTTCGCCTGCACGCATGATCTTCGAAAGGACGGACACGGGGGTTGGTCTCCTTGCCGGTCGGGCCTGGGACGGTCGGTTTCCGTTTGACTGATTGAGCAACGGCCATCGTATGCGAGGACACGGCCGAGCCGGGAGGGCCTGCCGTGGGGCGCGCGTCCCCTGCCCCGCGAGGGCCGCACTCGGGACAACGTCCGGGGAACACGGATGGTGCCGCGTTCTCCGAAGAATCACGCAGATTGCGACCGCTCTCTCACACCGTGTGAATGCCGCACGGGACGAACACGCGGTGAAAACGCATGGCATTCTGTCATGCCCCTGGAGAGAATCCGCCGATGGAACCCGTCACGCTCACCACCGACCGTCTGCTGCTGCGTGCCCCCGTTCCCCAGGACACCGACGCGGTGTACGCCGCCGTGCAGGATCCCGAGATCCAGCGCTGGACCATGATGCCCTCGCCCTACCTGCCCGAACACGCGCGAACCTTCACCGAGGAGGTGGTTCCCCGGGGCTGGGCCGACGGATCGGTGTTCACCTTCGGCCTCTTCCTGCCCCGGGGCGAGCTGGTGGGCATGCTCGGCCTCACCCTGCGCCCGCCGGGCGGGGCCGAGGTGGGTTTCTGGGCCGCGAGGGAGCACCGCGGCCACGGCTATGTGACCGAGGCCGTCCTCGCCGCCGCCCGCTGGGCCTTCACCCGGCTCGCCGTCGACCGCCTGGAGTGGCGCGCCGCGGTCGGCAACCACGCCTCCCGCGCGGTGGCCGAACGGGCGGGTTTCACCCTGGAGGGCGTCCTGCGTTCCGCCCTCGAGCTCAAAGGAGTGCGGCGCGACTGCTGGGTGGGCTCCCTGCTGCCCTCCGACCTGGGCCTGCCGTCGACGGAGCCCTATCTGCCGGCGCCCTCGTAGGCATCGGACCCCGGGGACGAACGTCCCGGACCGGCCCGCGTTGTCGGCGTCACCCCCTATCGTGCAAAGCCATGACCTCCTTTCCGCGACCCACCCTCGAGCTCTCCGCGGACGAGGCCCGCCGCATCGTCCTGCGGGCCCAGGGCCTCCTCGGCGCGCCGGACCGGCGGGCCGGGGTGCGCGGCGTCCTGCGCCGCCTCGGCGCCGTCCAGCTCGACACGATCTCGGTCCTCGCCCGCTCCCACGAGCTCGTGCCCTACGCGCGTCTGGGTCCGGTCGGCCGCACCGCCGTCGAGCGCGCCTACTGGACCGGTGCGCACGCCTTCGAGTACTGGGCGCACGCCGCCTGCATCCTGCCCATTGAGGAGTGGCCGTACTTCGCCTTCCGCCGCCGCGCCTACCGCAACCGCCCGCACTGGAACCACGAGCTGCCCGACGGCGCCTATGAGCAGGTCGTCAAGCAGCTGCGTGCCGAGGGCCCGCTGACGGCGACGGAGCTGGGCGGGGCGAAGAGGACCAACGAGTGGTGGGACTGGTCCAGCTCCAAGGTCGCCGTCGAGCGCGCCCTGATGTACGGCGAGGTGGTCTGTGTCGAGCGCCGGGGCTGGAAGCGGGTGTACGACCTCGCCGAGCGGGCCGTCCCGGCACATCTGCTGCACGACGAGCCGGACGACGCCACGTGTCTGCGCCGGCTGGTCCGTCTGGCCGGCCGCTCCCTGGGCGTGGGCACCCGCGCGGACATCGCGGACTATCACCGTCTCAAGGGCGAGCAGGTCGACGCGGTGATAGCGGACTCGGGGCTGGTCCCGGTCACGGTGGAGGGCTGGGGCAGACCGGCCTGGGCGGATCCGGCGGCGCTCGAGACGGTTCCGCGCGGCCGGCACCGGACCACTCTGCTGTCCCCTTTCGACTCCCTGATCTGGGAGCGGGCCCGCACCGAACGGATCTTCGGCTTCGTCCACCGTCTGGAGGCCTACGTCCCCAAACCCAAGCGGGTCTACGGCTACTTCGCGATGCCGGTGCTCGCCGGAGGCCGTCTCGTCGGCCGGGTGGACCCCGCCCGCGAGGGCCGCACCCTGGTCGCCAGGCAGGTCGCCCTGGACAGTGCCCGGGCCGTGCCCGCGGTCGCCCAGGCCCTTGTGGAGGCGGCGGGCTGGGTGGAGTGCACCGATGTGCGGGTGGAACGGGTGGACGCGCCCGAGCTGCGCGAGCCCCTGGTCCGGGAGCTGGCCCGCACGCTCGGTTGACGGGGCGTCAGCGGATCTCGAGGATCTTCTCCCGCATCGCGTACACCACCGCCTCCATCCTGGAGTGCAGCTGAAGCTTCTCCAGGATGTTGCGCACGTGGTTCTTCACGGTGTTCTCGGAGATGAACAGCTCCTTGGCGATGTCCCGGTTGTTCATCCCCGTGGCGACGAGCTTGAGGACCTCCAGCTCACGGTCGGTCAGCCGGGGCGCGGGGACGAGGCGGCGCTCGTCGGTCCGCTGGATCATCGACTTGAACTCGGTGAGCAGCTTGGACGCCATGGACGGGCTGATCTGCGACTGGCCGTCGGCCACGGCGCGGATGGCGGTGGCCACCTCGTCCGTGGAGATCTCCTTGAGCAGGTAGCCGGTCGCGCCCGCCTTGATCGCGTCGTAGAGGTCGGCCTCCTCGTCGCTTATCGTCAGCATGATGATCTTGGCGCTGGGGGCGACCTCCTTGATGGAGGTGCATGCCTCGATGCCGCCGCGCTTGGGCATCCGCACGTCCATCAGCACGATGTCGGGCAGCAGATCGGCGGCCTTCTCCACTGCTTCGGCGCCGTCCCCCGCCTCGCCGACCACCTGGATGTCCTCCTCGTCGGCGAGCACGATCTCCAGACCGCGGCGGAAGAGGGCGTGGTCGTCCACGACAAGGACTCTGATCGGCTCCTTGCGCGCAGTGCCCGCGTCCGGGCCCGCGCCGGCGACGCCGCCGTTGGCATCCTCGTCCCGCGTCGGTCCGAAGCTGTCCGCCATCGTTGTCCTCCCCCTGAGGCTGTGGCCTGGTGTGCGGTGCCATGGCCAACCCAAGGCAACGGCCCGTCCGTTGAGCCGTTGCCGCCATGATTCCATGTCCGGCTGGTACTGCGGTGACCGAGCGAGGCGCAAAGGGGTCGCACGCCGGTGCCCCTGGGGGCGCACAGACGCCCAGGGGCACCGTCTCAGCTGCCGGCCGAGCGACTCAGCCGCCCAGCGTGCCGCCCGCCTCGGGAGAGTGCGTCTGGCTGACCATCGGGTCCGTCCGGAGATGGATCACGCCGTAGTCGTAGGCGTGCCGCCGGTAGACGACGCTGGGTTCCTTGGTCTCGGAGTCGACGAACAGGTAGAAGTCGTGCCCGACCAGCTCCATCTCGTAGAGAGCCTGGTCGAGGGTCATCGGGGCGGCCACATGCGTCTTCTCGCGGACGACGAGGGGACCGTCCCCCTGCACCTCCAGCGAGCCGATCCTCTTGGTGGGAACCTGGTCCTTTTCCTCTTCCGTGACGGTCTGACCGCTGCCGTTGAGCGTTGCCGCGTCCGGGACGTGGTCGGGGACCTCGGCGGCCGGGATCCGGCGCGCACCACGCCGTGAGAAACGCTTGTCGTGCTTCTTGCGCAGCCGGGCGTTCAGCTTCTCCACCGCCAGGTCGAGCGCCGCGTACGGATCGCTGGCCGCCGCCTCCGCCCGGATCACCGGACCGCGGGAGCGGAGCGTGATCTCCACCCGGTCGCTGCGGTCGGCCTGTCGGGGGTTGGGCTCCTTGGACACCTCGACGTCGAGGCTGATCACCTTGCCATCGAGCTTCTGGATCTTCTCCAGGTTCAGCTTCTCGGCCACGTGCTTGCGGAACCGCTCGGGCACCTCGGTCTTGCGGCCCTTGACGACGATGTCCACGCAGAACTCCGTTCCCGGATCGCTCCGCTGCATCGGCGGAGCGTCTCCCTTTTCGCACCCGGTTCCGGTGGGCCCGGAACCTCGGACTCGGTGACGTCCACCTCCTCCCCCGCGGGCGAGTTCTCCCCCCGACCGGTGCGGGTGATTACGGAAAAACCCGCAGCACGGCATTCGGATATGGCGGGGCCGGCCTGCGCCTTTCCCGCATACCCCGAACATATCTCGCCCGGACGGATGGCGTCACCCTCTACTGCGGCGTACCTCCGTTCAGGTGAATTGGACCTCTCGTTACCTGCAACGATGCACGTTCGTGGTCAGTTCCGATTCTTTTCGAAGGAATCCGGAGAGGCAGCGACGACGGCCGCGCAGATCACGTCACCGGCGCCGTACGCACTCCCGATTTCAAGTGCGCCATACATCGAGTTCCTCTCCTTCCGCAGTGGGTCCTGCCGGGCCCCGGACTTCCGTTGCCCCATCCCTTCCCGTGCCCGTGCCGTATACACCGTCACATTCACCACACGCGCCGCTTCCGTGAGGGAGGCTCCCGTGGTGACGAGGTCGTCGACCAGCACCACCGGGCCGCTCAGCAGCAGTTCCGCACCGCCCCCGGCCACCTCGAGCGCACCGGCGAGATTGGCCAGTCGCTGCCGGGAGTTCAGCCCCGACTGATCGGCCACGGCACGCCGCTGGCGCAGGACGGCCAGCACCCGGGCCGGCGTCCCCGACCGCCGCAGCTCACCGGCCGCCGCGCGCGCGATCCGCCGCGTCGGGTCGTGCCCGCGGGCCCGCACCGTCCGCCGCGCGGAGGGCACGGGAACCAGCAGCACGCTCCCGCCC
>NZ_MUME01000031.1 GCF_002155915.1 Streptomyces thermovulgaris | reverse complement strand
CAGAGGAGCGGCGGGGGCCGGGGGACGGCGCCCGATGAGCTCCGTACGGCGGCGTCGGGACGTCATGCGTCTGGTGGGGCTCGCGAGTCTCCTGGGGCGAGTTGTTCACGGCGCCAGAAGCTAACGGAGGGACCGTCACCCTCCAAAGCCATTCGGCTACTTTGCGTAGTCGAATGCTTGTGCCGTGTTCGCCGCCAGTGCCGCCGCCAGCGTGTCCTCGTCGATGCCGCGGACGGCGGCCATCGCACGCACCGTGACCGGAACGAGGTACGGCGCGTTGGGCCGTCCGCGGTACGGCACCGGCGTCAGGAAGGGCGCGTCGGTCTCCACGAGGACCAGCTCCAGCGGGGCGACGGCCAGGGCGTCCCGCAGGTTCTGGGCGTTCTTGAAGGTGACGTTGCCGGCGAAGGACATGTAGTAGCCGGCGCGGGCGCACACCTCGGCCATCTCCGCGTCCCCGGAGTAGCAGTGGAACACCGTCCGCTCGGGGGCGCCCTCCTCCTTGAGGATGCGCAGGACGTCGGCGTGGGCCTCGCGGTCGTGGATGACGAGGGTCTTGTTGTGCCGCTTGGCGATCTCGATGTGGGCGCGGAAGGACCGCTCCTGCGCCTCCTTGCCCTCGGGGCCGGTGCGGAAGTAGTCGAGCCCGGTCTCGCCGACGCCCTTGACCTGGGGCAGCGCGGCCAGCCGGTCGATCTCGGCCAGCGCCTCGTCCAGCGCCGCGTCCCCGCCCGGCTCGCGGGGTCCCTGCCGGGACCATCCGTCGGGGTCGCCGTGCACGATGCGCGGGGCCTCGTTCGGGTGCAGGGCGACCGCGGCGTGGACGCTCCCGTACGCCGCCGCCGTCTCGGCCGCCCACTGCGAGCTCTTGAGGTCGCAGCCGACCTGGACGACCGTCGTCACTCCCACGGACGCGGCCTTGGCCAGGCCCTCCTCGACGGTGCCGGACTGCATGTCGAGGTGGGTGTGGGAGTCGGCGACCGGGATCCGGAGCGGCTCCGGAAGCGGGGGCGCCGCGTTCTTGTCGGCGGTGGAAGGCATGCCTCGATCCTACGAACCCGGCGACAGGGGGATGCCGCCCCCGCCCGCCGTCCCGTGCGGCACCCTTCTCACATCCCCGTCTCACATCCCCGCGCGGCTCACCCGCCCGTGTGCCTCACGCCTTCCTCGTGGGCCCGTTCTTCGTGGGCCCGGCGTGCCCGGCGCCCTCGGCGTGCTTGGCGGCGACCACCGCGTCGAACACCTCCCGCTTGGGCACCCCGGCCTCGGCCGCGACCGCCGCGATGGCCTCCTTGCGCCGCTCGCCGGCCTCCTCACGCGCCCGTACCCGCCGCACCAGCTCCTCGGCGTCGACCTCCTCGCCCGCCTTCTCGGGTGCCCCCTCGACCACGACGGTGATCTCGCCGCGCACCCCCTCGGCGGCCCAGGCGGCCAGCTCCCCGAGCCCGCCGCGCCGCACCTCCTCGTAGGTTTTGGTCAGCTCCCGGCACACGGCGGCCCGCCGCTGGGCGCCGAACACCTCGGCCATCGCGGCGAGCGTGTCGCCGAGCCGGTGCGGGGCCTCGAAGTAGACCAGCGTGCGCCGCTCGCCGGCAACCTCCCGCAGCCGGGACAGCCGCTCGCCCGCCTTGCGCGGCAGGAACCCCTCGAAGCAGAACCGGTCGACGGGCAGCCCGGACAGCGCGAGCGCGGTGAGCACGGCGGACGGCCCCGGGACGGCCGTCACCCGCACGTTCTTCTCGACGGCCGCCGCGACCAGCCGGTAGCCGGGGTCGGACACCGAGGGCATGCCCGCGTCCGTCACCAGCAGCACGCGTGCGCCGCCGAGCAGCTCCTCGACCAGCTCCGGCGTACGGGCGGACTCGTTGCCCTCGAAGTACGACACGACGCGCCCCTTGGGGGTCACGCCGAGCGCCTGCGCGAGCCGGCGCAGACGCCGGGTGTCCTCGGCGGCGACCACGTCCGCACCGGCCAGTTCCTCGGCGAGCCGGGGCGGTGCGTCCTGGACGTCACCGATGGGAGTGCCCGCCAAAACCAGGGTTCCAGTCACGCGCTCCATCCTCTCAAGTCCTCTGCAAGGCGGACGTATCCGGCCGGTACCGGCCATGGGCGGGACTCCCGCGGGACGGTTCCCTACGATGGCGCGGTGACCAGTACCGCGTCCTCCACGGACACCCGGCAGGACCTGGCCCCGTACGACCAGCGGCCGTCGTGGCAGCAGCGGCTGCGCCGCTTCGGCCATGCGGCGGGGCCCACGAGCGACGTCCGCGACCGTCTGGTGCCGCCGTTCACCAGGCCCGGCCCACGCCTGTGGGCGGCCCTCGGCATCCCGCGCACGCTCGCCGACCGGATCGTCCGCTGGTCGGCCTGGGGCGGTCCCCTGCTGGTCGCGCTGCTGGCGGGCGTGCTGCGGTTCTGGAACCTGGGCAGCCCGAAGGCGGTGATATTCGACGAGACGTACTACGCCAAGGACGCGTGGGCGATCGTCCACCGCGGCTTCGAGGTCAACTGGGACAAGAACGTCAACGACCTGATCCTGAGGACCGGCGGCGACGTCCCCATCCCCACGGACGCGTCGTACGTCGTGCACCCGCCGGTCGGCAAGTACGTGATCGGCCTCGGGGAGCTGGTCTTCGGATTCACCCCGTTCGGCTGGCGGTTCATGACGGCCCTGCTCGGCACGCTGTCCGTGCTGATGCTGTGCCGGATCGGCCGGAGGCTGTTCCGCTCGACCTTCCTGGGCTGTCTGGCGGGCGCGCTCATGGCCGTGGACGGTCTGCACTTCGTGATGAGCCGGACCGCGCTGCTCGACGGCGTGCTGATGTTCTTCGTGCTGGCCGCCTTCGGCTGTCTGCTCATCGACCGCGACCGGGCCCGGGCGAAACTCGCCGCCGCGCTCCCGGCCGACGCCGACGGCCGGGTCCGGCCCGACGCGCACACGGCCGAGACGACCCGTCTGGGCCCGCGCCCGTGGCGCTGGGCGGCGGGCCTCATGCTGGGCCTGGCGTTCGGCACCAAGTGGAACGGCCTGTACATCATGGCCGCGTTCGGCGTGATGACCGTGCTGTGGGACGTCGGCTCCCGCAGGGTGGCCGGTGCCCGGCGTCCGTATCTGACCGTGCTGAAGCGGGACCTGGGCCTGGCGTTCCTGTCCACGGTCCCGGTCGCGCTCACCGTCTACCTGGTCTCCTGGATCGGCTGGATCCTCTCCCCCGCCGACGGCACCGGCGGCTACTTCCGCGACTGGGCGGCCAAGGCCGGCCGCGGCGGCGACTGGACCTTCCTGCCGGACTGGCTGCGCAGCCTGTGGCACTACGAGCACCAGGTCTACACGTTCCACGTCGGCCTGTCCTCGCCGCACCCCTACCAGTCCAACCCGTGGAGCTGGCTCGTCAACGGCCGCCCGGTGTCGTACTTCTACGAGTCCCCCTCCCCCGGCACCGACGGCTGCCCGGCGGACACGGCCGACAAGTGCGCCCGCGAGGTCCTCGCCATCGGCACCCCCCTGCTGTGGTGGGCGGCCTGCGCGGCACTGGTGTACGTGCTGTGGCGGTGGTTCTTCCGCCGCGACTGGCGCGCGGGCGCCATCGCCTGCGGCGTGGCGGCCGGCTATCTGCCCTGGTTCTTCTACCAGGAGCGCACGATCTTCTTCTTCTACTCCATCGTCTTCCTGCCGTTCCTCTGCCTCGCGGTGGCGATGCTGATCGGCGCGATCGTCGGCCCGCCCGGCTCCACGGAGACCCGCCGCGTCACGGGCGCGGCCGGCGCGGGGGTCCTGGTCCTGCTGATCGCCTGGAACTTCATCTACTTCTGGCCCCTGTACACCGGCATCCCCATCCCCATCGACGACTGGCGGGCCCGGATGTGGCTGGATACCTGGGTGTGAGCCGGGCGATCGATCTCTGTTCGGACAACATCCGGAAACAGGGCTCACAGGTCCCCCGTGACCCCCTAGAGTCGGTGGCTCTTCGAAGGGGGAGGGGGCGCGGTATGCGCAAGGGGGCGAAAGTCGCCGTGGTCGGCGGTGTGTTCGCCGCGTTGATGGGCGGGGCCGGGTACGGGGCCTTCACCCTGGTGTCCGCACTGCACGACCCGACGGGCCGCCCGGCGCAGGTCAGGACCGGGCCGCCGAGCGGGGACGAGGTGCGGGAGACGTCGGCGAAGTTCTTCGCGGCCTGGGAGAAGGGCGAGGCGCAGACGGCCGCGTCGTACACGAACTTCCCCGAGGCGGCCGGGCAGCTGCTCGCCGCCTACGGGCACGAGGCGCACATCACCGATGTGCGGATCACGCCCGGCGCGGTCTCCGGGACCACCGTGCCCTTCTCGGTCGAGGCGACCGTGTCCTACGACGGGACGTCGAAGCCTCTCGCCTACCGCAGCAAGCTGACCGTCGTGCGCGGCGTCACCACGCACCGGCCGCTGGTCGACTGGGACCCGTCGGTGGTGCACCCCGAGCTGAAGAAGGGCGACACGCTCGTCACGGGCGAGTCGAAGGCGCCGCCGATCGAGGCCGTCGACCGCGACGGCACCGTGCTGACCCGGGACGAGTACCCCTCCCTCGGGCCGATCCTGGACGAGCTGCGGAAGAAGTACGGCGACAAGGCGGGCGGCAGACCCGCGGTCGAGCTGCGCATACGGCACCAGGACTCCGGTGCCGCCGAGACCCCGCTGATCACCCTCGCCAAGGGCCGGCCGGGCAGGCTGCCCACGACCATCAGCGCGCGGGTGCAGGCGGCGGCCGAGCGGGCCGTGCGGAATCACGCCGAGTCGTCCGTGGTCGCCGTGAAGCCGTCCACCGGCGAGATCCTCGCGGTCGCCAACCATCGCGCCGACGGTTTCAACGCCGCCTTCCTCGGCCGGCTCGCCCCCGGCTCCACCATGAAGATCATCAGCGCGGCCACGCTCATCGACAACGGGATCACCACGGCGAACGGTCCGGCGCCCTGCCCCGACACGGCGGTGTGGCAGGGCCGGATCTTCCGCAACCTGGAGGGCATGGTCCCCGACGAGGACGCCACTCTCGCGGAGAGCTTCGCCCGTTCCTGCAACACGGCGTTCGTGAAGTACGCGGACGAGGTCGCGGTGGACTCCCTGACCCGGGAGGCCGAGGAGCGCTTCGGGCTCGGCCGGGACGACTGGAAGGTCGGGGTCCCGTCCTTCGACGGCTCGGTGCCCGCCTCCGGCGGCCCGGACACCGCGGCCAACCTCCTCGGCCAGGGCCAGGTCCAGATGAGCCCGCTGACCATGGCGTCGGTGACGGCCACCGCGATGACCGGCACCTTCCGCCAGCCGGTCGTCGTCCCGCCGTCGCTCGACGACCGCCCGCTGGCCCGGGCCCGGGGCCTGTCGCCGGGCACGGTCGCCCAGCTGCGGCAGATGATGCACCGCGCCGCCACCCGTGGCACCGCGGCCGCCGCGATGGCGGGTCTGAGCGGCAGCATCGGCGCGAAGACCGGTTCCGCGGAGGTGGACGGCCAGGCCCGGCCCAACAGCTGGTTCACCGGCTACCGGAACGACCTGGCGGCTGCCGCCATGGCCCAGCAGGGCGGTCGCGGCGGCGACGCGGCGGGCCCGATCGTGGCGGCCGTCCTGCGCGCGGGCGGCTGAGCCGCCTCCCGGCCGGCCCCGCCCCGGGCCGCAGCGACGCCGAGATCCCCCGCCCGCCGGGGAGTTGGGGCAGTCCGTGACCCCCCGCCGCCCCGGGCGGGACCGGCAGGCAGACTCTAGGGTGATGGCCGACGCCAAGAAGCGTGTGGCGGGTGAGGGCGGTGGGGGCGCCCCGGGTAATCGCGAAGGACGGAACGCAGTGGGCAAGAGAAGACGCGTCACCGGGCGGCAGGGCGAGCGGCGGAGGACGGCGTCTCCCGTCGTGATCGGTGGAGTGATCGCCGTGGTGGCCGTCGGCGCGGGAGTCGGCGGCTACGCGATGTTCAGCGGTGACTCCGCGGACGGAAGCCGGACGCAGACCTCGGCACAGACCCGCAAGGCGGTGAAGACCGGCCCGCTGTCGGCGGACGAGGTGCAGACCGCGGCCACACGGTTCCTGACCGCCTGGCAGGAGGGCAGGCCCGCCGAGGCGGCGGCCGCGACGAACGACTCCGCGGCGGCCGGCGCCCTGCTGACCGGTTACGCCAAGGACGCGCATCTGAAGGACGTCACGCTGACCCCGGGCACCCCCGACGGCGCCAAAGTGCCGTTCTCCGTGAAGGCCACGGTGTCGTACCAGGGGCAGTCCAAGCCGCTGACGTACGACAGCGAGCTGACCGTCGTCCGGCGTGCCTCGGACGGCGAGCCGGTCGTCGACTGGCACGCCGCCGTCGTCCACCCCGATCTGCGGGACGGCGACACCCTGGTCACCGGCGAGGCCGGCACCCCGCCGGTGAAGGCCCTGGACCGGGACGGCAACGAGCTGAGCACCGACACGTACCCGTCACTGGGCCCGGTCCTGGACGGGCTGCGCGCGAAGTACGGCAGGACGGCGGGCGGCACGGCGGGCGTGGAGCTGAGGGTCGTCCGCGGCGAGGAGTCGAAGAAGGCGGAGCTGTCCGACAAGACGCTCCTGGAGCTGAGCAAGGGCACGCCGGGCACGGTGAAGACGACGCTGAGCCCGTCCCTGCAGGCCGCGGCCGAGCAGGAGGTGGCCCGCAGGAAGCGGGCCTCGGTGGTGGTGCTGCGCCCGTCGACCGGCGAGATCCTCGCGGTGGCGAACAGCAACCGCAACTTCAACGTCGCCTTCCAGGGCTCCCTCGCCCCCGGCTCCACGATGAAGGTCGTCACCGCGTCGCTGCTCATAGAGAAGGGGCTGGCCTCGGCCGACAAGCCGCACCCCTGCCCGAAGACGTTCACCTACGGCGGCTGGAAGTTCCACAACTACAAGAAGTTCGAGATCAAGAACGGCACGTTCAAGGCGAGCTTCGCCAGCTCCTGCAACACGGCCTTCATCAGCCAGGCGGAGAAACTGAAGAACTCCGACCTGACCCAGCACGCCCAGCAGTTCTTCGGCCTGGGCCTGGACAACTGGGCGGTCGGCGTGCCGACCTTCGACGGCGCGGTCCCGGTGCAGTCGGCGGCCCCGATGGCCGCGTCGCTCATCGGTCAGGGCGGGGTCCGGATGAACCCGCTGACCATGGCGTCGGTGGCCGCGACGGTCAAGGAGGGCACCTTCCGTCAGCCCTACCTGGTCCCGCCGTCCGTCGACAACCGCAAGCTCGCCACGGCCTCCCGCACGATATCCCCGTCCGCGCTGTCCCAGCTGCGCGATCTGATGAAGCACACGGCCGCGGCCGGCACCGCCGCCGAGGCCATGGCCGGTCTCGGCCCGGACTTCGGTGCGAAGACCGGTTCCGCCGAGGTCGACAACCAGGAGAAGCCCAACGGCTGGTTCATCGCCTACCGCGGTGACCTCGCCGCGGCGGCCGTCGTCCAGGCGGCCGGCACCGGCGGCGAGACGGCGGGCCCGATCGTGGCGTCCCTGCTGAAGGCGGGCGGCTGAGCACATCGCGCCCCGGTGTGCGCACACCGCACTCCCGCGTGAGCACACCGTGTCCCCGGCGGCCGGCGGCGGCCGTCAGGTCGTCCGGCCCTCCCCCGTCTCATCCGTGGACGGCCGCCGCCGCTGCCGTCGCGGCCGCCCTGTGGATCCGCCGCAGGAACCTGGTCAGCGTCCAGGTCTCGAACTGCACGACCGACACCCCCTGGGCGGAGTGCAGCTCGATCACGGTCTGTGCCCGCCCGCACGGCCACACCCGCACCTCGCCGTCGCCCGCCGGGGCGCGCAGTCCCTGTTCGAGAAGCGACCGGGGAAAGGCGCGCTCGTCCCTGCCGGGCAGGCCGATCCGCACCTCGCGCGGGTCCGCCAGGGGGTCGTGGCGCAGGACGACCTGCACGGCGACGTCCTCCTGGTCGTCCCGGCCGCCGTCCGTGAGTATGTGGGCGCGTGCGTACTCCTCGACTACCGGCATCGGGCAAACCCCTTTTACGTCGTGCCGCTTTTACGTCGTGCCGCCTGCGCGAGAGCCGCATCCTGCGATGCGCTCACGCGCCCCTCATGCCCCGTATTGCCCGAAATACACTCCCCGAATCCGGCACGGAACCACGCATTCGTGCTTATGCACAACTCCCTCGCTCTTGCGAAGGGATTGCAACAAGCCACACCATTGAGCGGTGCATGTGCCTGATGGATTCCTCAACGCGCCCACGTCCGCCGTCGCCGGAGTCGTCGCCGCCGGCGCCATCGCCGTCGGTCTGCGCGGCGCGCGCCGGGAACTCGACGAGCGGACCGCGCCGCTGGCCGGCCTCGTCGCGGCGTTCGTCTTCGCCGCACAGATGATCAACTTCCCCGTCGCGGCCGGAACCAGCGGCCACCTCCTCGGCGGGGCACTGGCCGCGATCCTCGTGGGCCCCTGCACCGGGATCCTGTGCATCTCGGTCGTCCTGCTCGTCCAGGGCCTGCTCTTCGCCGACGGCGGGCTGACCGCGCTCGGCGTCAACATCACCCTCATGGCGGTCGTCACCGCGGTCGTCGCCTACGCCGTCTTCCGCGGCCTGGTGAAACTGCTCCCGCGCGGCCGCCGCACGGTCACGGCCGCCTCCTTCGTCGCCGCCCTCGTCTCCGTGCCGGCCTCCGCCCTCGCCTTCACGCTGCTCTACGCGGCCGGCGGCACCACCGACGTCGCGATCGGCAAGGTCGCCACCGCCATGGTCGGCGTGCACGTCCTCATCGGCATCGGCGAGGCCGTGATCACCGCGCTGACCGTCGGCGCCGTCATCGCCGTACGCCCGGACCTGGTGCACGGCGCGCGCGACCTCCGGCAGCCTCTGAGGCTGCGGGTGAACGGGGAGCTCGTCGACGTCCCGGACGCCCCGAAGGACCCGGAGCCGGAGTCCGCCCCCGCCACGGCACGCTCCCACCGCCCGCTGTGGATCACCGGGCTGATCACGTCCCTCGTGCTCGCCGGCTTCGTCAGCTTCTACGCCTCCGCCGACCCCGACGGGCTGGAGAGGGTCGCCCAGGACCACGGCATCGACAAGACGGAGAAGGAGCACGCCTACGCCGACTCCCCGCTCGCCGACTACGGCGTGAAGGACGTCGCGAACGAGCGGCTGTCCGGCGGGCTCGCGGGCGTGATCGGCGTCGGGGTGACCGTCGCGGCGGGCAGCGGCGTCTTCTGGGTGGTCCGCAGGCGCCGTACGGCCGCCGCCGGGTCCGGTGGGTCCGCCGAGTCCACCGGGTCCGCCGCGTCCTCCTCGTCCTCCTCCGGGTCCCGGACCGTCTGACATGGGCGCGAATGCGGGCACCGCCCACGCCCTCGGCGGGAAAGGGGCGCACCGGCTGTACCGGCACGGGCACTCCCCCGTGCACGCGCTGCCCCCGCACACCAAGCTCGTCGCGGTCTTCGCCTTCGTCCTGGTCGTGGTGTCGACCCCGCGGGAGGCGATGTGGGCGTACGCCCTGTACGCCCTTCTGCTCGCGGTCGTCGCCTCCGTGGCCCGTGTGCCCGCCGGTTTCCTGCTCAAGCGGCTGCTGATCGAGGTGCCGTTCGTCGCGTTCGCGGTGCTGCTGCCGTTCGTGGCGGAGGGCGAGCGGGTGGACGTCCTCGGGCTGTCGCTGAGCGTGAACGGTCTGTGGGGCGCCTGGAACGTGCTCGCCAAGGGCACCCTGGGCGTGGCCGCCTCGGTCCTGCTCGCCGCCACCACCGAACCGCGGGAGCTGCTGCTGGGCCTGCAGCGCCTCAGGCTCCCCCCGCTGCTGGTGCAGATCGCCTCCTTCATGATCCGCTACGGCGACGTCATCGCCGACGAGATGCGGCGGATGCGGATCGCCCGGGAGTCGCGCGGCTTCGAGGCGCGCGGCCCGCGGCACTGGAGCGTGCTCGCCAAGTCCGCGGGGGCGCTGTTCATCCGCGCCTACGAGCGCGGGGAACGGGTCCATCTGGCCATGGTGAGCCGGGGGTACGCCGGTTCCATGCCGGTCGTCGACGAGGTGACCGCGTCCCGGGCGCAGTGGTCGTACGCCCTGGCCCTCCCCGGTGCGGCGCTCGTGGTCTGTCTGCTGGGATGGACGCTATGACTGTCTCCCTCGAGGTCTCCGGCCTCGCCTTCGCCTATCCCGACGGCCACCAGGCCCTGTTCGGCGTGGACTTCCGCATCGAGCGCGGGGAGCGGGTGGCGCTGCTCGGCCCGAACGGCGCCGGGAAGACCACCCTCGTGCTGCATCTGAACGGCATTCTGAGCGGCGGCACCGGCACGGTGCGGGTGGCCGGGCTGCCGGTCGGGAAGAAGAACCTGGCCACGATCCGGCAGAAGGTCGGCATCGTCTTCCAGGACCCGGACGACCAGCTGTTCATGCCGACCGTGCGGGAGGACGTGGCCTTCGGGCCGGCGGCGGCCGGGCTGAGGGGCCCGGAGCTGGAGCGGCGGGTGCACACCGCCCTGGAACGGGTCGGCATGCGGGAGTTCGCCGACCGCCCGCCGCACCACCTCTCCCTCGGCCAGCGCCGCCGGGTCGCCGTGGCGACCGTCCTCGCCATGGAGCCGGAGATCCTGGTCCTGGACGAGCCCTCGTCCAATCTCGACCCGGCCTCGCGGCGCGAACTGGCCGACATCCTGCGCTCGTTGGACGTGACGGTGCTCATGGTCACCCACGATCTGCCGTATGCGCTGGAGCTGTGCCCGCGTTCGCTGATCCTGAGCGACGGGGTGATCGTGGCGGACGGCCCGACCGGCGAGCTGCTCTCCGACGACGCGCTGCTGCGCGCCCACCGCCTGGAGCTGCCCTTCGGCTTCGATCCGCGGTCCGTGACAATGGGCGCGTGACGCGCCACCACGACGAAGGGCCCGCCGGGTCGCTGCTGCTGGACGACCAGCTGTGCTTCGCGCTGTACGCCGCCCAGCGCGCGGTGACGGCCGTGTACCGGCCGCTTCTCGACGAGCTGGGTCTCACCTACCCCCAGTACCTGGTGCTGCTGGTGCTGTGGGAGCAGGGGGAGAGCACGGTGAAGGAACTGGCCACGGCGCTGCGCCTGGACTACGGCACGGTGTCGCCGCTGCTGAAGCGGCTGGAGGCGGCGGGGCTGGTGCGCCGGGAGCGGTCGGTGCGCGACGAGCGGTCGGTGCTCGTGACGGTCACCGGACGCGGGGAGGAACTCCGGGAGCGTGCGGCGCGCGTGCCCGGCACGCTGCTGGCGACGACGGGGGTCGGCGCGGCGGAGGCCGTACGGCTGCGCGAGGAGCTGTGGCGGCTGACGGAGCGCGCGGAGGCGGCCGTACGGCGCTCCTGACCGCCCCTGACCGCTCCTGACTGCTCCCGACCGGTGACGCGCCGGTGCCGGCCGGGTCCCGGCGCGGGATCCGGCCGGCACCGGCCGGACGAGTTCTCCGTATGCCTCCGTGTGCGACGGAACTCCCGCCGCCTCAGAGGTGGATGGGCTGCGACGTGCGGCCCGATGCCTCGTCGATCTCGGTGTGTGCCTTGGACAACAGCTGCATGGCGAGATCGTTCAGTGCCCTTGCTCCGGCGATCTCCTCGCCGACGCGGGGCTGATTCGCATCGGTGTGGTGCCTGGTGGCCCGCCCGTGCGCCCGGATCTCGCTGCCGTCGGGCAGCCGGACCACCGCCACCGCCCGGGTGTGCTGGTCGTCCTCCTTGAACTCCAGCTCGACATGCCATCCCACTGCGGTCTTCATCATGACGATCACCTCCGGAACACCTGATTCCAGGGTGCTCCTCACACGGCGCTCGTGCATCCAAGGAGTCCGGGAAGCCGGCCCCGCCCCGCCGGGCAACCGGTCCTGCCCGCCGGGAACCGGCTCCGTCCCCGCCGGGCGGCCGGCCCTATCCCGCGTGCAGCATCAGCCCGATCCCGACGACCAGCAGCCCCGCGGCCGCGATGCGCGGCACTCCGAAGCGCTCCTTGAAGAACACCGCGCCGATCGCGGCGCCCACGATGATCGACGACTCCCGCAGGGCGGCGATCGGTGCGAGTTCCGCCTTCGTCTGCGCCCACAGCACCAGCGCGTACGCCGTCACGGACAGCGCCGCCCCGAGCAGCCCGAGTGCGGCGTGGGACCGCAGCACGGCCGCCGTGCTCCCGCGCCGGCGCCACACCGCGTACGCCGGGATCGCCGTGCCCTGGACCGCCATCAGCCAGGCGATGTAGCCGAGGGACGACCCCGAGGCGCGTACTCCGAGCCCGTCGACGACCGTGTACAGCGCGATGGACAGTCCCGTCGCCAGCGCGGCGCCGATCGCCGCCCAGTTCGGCCGGTGTCCGCGCAGGCCCCACAGGGCGACACCGGTCAGGCCGGCGCAGGACAGGGCGATGCCCGTGGCCGTCCAGCCGTCGGGCACCTCGTGCGCGAAGACGGCCGCGAGCACGGTGACGACGAGCGGTGCGGTGCCGCGTGCGATCGGATAGGCCTGCCCGAAGTCGCCGAGCCGGAAGGACTTCATCAGCAGGGCGTAGTACACGATGTGGATGGCCGCCGAGGCCAGCAGGTACGGCCATGCGCCGGGCGCCGGCAACGGGACGAACGGCGCCATGGCCAGCCCGATCAGCAGGCCCCCGCCCGTGATGAGCGTGAACCCGACCAGTTTGTCGGTGATCCGGTGGGCGATCGCGTTCCAGCTGGCGTGGGTGACCGCCGCGAGCAGCACGGCTGCGGTGACGACCGGGGTCACGCGGTGCGCTCGCGTACGTCCACAAGGGCGCCGCCGGCCTGGGCGACCAGTTCCTTGGGGTCCATCGGGAAGACGGTGTACGGGGTTCCGGCGGCTGCCCAGACCACGTCGTGGTCCAGCAGCGCCCGGTCGGCGAGCACCCGGGTGCGCGTGCGGTGCCCGAAGGGCGGTACGCCGCCGATGGCGTACCCGGTGGTCTCCCGGACGACGTCGGCCCTGGCCCGGGCGACCTTCCGGGCGCCGAGCTCCTCCCGTACGCGCTCGAGGTCCACACGGGAGGCTCCGTCCACGAGGACCAGGACCGGCACGCCTTCCTCGGCTTTCCCCTCGCCGGACTTTCGGTCGTGCTCGAGCAGGGGGGATCCCCAGACGGCGAAGACGAGCGACTTGCAGATCTGGCTCAGCTCGCAGCCGACGGCTGCGGCGGCCTCGACGGCGGTCCGGGTGGACTCGGGGAAGTGGCGGACCTCGGCGATCAGTTCCTGAAGCCCCCGCTCGCGCAGGGCCTCGGCGAAACGGGGATGGGCCGCCGACTCGGGAGGCGTGGTCATGAGCGGCAGGTTAGCCGCCAGGGGCCGCGGCCGGGCAATCCCTTTCCGCCGGTGGGGCACGCCTTTCCGCCGGTGGGGCACGCCGCGAAGGCGGCGGGCCGCCCGGCGGACGCGGACCGCCGCATCCGGCCGCCGGACGGACAGCTCCCCGTACGGGCAAGGCCGGTGAGGGTGCGCCGTCCCCAAGGCACCCCCACCGGCCGGTCCTTCGGCGAGGCCGTGGATCAGGCCCGCACCAGTGCCCGGTCCTCGGCCGGGGCGTCCTGTCCGGTGCGCAGGCCCTCGCCCTCCACGTCCACGTTGGGCAGGACGCGGTCCAGCCACTTCGGCAGCCACCAGGCCTTGTGGCCCAGCAGGGCCAGGACCGCGGGCACGATCGCCATGCGCACGATGAACGCGTCGAAGAACACCGCGACCGCCAGGCCGAAGCCGATCATTCTGACCATCGACTCGCTGGAGCCGATGAACCCGGAGAAGACGGCGATCATGATGATCGCGGCGGCCGTGACCACCCGGGCGCCGTGCCGGAAGCCGGTCACCACGGCCTGGCCGGGCTTCTCCCCGTGGACGTAGGCCTCGCGCATCCGGGTCACGAGGAACACCTCGTAGTCCATGGCGAGACCGAAGACGACGCCCACCATGAAGATCGGCATCATCGACATGACCGGGCCGGTCTCCTCCACGCCCATCAGGTCGGCCATCCAGCCCCACTGGAAGACCGCGACCACCGCGCCGAGCGCCGCCAGCACCGACAGCAGGAAGCCGAGCGCCGCCTTGAGCGGGACGAGGACCGAGCGGAAGACCACGATCAGCAGCAGGAAGGCGAGGCCGACCACCAGGGCCAGGTACGGCAGCAGCGCGTCGTTCAGCTTCTGCGAGACGTCGATGTTCATCGCCGTGGCGCCGGTGACCAGGACCTTGGCGTCGGTCGTGTCCTCGATGTCGGCGCCCGCGCCGCGGATGGCGTGCACCAGGTCCTCGGTGGCGGTCGAGGACGGCTTGGACCGGGGCACGACGGTGACGATCGCGGTGTCGCCGGTCTCGTTGGGCTGCGCCGGGGTCACGGCCACGATGCCCTTGAGGTCCTTGATCTCGTCGGTGACCTTGGCGAAGGAGGCCTTCGGGTCGTCGCTGTCCTTCGCGTCCACCACGACCATGAGCGGACCGTTGACGCCGGGGCCGAAGCCCTGGGAGAGCAGGTCGTAGGCGCGGCGCTGGGTGGTGGAGGTCGGCTGGGAGCCGTCGTCGGGCAGGCCCAGTTCGAGGGAGGAGGACGGTATCGCGGCGGCGCCCAGGCCGACCGCGCCGATCAGCAGCACGACGACGGGACGGCGGACGACGAAGCTCGCCCAGCGCGTGCCCATGTTCGGCCGCCCCGGCTTCGTCCCGTTCTTCTCCTCGCCCTCCGCGGCGTCCTTCGCCTCGTCCTTCTTCCCGTCGCGTCCGCGGCCGAGCAGCCCGTTCCTCTCCCCGGCCGGCTTGATCGCGCGGCCCGCGTAGCCCAGCAGCGCCGGGATCATCGTGAGCGCGATGAGCACGGCGATGGCGACCGTGCCGGCCGCGGCGACGCCCATCTTCGTCAGCATCGGGATGTTGACCACGGACAGGCCGACCAGGGCGATCACGACGGTGAGACCGGCGAAGACCACCGCGGAGCCGGCCGTGCCGACGGCCCGGCCCGCCGCCTCCTCGCGCTCACGGCCCTCGGCGAGCTCCGCGCGGTAGCGGGAGACGATGAACAGGGCGTAGTCGATGCCGACCGCGAGGCCGATCATCGTGGCCAGGATGGAGGTGGTGGAGCCCAGGTCGAGGGGCTTGGCGAGAACGGTGATCGTCGCCACGCCGATGCCGACACCGATGATCGCGGTCAGCAGCGGCAGCCCGGCCGCGATCAGCGAGCCGAGGGTGATGACGAGGACGACGGCCGCGATCGCGATGCCGACGATCTCCGCCGTGCCGGTCTCGGGGGTGGTGAAGAGGGCGTCGCCGCCGATCTCCACGGTCAGTCCGGTCTCCCGCGCGTGCTGCGCGGCCTTCTTGAGGGCGGTGCGGGAGGATTCCTCCAGTTCTATCCCGGAGACCTTGTAGTTCACCGACGCGTACGCGATCGTGCCGTCCCGGCTGACGGCCCCGGTGGTGTAGGGGTCGGTGACGGCGGCGACCTCCGGGCCGCCGGACAGCTCCTTGACGGTCTTGTCCACGGTCGCCTTGTGGCCGGCGTCCGTCATCTTCTCGCCGTCGGGCGCCTTGAACACCACGCGCGCGGTCGCCCCGTCGGCGTTCGCGGCGGGGAAGCGCTGCTCCAGCAGGTCGAAGGCCCGCTGGGCCTCGGTGCCGGGGATGGAGAAGGAGGCGTTGCCCGCGGCGGGCGCGGAGGCGGCGCCGGCACCGGCGAGGGCGAGCAGCGCCACCCAGATCAGAGCGACGACATGCCGTCGCCGGAAGGCGAGGCGGCCGAGTCTGTAGAGGAACGTGGCCACGGTGACGTACTCCCGGTCAGGTCGTGGTGATTTCTTCTGGGCAGGGGTCATCGGCCCGACGACGTGAGCGGTGCGGCGTCAGGTGCTCGATCGATCGGGTGCTGCGCGGGCGGGGACGGTCAGGAGGGGGGTGCGC
>NZ_MUME01000309.1 GCF_002155915.1 Streptomyces thermovulgaris | reverse complement strand
TGGCCCCACCGCGTGTCCGAGGACGTCCCGGTGGTCCTGCCGGAACCCCCACGGACACCGCCGGCACATCGCAGGGCCACCGGGGCGGCGAGGACGTGCCGCAGATCCACCGGAGCACCCGGGCACGCCGCAGGACGGACACGCCACAGGACCACCGGGACGTCCTCGGACACGCGGTGGGGCCACCGCGCCCACGGACGCGGTGGCCCCACCGCATGCCCGCCTGCCGGCCGGACCGGCCCGGTCTCAGGGCACGTCGCCCATCAGGGCCTTGACCTTCCGGCGGTACATGAAGACCGCGAATCCGGCGAGGGCGGCCAGGGCGGCCTCCACGGCGACCGCACCCGAGCCGCTGAGGTCCACGCCGCCCACGGCGGGGTTGGACAGCAGGCCGGTGACGGAGTCGCCCGCGGTGACCGCGAGGAACCACACGCCCATCATCTGGCTGGCGTACTTCGCCGGGGCCATCTTGGTCGTCACCGACAGGCCGACCGGGGAGAGGCACAGCTCGCCGACGGTCTGGATCAGGTAGATGCCCACCAGCCACATCGGGCTGACCAGGGTGCCGTCCGCGGCCATGCCCAGCGGCAGCAGGAAGAAGAAGAACGAGACGCCGACGAAGAACAGCGCGGCCGCGAACTTCGTGACGGTGCTCGGCTCCTTGCCCCTGCGGTTCAGCCACAGCCAGAGCCAGGCGAAGACCGGGGCCAGGGCCATGATGAACACCGGGTTCAGCGACTGGTACCAGGAGGACGGGAAGCCGAAGCCCAGCAGCGAGCCGGAGGTCTTGGTCTCACCGAACGCCTGGACCGTGGAACCGCCCTGGTCGTAGATCATCCAGAAGACGGCGGCGGCGACGAAGAACCAGATGTAGCCGGTCATCTTGGACTGCTCGAGGTCCGACAGCTCCTTGTCCCGCTTGATGCGGACCAGGACGCCGACCGGGATGACCAGACCGATCACGGTGAGCGGGATCATCGCCCAGTTCAGGGTGAAGTGGCCGGTGAGGCCGACGACGCCGTAGAAGACGGCGGCGACGACGAGCCAGACCAGCCCCCTGCGCAGCCAGATGGTGCGCTCCGCGGAGGTCAGCGGCTTGGGGACGACGTCGCTGCGCGGGGACAGGTGCCGGGTGCCGAGGAGGAAGGCCACCAGGCCGATCGCCATGCCCACGGCGGCGAGACCGAAGCCCAGGTGCCAGCCGACCTGCTGACCGACGGTGCCGATGATCAGCGGGGCGAAGAAGGCACCCATGTTGATGCCCATGTAGAAGATCGTGAAGCCGCCGTCGCGGCGCGGGTCGTCCGGGCCGTCGTAGAGGTGGCCGACCATGGTGGAGATGTTGGCCTTCAGCAGGCCGGAGCCGAGCGCCACCAGTGCCAGGCCGGCGAAGAAGGGCGCCTGTCCGCCGGGCAGCGCCAGCACCGCGTGGCCCGCCATGATCGTCACGGCTGCGATCGCCACCGTCCTGCGGGGACCCCAGACGCGGTCACCCAGCCACCCGCCGGGCATGGTGAGCAGGTACACCATCGACAGATAGACGGAGTAGATCGCGGTGGTGGTGGCCAGGTCCATGCCGAGCCCGCCACCCATGCTCCCCTCCTTGGCGTCGGGGCCGCCGGAGAGCAGATAGACGACGAGAAGGGCGCGCATGCCGTAGAAGCTGAAGCGCTCCCACATTTCGGTCATGAAGAGAGTGGCCAGGCCGCGGGGGTGGCCGAAGAAGGTCTTCTCGGAACCGGGGGTGCCCGGTCGTGCCGAGTCCTTCGTCAGGCTGGACGCCATGGTCGTTCCTCGCTGGTCGGGACGCGCTCCGATCGGCGGATGCGCGCCCGTGTGTTGTGGGGGGACGGCCGGTACCGGCGGGACCGAGGTCCATCCCACGCCCAGGGGAGAGCCCGCTCCGGATCGCGAAGCGGAGGACGACGGCCGCCGGAACATGCCCCTGCCGCGTCGGCACCTGGGGGCCGGCACGAGCAGAGGCCCGGCCTCGGGTCATTCCTCGCCAGGCCGGCCGGGCCGGCCCGCACACAAAAAGGACCTCCGGCCTCGAGGTGAGCGCCAAAGGTCCACTGTGTGCGACAGGCGTTCAACTCACGATAAGGCAGAGTAGGGCCGGACATGGAAGGACTTGCGATATGAATCACAGGAGAAAGGCGCTCTTGCCTGATGTTTTCAAGGTTTGCACAGAGTCTTTCCGTGGATCCCAAGACTCTCTGTGAGGGGCCCGTCACCGGGCGGACCGGCGGGAAAACCGTGTGACGATCATGCCGAAGCACCACCCCGACGGACGGCGCGGGCGGACTACCATCGGTTCATGACCCGTGTATTGCTCGCCGAGGACGACGCGGCGATCTCGGAGCCGCTGGCCCGCGCACTGCGCCGGGAAGGGTACGAGGTCGAGGTGCGTGAGGACGGCCCCGCCGCGCTCGAGGCCGGAACGCAGGGCGGTGTCGACCTGGTCGTGCTGGACCTCGGGCTGCCCGGCATGGACGGCCTGGAGGTCGCCCGCCGGCTGCGCTCCGACGGGCATACGGTGCCCATCCTGATCCTGACCGCGCGCGCCGACGAGGTGGACACCGTCGTCGGTCTCGACGCCGGTGCCGACGACTACGTCACCAAGCCCTTCCGGCTCGCCGAACTGCTCGCCCGGGTCCGGGCCCTGCTCCGGCGCGGCGCCGCCGAGCCGCAGCAGCCGCCCGCCACCCACGGGGTGCGCATCGACGTCGAGTCCCACCGTGCCTGGATGGGCGACGAGGAGCTCCAGCTCACCGCCAAGGAGTTCGACCTGCTCAGGGTGCTGGTGCGGGACGCGGGGCGGGTCGTCACCCGTGAGCAGCTGATGCGCGAGGTCTGGGACACCACCTGGTGGTCGTCGACCAAGACCCTCGACATGCACATCTCCTGGCTGCGCAAGAAGCTCGGCGACGACGCGGCGAACCCCCGCTACATCGCCACCGTGCGAGGCGTCGGCTTCCGCTTCGAGAAGAACTGATCCGGGAAGCACCGAGCCGCGCCGCCCGGACTTCGTCAGGTAAGAGGACATGCGCCGTCGACTGATCCAGTCCACGCTCGCCGTGGTACTCGTCGTGATCTCCGTCTTCGGCGTCTCCCTGGTGATCGTCGAGACCCGCACGATCAGCCACAGCGCCCGGGAACGGGTCGAGTCCGAGGCGGTCAGGCTGGCCGGCATCGTCGACAGGCGGCTGCTCGGCGCGGAGACCGTCGACGCGGAGGTCCTGCGCGACCAGGTGGCCGACGGCCAGTACGCCGTGATCGGCATTCCCGGACGGGAACCCATCGAGGTCGGCAGCAAACCGTCCGGCGATGTGATCCACGCGACGGCCAAGGGCGGGCAGGGCGAGACCGTCCGGGTGGAGGAGCCCCGCTCCTCGGTGGCCCGCGAGGTCGGCCGCACCATGCTGATCATCGGCCTGGTCGCGCTGCTCGCGGTGGTGGCCGCGGTGCTGCTCGCGATCCGCCAGGCCAACCGGCTCACCTCCCCGCTGACCGACCTCGCCGAGACCGCCGAACGCCTCGGCTCCGGCGATCCGCGCCCTCGCCACAAGCGCTACGGCGTGCCCGAGCTGGACCGGGTCGCGGACGTGCTCGACAGCTCCGCCGAGCGCATCGCCCGGATGCTGACCGCCGAGCGGCGCCTGGCCGCCGACGCCTCCCACCAGCTGCGCACGCCGCTGACCGCGCTGTCCATGCGGCTGGAGGAGATCACCCTCACCGACGACCTGGACACGGTGAAGGAGGAGGCGAACGTCGCCCTCGCCCAGGTGGAGCGGCTGACGGACGTGGTGGACCGGCTGCTGACCAACTCCCGCGACCCGCGCAACGGCTCCGCCGTCTCCTTCGACCTCGACGAGGTCATCCAGCAGCAGATCGCCGAGTGGCGCCCCGCCTACCGCAGCGTCGGCCGCGCCATCGTCACCTCCGGCAAGCGGCATCTGCAGGCCGTGGGCACGCCCGGCGCGGTCGCCCAGGTGCTGGCCGCGCTGATCGAGAACTCCCTCATGCACGGCAACGGCACGGTCGCGCTGCGCACCCGGGTGACCGGCAACCAGGCGGTCGTGGAGGTCACCGACGAGGGCCCCGGGGTCCCCGCCGACCTGGGGGCCCGCATCTTCGAGCGCGCGATCAGCGGCCGCAACTCCACGGGCATCGGCCTCGCCGTGGCCCGTGACCTCGCCGAGGCCGACGGCGGGCGTCTGGAACTCCTCCAGGCCCAGCCCCCGGTCTTCGGCCTGTTCCTCTCCCGCACCCCGCCGCCGAAGGACCAGGAGGAGGAGCAGACGGTGCGGTAGGGGGCCGCCCGTCGGAGCGGCGGGACGGGCGGGAAGCCGGGGCGGCGGAGGAGGGTCAGCGGAAGACCTTCGGGCGCGGCTCCTCCCTCTTGGCCCGCAGGAGCGGCTCCGCCTTCTCCACCACGGTGTCCCGGACCGGCAGGGCGCGGAACACCCAGGTGCGGTAGGACCAGAAGCGGAACAGGGTCGCGATGCCGATGCCGAGGAACTTGAAGAAGTTGTTCTGCAGCGGGCTGTTCCAGCCGAAGCCGTACGTCGCCAGGTACAGCACCCCGTTCTCGATCACCAGGCCGGCCCCGCTGAACAGCAGGAACAGGGTCAGCTCCCGGGTCCGGCCGGTCTTGTCGCGGTCCCGGTAGGTGAAGTAGCGGAAGCCCATGTAGTTGAAGAGGATCGCGACGACCGTGGCGATGACGCTCGCGCGCACCACCTGGAGATCGGTCACCTGCCGTACCAGGTTGAACACGAGCAGATTGACCAGGAGCCCCGCTCCGCCCACCGCGCCGAACTTGACGACCTCGCGCCACAGCCGGCCCACGCGCCTGCGCAGTGCGCCGCGGCGCGCCGGGGGCGCGGAACGAAGCCTTGAGGAACCATGGCCCATGGTCGTACAGGCCCCCGTCTCGGTCGTGTCGTGGCCGGTCTCGTCGGTTCCGCCATGCTAACCAGCGCTTGGACGCCGCGCCTGTGGACGGGGCACCCGCCGGGGAACAGGTCGGAAAGAGCCCTGGAAATGGCGGGGAAAGGGCGGGAGACGGCGGGAAAGGACCGGGAGGGGCAGCGAAAGGACAGGCAGAGACGGGGAGGGACAGGGAGAAGGAACGGAGGAAGAGCAGGGGAAGGACAGGGGGGAGGACAGGGCAAGGGCGGGAGGAGACCGCCGGGCAACCGGTGGGGGCGTCGGTGCACGCCCATGGACCTCCGACGCCCGGACCCCGACGCCCCGAGAGGGCACGGGATCCGGCCGGGGTGGCGCGACCGATACCCTGGAGGGCGTGACGTTCCCGGTAGTCGGCATGGTCGGCGGTGGTCAGCTCGCTCGTATGACCCACGAGGCGGGCATCCCGCTGGGCATCAGGTTCAGGCTTCTCAGTGACACCCCCCAGGACTCCGCGGCACAGGTCGTGAACGACGTCGTCGTCGGCGACTACCGCGACCTGGAGACACTGCGCGCGTTCGCGCGGGGCTGCGACGTGATCACCTTCGATCACGAGCACGTCCCCATCGAGCACCTGCGGGCCCTGGAGAAGGACGGCATCGCCGTGCGTCCCGGCCCCGACGCCCTGGTGCACGCCCAGGACAAGGGCGTGATGCGCGCACGGCTCGACGCGCTCGGCGTGCCCTGCCCGCGGCACCGGATCGTGACCGACCCGCAGGACGTGGCCGCGTTCGCCGCGGAACTCGCGCGGGACACCGGGAACGGGTCGGACGGCTTCCCCGTCGTGCTGAAGACCGTCCGCGGCGGCTACGACGGCAAGGGCGTGTGGGTGGTGCGCTCCGTCGAGGAGGCCGCCGAGCCCTTCCGCGCCGGTGTGCCCGTCCTCGCCGAGGAGAAGGTCGACTTCGTCCGGGAGCTGGCCGCCAACGTCGTGCGCTCCCCGCACGGCCAGGCCGTGGCCTATCCGGTCGTGGAGTCGCGGCAGGTGAACGGCGTGTGCGACACGGTCATCGCGCCCGCCCCCGACCTCGACGAGGACCTCGCCCTGCGGGCCGAGGAGATGGCGCTGCGGATCGCCAAGGAACTCGGCGTCGTCGGCCACCTCGCCGTGGAGCTGTTCCAGACCCGCGACGGCCGCGTCCTCGTCAACGAGCTGGCGATGCGCCCGCACAACTCCGGCCACTGGTCGATGGACGGCGCGATCACCTCCCAGTTCGCCAACCACCTCCGCGCGGTCCTCGACCTGCCGCTGGGCGACCCCCGCCCGCGCGCCAGGTGGACGGTCATGGCGAACGTCCTCGGCGGCGACTACCCCGACATGTACTCCGCGTACCTGCACTGCATGGCGCGCGACCCCCGACTGAAGATCCACATGTACGGCAAGGACGTGAAGCCCGGCCGCAAGGTCGGTCACGTCAACACCTACGGCGACGACCTGGACGACGTGCTGGAGCGCGCCCGTCACGCAGCCGACTACCTGAGAGGCACCATCACCGAATGAGCCGGAACAGCCCTGTCGTGGGCATCGTCATGGGGTCGGACTCCGACTGGCCCGTCATGGAAGCCGCCGCCGAGGCGCTCGACGAGTTCGAGATCGCCTACGAGGTCGACGTCGTCTCCGCGCACCGCATGCCGCGCGAGATGATCGCCTACGGCGAGCAGGCGGCCGGACGCGGGCTGAAGGCGATCATCGCGGGTGCGGGCGGCGCCGCCCATCTGCCCGGCATGCTCGCCTCCGTCACCCCGCTGCCGGTGATCGGCGTGCCCGTTCCGCTCAAGCACCTGGACGGCATGGACTCGCTGCTGTCGATCGTGCAGATGCCGGCCGGGGTGCCCGTGGCGACCGTGTCCGTCGGCGGTGCCCGCAACGCCGGTCTGCTCGCCGCCCGGATCCTCGCCGCGCACGACGAGGAACTGCTCGCCCGGATGCGGGAGTTCCAGCAGGAGCTCAACGAGCAGGCCACCGAGAAGGGCAAGCGGCTGCGCGCCAGGGTCGAGGGCGCGGCCGGCGGTTTCGGCTTCGGCACGGGGACGTGACGCCGATGCCGGCGCTGGAGGAGGCCCGGGCACTGCTGCGCGAGTTCCCGGTCGTCGACGGCCACAACGATCTGCCCTGGGCCCTGCGCGAACAGGTCCGCTACGACCACGACGCCCGTGACATCGCCACCCACCAGGGCGACCATCTGCACACCGACATCCCGCGTCTGCGCAAGGGCGGTGTGGGCGCCCAGTTCTGGTCGGTGTACGTCCGCGCGGACCTGCCGGACCCGGTGCCGGCGACGCTGGAACAGATCGACTGCGTACAGCAGCTGCTCGCACGCCACCCGGCCGACCTGGCTCCCGCGTGGACGGCCGCCGACATGGAGGCGGCACGCAGGCAGGGCCGTATCGCCTCGCTCATGGGGGCCGAGGGCGGCCACTCCATCGCCTGCTCCCTCGGCACGCTCCGGGGGCTGTACGCGCTCGGCGTGCGCTATCTGACCCTCACCCACAACAACAACGTGCCCTGGGCGGACTCGGCGACGGACGAGCCGGGCGTGGGCGGCCTGTCGGCCTTCGGCCGCGAGGTGGTCCGCGAGATGAACCGCCTGGGGATGCTGGTCGACCTCTCCCATGTGGCCGCCACGACCATGCGGGACGCGCTGGACACCACCAGTGCCCCGGTGATCTTCTCCCACTCCTCCGCGCGGGCCGTGTGCGACCACCCCCGCAACATCCCGGACGACGTGCTGGAGCGGCTGCCCGCCAACGGCGGGGTGGCGATGGTGACGTTCGTCCCGAAGTTCGTCCTCCAGGCCGCCGTGGACTGGACGGCCGCGGCCGACGAGAACATGCGCGCCCACGGCTTCCACCCCCTCGACACCACCGCCGAGGCGATGAAGGTCCACCGCGCCTTCGAGGAGAAGAACCCGCGCCCCCGTGCCACGGTGGCCACGGTCGCCGACCATCTGGACCACATGCGGGAAGTCGCCGGCATCGACCACCTGGGCATCGGCGGCGACTACGACGGCACGGCCTTCACCCCCGACGGCCTGGACGACGTCTCCTGCTATCCGAACCTGATCGCGGAACTCATGGACCGCGGCTGGTCGAGGACCGACCTGGCCAAGCTGACCTGGCAGAACGCGGTACGTGTCCTGGGCGACGCGGAGGCCGTCGCCCGTGAGCTGCAGGCCACGCGCGGCCCGTCCCACGCGACGATCGAGGAACTGGACGGCTGACGGCGGCGCCGGACGCCCGGTGCGGTGCGTCCGGCGCGGGACACGCGGCGCTCGGCCCGGACGGAGCGGGCGGGGCGGTCAGCAGGCGCACAGACAGAACGGGTGTCCGGCCGGGTCGGCGTAGACCCGGAAGGTCCGCGTGCGGTCCGCCGTGTCCAGCGGGCGTGCCCCGAGCGCCAGGACGGCCTTCTCCGCCGTGTCCAGGTCCTCGACGTCCAGGTCCAGGTGGAACTGCTGCGAGCCGTCCGCGGAGGGCCACTTCGGCGGCACATGGCCCGGCGCCCGCTGGAACGCCAGCGTCCGCCCGCCCTCCGTCCTCAGCTCCACCCAGTCGCCCTCGCCCTCCACGGTCCCGCCGAGCACCTCGGCGTAGAAGCCGGCGAGGGCACGCGGGTCGGGACAGTCCAGGACGACGACACCCAGCTTGGCGAGAGCCATGACTTCCTCCTTGCGTGCACTTGTACGGGCTGTACGAGCTTGCCCGCACTTTGTGCGCTTTGTGTGCTTGTGCGCCCGTCGGAGCCTTCCGTGCGAGAGCCGCCTGCCGGGGCGCCCGTCGAGGGGGTTACCTGTTTCTTGGGTTCAACCAGTAACCGTTACCGCATTCTGCCGTGCAACGGGTAACAGCACAACGTGTGTGCGAGGTACCGTCGCTGACATGAGTGAGAGATCGGCCGCGCCAGGGGGGCTGGCTCTGGTCGAGTCCCTGGTGAACACCCTGGACCTCGCCACCGGCGTCGACGCGCTCGACACGGCGGAGGGCCGGGCGCGCCTCGGGGTCCGGGAGGCGGAACTGCCGCGGGCGCGCGAGCTGCGCGAGTCGCTGCGGGCGACGCTGCTCGTCCACGCCGGCCGTCCGCCGCACCGCGCGGTGACACCGCTCGGCGAGCTGTTCGCACGGGCCCCGCTGGTGGTGGCCGTGGACGACCGGGACGGCTCCGCGAGGCTCGTCCCCGCCGGCACCGGCTCCCTGCTCTCCCGGGTCGCCGCCGCCGTCGCCGAGGCGCTCGTCGCGGGCACCTGGACCCGGCTGAAGGCGTGCGAGGCGGACACCTGCCACTGGGCGTACTACGACCGCAGTCCGGCCGGCCGGCGCCGCTGGTGCTCCATGCAGGTGTGCGGCGCACGCGCGAAGATGCGGCGCTACCGGGCGAAGGAGGGATGAGCCGCGGACGGTTTCCCAGGGCCCCCTCCGCATGTCCCGGACCGGTGGGGCAGAATGCGTGCAGACGCCGGTTCGGCCGACTGAGCCTCGGCCGAACCGGCGTCCCTTCGTGCCGCTGGTGTCTTCCGCGCCCGCTGTCCTCGGTGTCCGCGTGGGCGCCGGGCGTGTCCGGCTACGCGGTCGGACGCCCCATCGCCCGGTACGTCCACCCGGCCCGGCGCCACCGCTCCGGGTCCAGCGCGTTGCGCCCGTCCAGGATCACCCGGGCCGCCACGACCTCGCCCAGCTCCGCCGGGTCCAGCTCGCGGAACTCCCGCCACTCGGTCAGGTGCAGCACCACGTCCGCGCCCCGCACGGCCTCCAGCGCCGACTCGGCGTATCCGAGCGTCGGGAACACCCGCCGGGCGTTGTCCATGCCCTTCGGGTCGTACACCGTCACCTGGCCGCCCTGCAGATGGATCTGCCCCGCGACATTGAGCGCGGGCGAGTCCCGCACGTCGTCCGAGTCCGGCTTGAAGGTGGCGCCCAGCACCGCCACCCGCCTGCCCAGGAACGGCCCGCCGCCCAGCGCCTGCCGGGCCAGCTCCACCATCTGACCGCGCTGGCGCATGTTGATCGAGTCGATCTCGCGCAGGAACGTCAGCGCCTGGTCGGCGCCCAGCTCGCCCGCGCGCGCCATGAAGGCCCGGATGTCCTTGGGCAGACAGCCGCCGCCGAAGCCGATCCCGGCGCGCAGGAACTTCCTGCCGATGCGGTCGTCGTACCCGATCGCCTCGGCCAGCTTCGCGACGTCGCCGCCCGCGGCCTCGCACACCTCGGCCATGGCGTTGATGAAGGAGATCTTCGTGGCGAGGAAGGAGTTCGCGGCGGTCTTCACCAGCTCCGCGGTCGGGAAGTCGGTGACCACGAAGGGGGAGCCCTCGGCGATCGGCGTGGCGTACACCTCGCGCAGCAGCTTCTCCGCCCGCTCGCTGCGCACACCGACCACGATCCGGTCCGGGTGCAGCGTGTCCTGGACGGCGAAGCCCTCGCGCAGGAACTCCGGGTTCCAGGCCAGCTCCACCTCCTCGCCCGCGGGCGCGAGCCCGGCGATCGTACGGGCCAGGCGGTCCGCGGAGCCGACGGGCACCGTCGACTTGCCGACGACCAGGGCGGGCCCGGTCAGATGCGGGGCGAGGGAGGTGACCGCGGAGTCGACGTACCTCATGTCGCAGGCGTACTCGCCGTGCTTCTGCGGGGTGTTCACGCAGATGAAGTGGACGTCGCCGAACGCGGCCGCCTCGGCGTAGTCCGTCGTGAACCGCAGCCGGCCGGTGGAGCCCTCGAGTCCGGCCACATGCCGGTGCAGCAGCTCCTCCAGCCCCGGCTCGTACATCGGGACCTCGCCCCGCCGCAGCATCTCGATCTTCTCGGGGACGATGTCGAGACCCAGCACCTCGAAACCGAGCTCGGCCATGGCCGCGGCGTGTGTCGCGCCGAGATAACCGGTGCCGATCACGGTGATCCTGAGGCTCATGGGTGCTCCACGGAGGGGACGACGGTCGTGCGGTGCCCGAGCATATAAGGGGACATGCACAGGCCCTCCGCCGGGCAATGTCCTCTCCGTGACCCCTCTGCGTCCTCCCCGCGCCTCCCCGTCCGTCCCCGAGCCGCTCCCGATCGGTCCCGTTTCCGCACCGGTTTCCTGTCCGCTGTTCCTGTCTGTCGCCAAACTCACGTAACACGGACGTGAGCGAAGCCATAAAATTCGACCTACTTAACGGTAGTTAGCGTCAGCGTGCGTCTTCTTTTTGGAGTGAGAGACCTTGGCCGGATCGGCTGACTTCGACCTGTACCGCCCGTCCGAGGAGCACACCATGCTCCGCGACGCCGTCCGCTCGCTGGCCGAGGCGAAGATCGCGCCGTACGCCGCCGCGGTCGACGAAGAGGCACGCTTCCCGCAGGAGGCCCTGGACGCGCTGGTCGCCAACGACCTGCACGCCGTGCACGTGCCCGAGGAGTACGGCGGCGCGGGCGCGGACGCCCTTGCGACGGTCATCGTGATCGAGGAGATCGCGCGGGTCTGCGCCTCGTCCTCCCTGATTCCCGCGGTGAACAAGCTGGGCTCGCTCCCGCTGATCCTCTCCGGCTCCGAGGAGCTGAAGAAGAAGTACCTCACCCCGCTCGCCAAGGGGCAGGCGATGTTCTCGTACTGCCTCTCCGAGCCCGAGGCCGGTTCGGACGCGGCCGGCATGAAGACCAGGGCGGTCCGCGACGGCGACCACTACGTCCTCAACGGGGTCAAGCGCTGGATCACGAACGCCGGCGTCTCGGAGTTCTACACGGTGATGGCCGTGACCGACCCCGACAAGCGCAGCAAGGGCATCTCCGCCTTCGTCGTCGAGAAGTCGGACCCGGGTGTCTCCTTCGGCGCCCCCGAGAAGAAGCTCGGCATCAAGGGCTCCCCGACCCGCGAGGTGTACCTGGACAACGTCCGCATCCCGGCGGACCGGATGATCGGTGCCGAGGGCACCGGCTTCGCCACCGCGATGCGCACCCTGGACCACACCCGCATCACCATCGCCGCCCAGGCCCTCGGCATCGCCCAGGGCGCCCTCGACTACGCCAAGAACTACGTCAAGGAGCGCAAGCAGTTCGGCAAGCCGATCGCCGACTTCCAGGGCATCCAGTTCATGCTCGCCGACATGGCCATGAAGATCGAGGCCGCCCGTCAGCTGACCTACGCGGCAGCGGCGAAGTCCGAGCGCGACGACAACGACCTCACCTTCCACGGCGCCGCCGCCAAGTGCTTCGCCTCGGACGTCGCCATGGAGGTCACCACGGACGCCGTCCAGCTCCTCGGCGGGTACGGCTACACCCGTGACTACCCGGTGGAGCGCATGATGCGCGACGCCAAGATCACCCAGATCTACGAGGGGACGAACCAGGTCCAGCGCATCGTCATGGCCCGCAACCTGCCCTGACGTCCGGCCGACCGCGGGGGCGTCCGGTTTCCGGGCGCCCCCGCGGCCGTGCGGGGCCGCTGTGCGCTCGTGCTCCCGGGGCGCGGGCCGGACCGCCGGGCCGGCGAGGGGACGACGGCCGGTCCGTGCCGGCCCGGTACGCGGTGTCCTCGGACAAGTACGCACTGTGTGCGGGGATGTGAGGCCGAGTCGGCGTTCGCGCCACCGGTTCCGCACCCGGTGGTGCCGGGGCCGGCCGACTCCGGCGGGGTCTGCCGGCCCCGTCGCAGGGCGGGGAAGGCGGGCACCGCGTCCGGCCTGTCGGGGAGACCGGACCCGGTCGGCCGGCCGTCGTGCCGCCGTGCCGGGCCCGGGCGCGCGCATGGGCGCCGGCGGGACGGAGCAAGAGGCAGGGGGCGTCGGCGTTCCCTTTTTGGCGGCGGCCGGGGACCGGGCGCCGGGAAGCCGGAGCCGGGTGCCGGGCGTCCCGGGGACGGCATGCCCGAACAGTGGGCCGAACGGGTGGAATAAGGCTTTTGCCCGTTCGGATGGCGCCGGATCGGGAGCAGGCGTACGACGGAAGGGAGAGGGGGCCGTCTCGAGGTCCCCCTGTCCCCCCAGGAGGAGCCATGACCCAGTCCGGAACCGCAACCCCCATGAGCAAGGAGATGCAGGACTGCGTCCAGGCCTGCATGGCGTGCCACACCGCCTGCGAGGAGACCATGAGCTCCTGCATGCAGATGGGCGGCCAGACGCAGATGCAGATCATGCGGGCGCTCATGGACTGCTCCGAGATGACCCGCATGTGCGCGGACATGATGATGCGCCGCTCTCCGCTGGCGGCGGAGATGTGCGCGATGTGCGCCAAGGCCTGTGACATGGCCGCGGAGGCGTGTATGTCCATGCCGGACGACGAGATGATGGCGCGCTGCGCGGAGGCGTGTCGTCGCTGTGCGCAGATGTGTCGCACGATGGCGGGCGCCGGCATGTGAGCCGGACGCCCGGCGGTACGCCGGAGCCCCGCGGCCGCCGGAGCACGGCACCGCGGGGCTCTTCGGGGTGGCCCGGGGCGGGCGGGGTCAGTCGCCGGTGACGGTGACCTTCTGGTCGTTCCTCAGCTCGTCCATCAGCTTCCTGACCTTCGCCTTGTCCCAGATGAGGTTGCCGCCGGAGGAGCCGGCGATCGGCATGTTCATGGAGGTGCCGTCGCCGCCGCTGACGTTCTTCATCGCCCAGAACATGGTGGCCAGGTCCCACAGGCTCATGTCCTTGTCGACGATCAGGGAGTCCAGACCCGCGTTCAGGGTCGGGTACAGCTTGAACGGGTTCATGATCGTCGAGGGGGTGGCCGCCTGGTTGGCCAGCGCGGAGAGGAACTTCTGCTGGTTCTTGGTGCGCTGCAGGTCGGAGGCGGCGAAGGCGTACCGGGTGCGGACGAAGGCCAGGGCCTGCTGGCCGTCCAGGGTCTGCTTGCCCGCCTGGAAGTCGGCGCCCGAGTACTTGTCCTTGAAGCCCTTCTCGATGGTGATCTCCACGCCGCCGAGCGCGTCGACGATGTTCGCGAAGCCGGCGAAGCCGATCTCCACATAGTGGTCGATGCGCAGACCGGTGTTGTACTCGACGGTGCGCACCAGCAGCTCCGGGCCGTCGTAGGCGTAGGCCGCGTTCAGCTTGTTCGTCCCCAGGGGGCCCCTGAGCCTGCCGGACTCCGAGCCGCGGAACTGCGGGATCGTGACGGCGGAGTCGCGCGGCAGGGAGATCAGGGTGTCGCCGTTGCTGCCGACGTGCAGGAGCATCATCGAGTCGGTGCGCTTGCCCGCGGCGGATCCGGTGTGCAGCCTCTTCTTCTGCTCGTCCGACATGCCCTCGCGGCTGTCGGAGCCGACGATCAGATAGGTGGTGCCCTCGCCGGGCTCCGGCCGGTCGATGACCTTGGACAGGTCGACTTCGCGGTTGAGCTGGGAGTCGGCCCAGAAGTACGTCACGACCGTGGTCACCAGAAGTATGGTGACCAGGGTTATCGCGGTCAGCTTGATACGGCGGCCCCAGTTCGGCGCGGGGCGGGAGCCGTACGCGTGGCCGTCGTCCGGCCCGCCGGGTCCGCCGGCCCTTCTGCCGTAGACCTGACCGGTGTTGTAGCCGCTGTCGTATCCCTGGTCGCCGCCGTCGACGTACGACGGCTGCGGCGGGATGCGGTGCGGCGGCGCCGAGGGGCCCGAGCCACCCGGACTTCCGTATCCGCCCCGTCCGCCGCGCCGCACTTGACGCATCACACGTGCGCCCTCCGGCTGCGGACTGGCACTGCCGCGTCCGTACCGGGGGCCTTGGTCGCCGCCGGACCACCCCTCGGGCCAATCTGTCATGGGCTTAGTGTGCAGGGCGGAACTGCGCAGCTGACAGGGCCGTCGGAAAATAGGGTCGGCGCTGTTGCCAAGCTGACACAAAATTTCCCGATTCCGCCTCGGCATAGGGTGGAGGTCATGACAGACCAGGCCCCTACTGCGGAATCCGGAACGGCGGACATCCCGGGCAAGCCGACCTCGGCGTCCCGGACCACTCTGAGCCACATCATGACCCACAACGACACCAACCTGCTGGGGACGGTGCACGGTGGGGTGATCATGAAGCTGGTCGACGACGCGGCGGGCGCGGTGGCCGGCCGGCACAGCGGCGGACCGGCGGTCACCGCCTCCATGGACGAGATGGTGTTCCTCGAACCGGTCCGGGTGGGTGATCTCGTCCATGTGAAGGCCCAGGTCAACTGGACCGGCCGGACCTCCATGGAGATCGGGGTGCGGGTCCTGGCCGAACGCTGGAACGAGTCCACCCCGCCCACCCATGTCGGCTCGGCCTATCTGGTCTTCGCCGCCGTGGACGCCAACGGCAGGCCGCGCCCGGTGCCGCCGGTCCTGCCGGAGACCGAGCAGGACAAGCGCCGCTACCAGGAGGCCCAGATCCGCCGCACCCACCGGCTGGCCCGCCGCCGTGCCATCAAGGAGCTGCGGCAGAAGCGGGCGGCGGAGGGCTACGAGGACTGACGTCCCCGCGGCCGGCGGCCCGGACGGCTCATCCGCAGGTCACCTCGTCCCCGCGGACCACCGCTGTGGCCGCCTTCGCCGGATCCTCCACCCGCACCGTGCGCACCCGGCGGTGGTCGCTGCCCACGATCACCCGGAGCGTGGCTCCCTGCCCCGGCACCGGACGCAGCTCGCTGCCCGGCAGCGCGGCGGCGAGCGACCTCGCCGAGCGGTCCCACCGGGGGTCGTAGAGCACCACGGTCCGGGTGACCCCGCGCTCCTCGGCGTCCCTGGGGGCCTTGGTCGTGCGGAAGCCGGCCGCCGCCAGCTCCGTGTCCACCCGCCGGGCGAGCCCCGTGACGTCGGTGCCGTTCTCCACCTGGACGTGGATCTGCTGCGGGGCGACCTCGACGGTCGCGGCGGAGTCCGCCCGGCGGGGCTTGTGCGTGGCCAGCGGCCGGTCCTCGCGCAGCGCCCGGAAGAGCCGTTCGGCCTTGGCCCGGTCCCACTTCACGGTGGAGCCGACGCCCTTGACCGGGTGGGCCACCTGCGCGATCGGGACGGTGGCGAACTCCGAGGAGGAGGGGGAGAAGTTCCGCATCGCCCGCCCGAGGTCCAGCAACTCGTCGGTGCTAAAGCCCTTGTCCGCCCGCACCGAGCCCAGCACGGCCGTGGTGACGTCCCGGAACTTGAGCGGGTTCAGCAGCACCCGGGAGGAGGTCGCCTGGCCGATCAGGGCGGCCAGGAAGTGCTGCTGGCGTTTCATCCGGCCGAGGTCGCTCGCCCCGTCGACGTGCCGGGAGCGGACGTACTGCAGGGCCTGGCCGCCGGAGAGCGTGTGCGTGCCGGCGGGCAGGTCCAGGCCGGTGTGGCTGTCCTTCACCGGCTCGGCGGTGCAGATCCGCACCCCGCCGATGACGTCCACGGTCCGCATGAAGGAGGTGAAGTCCACCTCCAGATAGTGGTCGATCTTCAAGTTGGTCATCTTCTCGACCGTGCGCACCGTCAGAGCGGGACCGCCCTCCGCGTAGGCCGCGTTGAGCTTGACCGGGTGCGGTCCGTGCCGCTGCCCGGTGGTCCGGTCGACGTGCTCGGGCAGCTCGGCGTAGGAGTCCCGGGGCAGGCTCACCACACTGACCCGCTCCCGGTCCTGCGACAGGTGCACGATCATCATCGTGTCGGTGCAGTTGCACGGCCGGCCGCCCAGCCGGTACCGCTGCCGCTCCTGCTCGCCGATCCCGTCCCGGCTGTCGGTGCCGACCAGCAGCACGTTCATCCCGTGGCCGGCCGGCGGGCGGTTCTTCATGTCCTTGAAGGGGTCGACCCGGGCGATGTCCGCGTCCACGCTGGAGACCACCGCGTGCCCGATCCCGGCGGAGGCGAGCACCACCACCGACAGGGTGGCCGCCGCCCGCATGGCCCAGCGCGGTCTGCGGCGCGGTACGGGTGCGTACGGCACGCGGGCCGGTCTCGCCGGACCTCCCGGACCGACGGGCTGCCGCGGGGCGCGCTGCGGTCGCGGGCGCGGCCGGTACTGCGTGCTGGACATGGGGGACACCTCCGCTGAGGGCGTGGGTGGGCACCGTGTGCACCGTAGGGGCATACGATCGGCTGATCGGCGCAGCGGCCCCCGCGGCGCGCACCGGTGTCCCCCGTTCGCGGTAACGTGAGCACCGATGAACGCCAAGCCCGACGTGCGGTTCCCCGCCGTTTCTGTGATCATGCCCGTCCTCAACGAGGAGCGGCATCTGCGGGGAGCCGTGGAAGCGATCCTCGCGCAGGAGTACGACGGCGAGATGGAGGTCGTGATCGCCCTCGGTCCGTCCACGGACCGCACGGACGAGATCGCCGCCGAGCTCGCGGCCGAAGACCCGCGCGTGCGTACGGTTCCCAACCCCAGCGGCCGTACTCCCGCCGCGCTCAACGCCGCGATCAAGGCCTCCCGCCATCCGATCGTGGTCCGTGTCGACGGCCACGGGATGCTCTCGCCGAACTACATCGCCACAGCCGTACGGCTCCTGGAGGAGACCGGCGCGCAGAACGTCGGCGGCATCATGCACGCCGAGGGCGAGAACGACTGGGAGAAGGCGGTGGCCGCCGCGATGACCTCGAAGATCGGGGTGGGCAACGCGGCCTTCCACACCGGCGGCCGGGCCGGTCCCGCGGAGACCGTCTATCTGGGGGTGTTCCGGCGCGAGGTGCTGGAGCAGCAGGGCGGCTACAACGAGGAGTTCATCCGCGCCCAGGACTGGGAGCTGAACTTCCGCATCCGCGAGGCGGGCGGGCTGATCTGGTTCTCGCCGGAGCTGCGCGTCTCCTACCGGCCCCGTCCGACCGTGCGGGCGCTGGCCAAGCAGTACAAGGACTACGGCCGTTGGCGGCACGTCGTCGCCCGCTACCACCCCGGCTCCATCAATCTGCGCTACCTCGCCCCGCCGACCGCGGTGTGCGCCATCGCGGCCGGGATCGTGGTGGGCGCGGTCCTGACTCCCTGGGGGTTCGTGATCCCCGGCGGCTATCTGGCGGCGATCGTGGCCGGTTCGATCCCCGCGGGCAAGGGGCTGCCCCTGAAGGCCCGCCTGCGCATCCCCGTGGCCCTCGCCACCATGCACATGTCCTGGGGCTGGGGCTTTCTGACGAGCCCGAGGTCGCTGGCGAAGAAGGTCATCGCCTCGCGCAGGTCCGCGGTCGTCACCACGGACCGGGCCGCCACCGCCGACCGGGCCGCCGCCACCGACTGAGCCGTCACCGCCGGCCGGGCCGTCGCCCGCCGGCCGGCCGGACCGCTCGCAAGGGCCCCTCTCCCGGGAGAGGGGCCCTTGCGGTGTCCACCGGCGGCAGGGGTGCGCCTACCAGCGGTAGGGCTCGTACACGTCCATGCACTGGCTCTCGTCCGAGCCGTTGAGGGCGTCGGAGTTCTCGGGCAGGTCACCGGGCTTGGGCGCGGACTGCTTCGGGTAGGTGACGCCGGTGCGCCAGTCGGCGCCGACGACGACGGTGACACCGGAGACGTCGGTCGACCGCTTGACCGAACTCATCGGAATGCCCAGGGCCTTGGCGACGCTGCGGGCGTCGCCCTCCAGGTCGGCGCTCGGGTAGCGCACGACGGTCTCCTCCTCGGCACCCGCCGCCGAGGTGTCGGCCGTCGCCCGGGTGAAGCCCTTCTGCCGCAGCTGCCGGCTGATCTCGCCGGCCCGGCCGCTGACCGGGGCCCGGGTGGAGGTGCGGGTGGCGTTCTGCACCAGCACGCCCAGCCGGTCGGCCGCGACCGAGGGAGCCGCGGGGGTCTCCTCCTCGCTCGGCTTCTTCGTCTCCGTCTTCGGGCCGTTCTTGTCGAAGGGCACGTCCTCGCGGAGCATCTTCCACATCTTCGCGGCGTTGGCCCCGTCCGGGATCACATGGTTGGGATCCCGCGGATCGGTGACATTGGGCATCGTCGCCATGGTGATGCGGTTGGTGGGGACCGTCTTGAGCTGCATGGCCAGGTCGTACAGCTTCTTGACGGTGCCGATCTCCTCGGAGACCTGCAGCGACTGTGTGGCGGCCTCCGCCAGGCCCATCAGACGGCCGGTGTCGGTGAAGACGTTCTGGCCGCGCAGCATGCGGATCATCGAGTTCATGTACATGTGCTGGGCCCTGGCCCGGCCCAGGTCGCTGTGGAAGGCATGCCGGGTGCGCAGCCACTGCAGGGCCTGCTTGCCCTTGATCTTGTGCTTGCCGGCCGTCAGCTTCAGACCGGAGCCGCCGCGCTGGGTCCGCAGATTGCGGTCCCACACGTTGTGCTTCACACAGACCTCGACACCGCCGATGGCGTCCGCCATGCGCACCACGCCGGCGAAGTCGATCATCATCCAGTGGTCGATGTAGACACCGGTGAGGTTCTCCCAGGTGGCGAGCGTGCAGCCGGCGCCGCCGCGGGCCAGCGACTCGTTGATGATGGTGTTGACCGGCGGATAGACCGTGCCCGTCTCGGGGTCGGTGCACTGGGGGATGTCGACCCGGGTGTCGCGGGGGACGCTGACCACGGCGGCGCTCTTGCGGTCGGCCGACAGGTGGATGAGCATCTGCACGTCGCCCAGCGGGGGGTTGCCGCGGTTGTGCCTGCTGCCGCCCAGGGCGACGTTCTCGTCGGAGTTACGGCTGTCGGAGCCGATCAGCAGGATGTTCAGGGGCGTCTGGCCGGCCGGGTTCGGCTTCGTCCGCTGCGCCTTGAAGTCGCCGCTGCTGCGCTGGCCCTTGCGTATGTTGCTGTTCAGGTGCTGGTAGTAGAAGTATCCGGCGCCGGCCGTGGCGAGTATGACCAGCGAGAGCACCGTGGCCGACCAGCGCAGCACGCGCCGCCGGGGGCGTCTTCCGGCGACCTCGTGCCCTATGCCGCCGCCGTCCTCTTTGTCGCCCTTTTTCCCCTCTTTGTCGTGCGGGTCGTGGCCGCCCGCCGCGCCGCCGTCCTGCACGGCGAGAGCCGTCGCGCCCTCGACCGCAGGCTCCTCCCCGTGCAGACTGCTCCGCGTCAACTCCCCATCCTTCCCACCCTGGTGTGCCAGTGAACGGGCCTGCCGTGCGTCGTGTTAGACGCACGACAGGCCCGGAAGGTGGCGTAGTGCGTTCAACTTTGTTCAGCTGGCGCACTCGACCTTGTCCGCAGTGGACTTCTCGACCTTGGGGGCCTTCGTCGGAGCCACGAGCGGCACACCCGCACCCTTGAAGTCCTCGCCCAGGGTCAGTGTCATCGTCGGCAGACCCTGGGAGTTGGTCACGCTCTCGCCCGGCTTCAGCGCCGATCCGGGCAGGCCCATGATTGCAGCGAGTTTACGCGCTTGCGGTGCCTGCTCGGGGTCGTACTCGAGGGTGGTCTTGCCGATCTTCTCGGGTGCGTTGCCCGCGTTCTCCGACTTGGTCACCCCCTGGGTGGTCTGCAGCCAGGAGAGGGTCTCCTGCGCGGAACCGGCGGGAGCCCCGCCGTTGAGGATCCGCACCCGCACCTCGGAGGCGGCGGACTGGGATCCCTTGAGGCGGGCGGCCTCGGCGTCCTTGGCGGCCTTCTTCTTTTTCTTCACCTCGGTGAAGGAGACGTCGTTCGCGATGGCGTCGAAGACCGGGCGTGCCTCGGTCGGGTGCAGGACGACCGTCGAGGCGACCTTTTCGGCGGGGTTGTCGACGACCGGGACCGTCAGGAAGGTGATGTTCTTCGTCGGGACCTTCTTCAGCTCCAGCGCCACGTCCTTGAGGGTGCTGATGTCGTCGATGCCGGTGTCGACGGTCAGCGCCTTGGTGGCGGCCTCGGCCAGGTCGTACAGCTTGGTGGGGTTGGTGAGCGTGTCGCCGGAGGCCATCTTGCGCATCAGCGAGCCGAGGAACTGCTGCTGCACCTTGATCCGGTCCAGGTCGCCGTGGTTGCCCCAGGCGTGCCGGGTGCGGACGAAGGCCAGGGCCTGCTCGCCCTCGATCGTGGACTTGCCGGCGGGCAGCTTCAGGTGCGACTTGTCGTCGTCCACGGCGTGCTTGAGGCACACCTCGACACCGCCGACCGCCGTCGTCAGGGTCTTGACCGCGTTGAAGTCGGCCATCATGAAGTGGTCGGGCGCGATGCCGGTGGCCTCCTTGACCGTGCGCATCGTGCAGCCCGGGTCGCGGCCGTCCTGGCCGAGGCTTCTGTTGAAGCGGGTGTTCGGCGTGCCCGGGATGATCTTCGTGGTGCCGTCGGGCTGCTTGGTCGGGCAGTCCGGGATGTCCACGATCAGGTCGCGCGGGATGCTCAGCGCGGTGGCGTTCGTACGGTCCTTGGAGACATGCAGCAGGATCGTGGTGTCGGCGTGGCCCACGCTGCCCTTGTCGCCGTAGCCCTCGTTGCCTTTGCCGGTGCGCTTGTCCGTGCCGATGATCAGTATGTTGAAGGCCTCGTCCTTGCTGAAGCTGGCCTTGCCCGCGTCGCCCACGTCGGTGCTGGTGACGTTGCCCTCGAGGTGCTTGAGGTACAGATAGCCGGCCGTACCGGCACCGACCAGGAGAAACGCCATGGTGCCGCTGGTCCACAGCAGCACCTTCTTCGCCTTCGACTTCTTCTTCTCCGGCCGGCGGCTCCGCCGCCCGGGCAGCGGCTCCTCGGGCGGTGCGCCGCGGCGGCGGCG
>NZ_MUME01000308.1 GCF_002155915.1 Streptomyces thermovulgaris | reverse complement strand
GTCTTCCCGTGTGGCCCGGGGGGCCTCGTGGGTCTCTTGGGGTTCTCCTGGGCCGGGCCGGGGAAGGAAAGCCCAAGAGACCCCCGAGGCCCCCCGGGCCACACGGGAAGACACGGAAGCCGCTCCCTTCGAAGGAAGTGACCGCTCATGTCCGCACCAGCGCCGTCCCCGCCGCTCACCGTCGTCGCCGAGCCCCTGCCCCGGCAGGAGGAGGTCCTCACCGACGCGGCCCTCGCCTTCGTGGCCGAGCTGCACCGGCGGTTCACACCGCGCCGCGACGAACTCCTGGCCCGCCGCGTGCGGCGCCGCGCCGAGATCGCCCGCACCGCCACCCTGGACTTCCTCCCCGAGACCGCCGAGATCCGCGCGGACGACTCCTGGAGGGTCGCCCCGGCTCCCGAGGCCCTGAACGACCGCCGGGTCGAGATCACCGGGCCCACCGACCGCAGGATGACCGTCAACGCGCTCAACTCGGGCGCACGGGTCTGGCTCGCCGACTTCGAGGACGCCTCCTCCCCCACCTGGGAGAACGTCGTCCTCGGCCAGCTCAATCTGATCGACGCCTACACCAGGAACATCGACTTCACCGACCCCTCCTCCGGCAAGACCTACGCCCTGCGCCCGGACGAGGAACTCGCCACGGTCGTCACCCGCCCGCGCGGCTGGCACCTGGACGAGCGTCACCTCGTCGACGCCGACGGCACCCGGGTGCCCGGCGCCCTCGTCGACTTCGGCCTGTACTTCTTCCACAACGCCCGGCGTCTGCTCGACCGCGGCAAGGGACCGTACTTCTACCTGCCGAAGCTGGAGTCCCACCTGGAGGCGCGCCTGTGGAACGACGTGTTCGTCCTCGCGCAGGACCATCTGGGCGTCCCGCGGGGCACGATCCGCGCCACCGTCCTGATCGAGACGATCACGGCCGCGTACGAGATGGAGGAGATCCTCTACGAACTGCGCGACCACGCCTCGGGGTTGAACGCCGGCCGCTGGGACTACCTGTTCTCCCTCATCAAGAACTTCCGCGACTGCGGGGCGAAGTTCGTCCTGCCCGACCGCAACTCGGTCACGATGACGGCCCCGTTCATGCGCGCCTACACCGAACTCCTGGTGCGCACCTGCCACAGGCGCGGCGCGCACGCGATCGGCGGCATGGCGGCCTTCATCCCCTCCCGCCGGAACCCCGAGGTCAACAAGGTGGCCCTGGAGAAGGTCCGCGCCGACAAGGACCGCGAGGCCCACGACGGCTTCGACGGCTCCTGGGTCGCCCACCCCGACCTGGTGCCCGTCTGCCGGGAGGCCTTCGACGAGGTCCTCGGCGACCGGCCCCACCAGAAGCACCGGCTGCGCGAGGACGTCCACGTGGAGGCGGCCGACCTGATCGCCGTCGACTCCCTCGACGCCCGGCCGACGTACGCGGGCCTGGTCAACGCCGTCCAGGTCGGCATCCGTTACATCGAGGCCTGGCTGCGCGGCCTGGGCGCGGTGGCGATCTTCAACCTCATGGAGGACGCGGCCACCGCCGAGATCTCCCGCTCGCAGATCTGGCAGTGGATCGACGCGGGCGTGGAGTTCGACAACGGCGAGAAGGCCACGCCGGAGCTGGTCCGCAGGATCGCCGCCGAGGAACTGGAGAACATCCGCCGGGAGACCGGCGACGAGGCCTTCGCCGCCGGCCGCTGGCAGCAGGCGCACGACCTGCTGCTGAAGGTCTCCCTGGACGAGGAGTACGTCGACTTCCTGACCCTGCCGGCGTACGAGCAGCTGGAGGGCTGACCGTCACCCCAGGTGGACCGACCAGTCCTGCCGGGCGGCCGGTTTGCCGTGCAGGTCCGGGACCTGTTTGAGCCAGTCGGGCCGGCCCGCCCGGATCCTGGCGGCCCGCTGTGCCTCCTCGGCCGCCAGTTCCCGGCGGCTGGGGAAGTCGGTGGGCAGCCAGACCGGGGACGCCTGGACACGGGCGGCGAGATGGTCGACGTAGGCGCTGCGGGCCGCCTCCGGGGTGGCGAAGCCCGGCTCACCGGTGAGCCAGTCGTCCGGCACCTGGGCGAGGACCTCGTGCAGCAGCTCACGGGTCACCTTGGGGGCCAGTTCGGCGTCGGCGGCGCGGACGTCGGGGGCGCAGGGGCCGAGGGCGTGGTGGCGGAGGTCGTAGACCTTGGCCGGGTCCGAGGCGTCCCAGCGGTGGTGGAAGACGAGTGCCGCACCATGGTCGATCAGCCACAGACGCGGCGGCACGGTGCCGGACGTCGGCCAGATCACCAGGTTGGAGCTGTGGACGGTGCGGTCGACGTTCGCCGTCAGCGCGTCCAGCCAGACGATCCGCCCGGCCTCCAGCGGATCCACCCGGAAGGTCTGCGCCACCTCCGGGGTGAAGTCCTTCGCCCCCGGCAGATAGTCCATGCCGAGGTTGATCCCCGCACTGGCGTCGAGCAGGTCGCGCACCTCCTGGTGCGGCTCGTGCGCGGCGATCCCGGGGTCGAAGTGGACGAGGACCAGCTCGGGGAACCGCAGCCCGAGCGCCCGCGCCAGCTCGCCCACGACCACCTCGGCGACCAGCGCCTTGCGGCCCTGCGCGGAGCCGGTGAACTTGACGACGTACGTCCCGAGGTCGTCGGCCTCGACGACTCCGGGCACGGAGCCCCCGGACCGCAGGGGTTCGACGTAGCGAGTCGCGGTGACTTCCCTCAGCATTTCCCCCAGCCCCACAACTCTTCTCCCGCCTCACCTTCCGCGGTCGGCCCCTGGCAGGAAGGCCCCGGGCACCTCTTCGCGGCCGGCCCCGAAGGGAAGCCGGGAAGACCCGACCGGCACACCGCTCCCACCTTCCCTTCCGTTTCCTTCCGCTTCCCTTCCGCCCTGTCCGCCGCTTGTCCGCGGCCTTCAGCGGCCTTCAGCGGCCTTCAGCGCGAAGCGGGCATCGTAACCGAGCGTAACAGCCGACGCGGACGGCCCGATCCCCGTGCCAGGGCCCCACGGGCGGTCCCGGACGGTCCCGGGTCGCGCCGCTCGGCGTATCGCCGTCCGACGCATCGTCCCAGCGCCGTCCCAGCGCCGTCCCAGCGCCGTCCGGGTGCCGTCTCAGCGCTGGATGGTGACGGTCATCTGCGGCAGCACTCTGCCGGCGACGGAGCCCGAGGGAACGTCTCCCGTGCGGACCGCACCCATCGCGCGGTAGAAGGGCTCGGCATTCGGGTCCGCGTCGATCGTGAGCCGGGTGAACCCCAGGTCCCGCCCGGTGGCGACAGTGTGTTCGAACAGCAGGCGGCCGATCCCCTGACCGATGGCCTGCGGATCGACGAACATCATCCCCAGAACGCCCGTGGGCGGTTCTCCCTCCAGGGTCGTGAAGCCCAGGATGCGACCGTCCCGCTCGGCCACCGTGGTTCGGCGACGCGTGACCTCGTGCGCGGCAAGGGTGAGCTCGTCGCGGCACGCTTCCATGAACTGGGCGTCATAGCCCCAGTACGCCTTGGACCGCAGCGCCAGCTCGGTGAGGGTCCCGGCTTCCGTCGCCCGCGCGGGCCTGATCCGCACGTCCATCCGCATCCCCCCGTTCAGATGTGGGTCTTCCGATCCTCGTATCCCGCAGCCATGCGGAGGAACGGCCGCAGCAACGCCGTACGGGGCTGCGGACGACAGCCTACGACGAAGAAGAAGACGGGCGACCGGCAAGCCGGTACCACAGGCCGGCTCGTCGGTGCGGGTCACGACGCCGGGGCGGAGGGTGGGCGGGCATGTGCCCATGAAGCCGCGCTCGCTCTCCGAACGGCTTCCCGGAGGCCAGTCGACGAGGCCTCACGACTGGCTGCCGAACCGGTCGTTGCGACGGAAGCGCTCGGGCTCGGCCGTGCCGGTGAAGAACGCGAACAGGGCGACGCGCTCGGTGGGAGGACCGGCCAGGACCCGGCAGGAGTCCAAGGCCCCTGCGCCCTTCCGGCACTGCTCACCTTCAGCACTGCTCATCGACGCGAATCATCGATGCGAAAGGAGCCGATGGTGCAACCACCGACGGGGGTTACGACCGCACCGCAACGCCTCCCCATACGATGACCCCATGACCTCCACCGCGCAGCCGACGAGCCGTCGCCCCGCCGGGTGCGGCTTTCTGCTGCTGATGCTGGCTGTGCTGGCAGGTCTGCTGGGCATGCATGCGCTGGGGCCCACCGGAGGGCTTCCGACACGGGCTCACTCCGGACACGGCGTGGTCATGACCCATGCGGCGGACACTTTTGTGGTGAGCGAGAACTGCACGCCCGGCTCCGGCGGAGCGGTTCATCTGACGCATGCGGACGGGACGTGCGCGGCCCCTGGTGTCGCCTCGTCGTACAGCCCGCCCGCGCTGGCCGCCGCGCTCATCGACACCCCCGCCGCTTCCACGCTGTCCGACGGCATGCCGGAGCCGTCCGCGAGCACCCGGGCGCCACCGGATCTGTCCGAGCTGCAACTCCTGCGGATTTAGAGCGACCCGCACGGCATCTGCCTGCCCCGGAACCGTCCGGAGGCCGGTGCCGTGCTCCGCGCTGCCCTTTTCCGCTTTCCACCCTCGCGCATGCCTTTGGGCTGCGCGTGAAGGAGTTGCACCACCATGAACAGCAAGCGTTCCCTGATCCGCCGTGCCGTCGCCGTGGCCGCCGCCGGAGCAGCCGCCGCCGTGCTGGCCGCCTGCGGTGGCGGCGGCGACAGCGCGACCGGACACGACGGCCACCCCTCGAAGTCCCCGTCCGCCTCCGCTTCCGCCTCCACCGCACAGGGGCAGCACAACGCCGCCGACGTCGCGTTCGCCAAGGGAATGATTCCCCACCACCGGCAGGCGGTGGAGATGGCCGATCTCGCGCCGTCCCGTGCCCAGTCGGCCGAGGTGAAGAAACTCGCCGAGGACATCAAGAAGGCGCAGGACCCGGAGATCAAGACCATGTCCGGGTGGCTGACCTCGTGGGGTGAGCAGGTGCCTGCCGAGGGCGCCATGGACCACTCCATGCACGGCATGCACGGCATGAAGGGGATGATGAGCGCCGAGGAGATGGAGAGGCTGGAGAAGTCCTCGGGCAAGGCGTTCGACACGGCCTTCATGGAGCTGATGATCAAGCACCACGAGGGTGCGGTGGCGATGGCCGAGGAGGAACAGAAGAACGGCGCCTACCAGCCCGCGAAGGACATGGCCGACGCCATCATCACCTCCCAGACGGCCGAGATCCGCCAGATGAACGAGCTGCTCGGCAAGAACTGACCCACTCCCCAAGCACGGGCGGGCGCCCCGCACGGCGCCCGCCCGGCATCCCGTCCTCCCGACCGCCTCCTGGCCCCGACAGCACCGCCGGCGCCTCTGCGCATCCGCCGACGTCGGCCGGACCTGAACAGTGCTGCTCAAGCCATCTGCGGCATGAACATCCCACCGGGATGGAATACCCGTGGGGGGTATCCAGTTGTTTCGGGCGTGGCCTCCCGGAAACAAGGGCACACGGAACGGGACTGGGGATGACAACCATGGACCACACCGCGCACCACTCCGGCACCCCTCATGACCGCGCCGCCCACCACGGCCCCGCCACCCCCGCACACGGTCACGGACACGCACACGGCGGAGCATCGTGGGGCACGGCGTCGAAGGCGACCCTGCACTGCCTGACCGGCTGCGCCATCGGCGAGATCCTCGGCATGGCCATCGGCACCGCCCTGCTGTGGGGCAACGTGCCCACGATGATCCTCGCGATCGCGCTGGCGTTCGTCTTCGGCTACTCCTTCACCCTCTTCGCCGTGCGCCGCGCGGGACTGGGCCTCAAGGGCGCGATCAAGGTCGCGCTGGCCGCGGACACCGTCTCGATCGCCGTGATGGAGCTGGTCGACAACACCGTCATCGCCCTCACCCCCGGCGCGATGGACGCCCACCTGTCCGACGGCCTGTTCTGGTCCGCGCTGCTGGGCGGGTTCGCCGTCGCGTTCCTGATCACCACTCCGGTGAACAAGTGGATGATCGGCCGCGGCAGGGGTCACGCCGTCGTCCACGCCCACCACTGAGACCGTGCCGCGCCGGCCGGTCTCCCGTCCCCGCGCCTCGGCGCCCCGCCCCCTGCCTGCCGCTTCGCGGTTCCGACGGAACCGCACTCACTGTTCACACTGCCGACGACGGCCGTAACGGGTGACCCCACGGGGTTTGAACACCGACAGTCCGGCGGCCGTCAGCAGCGCAACGGCGGCCGCGACTGCGTCCGCGAGCAGCTGGATGCGCACCGCCTTCACTCCGTCCAGTGCGGCCCGGGCCGCGGCGTCGGCAAGGTGCCCGACCGGCTGCATGTGGACCAGCAGCAGCCCGGTGGCGAGCACAGTGATCAGCAGCTTTGCAATCACCCAGTAGTACCGGAACAGCCCCCACGCCGTGCCCAGCGACTGCATCACACCGGTCAGCAGCGAGGCACCGGCCAGCGGAACGATCACGCCCCAGCCCACCAGTTCCATGGACAGATACGCCCCTCGGACCGTCTGTGGGTCGCCACCGACCAGACCGACGACGGCCGGGCGAGGAAGGCCGCTTCAAAGCCGGGCTGAAGATTGGCCGTGGGCAATGGCGGGCCGTTCTCCACCACGATCCTTGTTTCCGCTGCCGTATGCGTCACGTGAACGGTCACGGTCGCGCCAGGCGCGTGCTTGGCAACGTTGGTCAGAGCTTCCTGCACGACCCGGTGAGCCACCGCCCTGACCACCGGCGGGCCGTTTACCTCGCCGTCGACGCGCAGCTCCACCGCAAGCCCAGCCGCGGAAACCGACGAGCGAGGCCCCAGGGTGTCGATCGAGACATCTGGCATCTCAACTGTGTTGCCTGAGAATCTCGTTGGTCTTCCACTCTGCCGCACTCGACCTGTCGCATGTGCTCACGGAGCCGACCATCATGCTCATGGTCCCCGTGAGGGCGGCCAACGCCGCAAGCCCCGCCCGCATCAGCGCGCGATGAAGGATGCAGCGCTGTAACCGCATGGGTTCACCGGCTCGCCCCCGGTCAGCAGGGCGTCCTCCTTGCGCGGCTTGTCACCTGTCTCAGCCGTTCCCCGGCCGCAGCGATCACCGCCTCGTCCCCCTGGGTCCGTCCAGGGGGACAACGGTCTCCATCCTTGGCTGCAGGCATGGGTGGCCAAGGAGCACAGCTACGAGGTTCCCGAGTGGATCACCCTCCTGGTGACCGGGGGTTCGGACGCCTACCTGGCGTGGGTGACCGAGGAGTCTGCGCCGAGTCCACCGAGTAATACCTCACGCCGCGAACCACTGGAGCTGTCACACAAGCTCGCACTCATGGAGTGGAAGCCGAAAGGCAATGGCCTGGGCGCGGGCTCGGCCCACGGTGGCGGGGCAGGCTTCGGCAGCTGCGGTGAACCGGCGTGACACGTGGAAACTTTGAAACTTTGGTCCATGCCGCCGTCGCGCAGTGGCGCAACCGCCACATCACCCAGCACGACGCCCTTGTCCGCCGCTACGGTCATGCGTCGCGAAAAACAGGGCCGACCGACCACGCCGTCATGACCATCGTTCTGGCCCTGCAAGCTTCCGGCCTTGCCTTCGACCCGCCACCGCCATGGTCTCGCAGGCGCGCTCAGCGATCAGGTGGGCTCTGGATCCCGAGGACTGGCAGGCAGTCGGCGACACCGACGAGTTCAATGTCGTCGCGTCGCAGCTTGAGCCAGCGTTCGCGGGTCAGTTTCCAGCGTTGTATCTCGGCGGCTTCGCCGCGGCGCGTATCCCAGTCCGTGCCGTTGGGCAAATATCCCACGGCCTGGGAGACACGGTTGGACGCGTGGTTGTCGACAAACGACGCACTGTCGGCCTGCCGGGCGCCGAGTCCGTCGAAGGCCAGATGGAGCACGGCCTGCCGCATCTCCTTGCCCAGGCCCAGACCGCGGGTTTCGGGGCTGAGCCAGGAGAACGTCTCGACCGTGCCGAGCCTGGAGAAGTTGATGCCGATCAGGTCCTGCATGCCCACGGGCTTGCCGTCGACAACCACCACGAAGTACAGCCGCCAGAAACTGTCGCTGACCTTCGCGCGACCGGCCCAGATCCCACGGAGCCAGCTCCACTCCCGGTCCGGGCTGTCCTTGTACAGCGACATCGGGTCGTCGAACGGCCATGGTGGCTCCGTGACCACTCCCTTGCGGACCACGGGCACCAGTTGCTCCAGCAGTTCGTCCGTCGCCCCGAGCAGTGACAGCCGGGGAGTGTGCACCTGTACGTTCAGCGGAGGATACGAGGACGGGGTCCTGGCATTCGTCGGCACGGGCGCAACCGTAGAAGGCCGTCGGCGGACTCCGCACCCGAATATTTCCGCGCGACGCCGCAAGAACCATGCGGTGAAACGCCATGGACGCCAGCCACGCCCAAGGAACCTCAGAGCGTCGTGGTCGGCAACGGCGTTGTGAACAAAATCGGGTGACCGCCATGCCCGAGGCCCGAGGCTTCCGGCACTCACACAAGATCCCGCACTGGGGCGGTGATGGTACGCCGAGCCGGTGGCTGCTCTCGTCTCCGTCATCGTCCCGAAGCGCGAGGAGAGCAGACTGTGCGCAACACCGTTGTGACGCCCGAGGGCGACCGGATCCGCTGGGTCGAGCCGTCGGGGCATGAACCGTCACACGTCCATGTCCACGGTCATGTCCACGGTCTGGGTGCCACTTCGCCGGCCCACTTCGCGGAGGTCGCGGTCCACCCTCTGCCGGCCGACCGCCGTTCACTGCTGGTCGACTTGCTCAGGCATGGCATCAGCGACGGCCGACGAGCTTCGACTGCGCCCTGGAACCGCACGCTGATGCCCTCGCCGCGGCCCTGACCTCCGCGGGTGTGACCGGCGTTGAGTTGATCGCGCACGGCATGGGCGGCTCGGTGGCCATCGTCGTGGCCACCCGGCACCCCCAGTTGATCTCCCGTCTGGTCCTGGCCGACGCCGGCCTCGACCCGATCCCGCCCAGCCCCCACC
>NZ_MUME01000307.1 GCF_002155915.1 Streptomyces thermovulgaris | reverse complement strand
CCTTTCCGCTCCGCCTTCTCCGCCGCGGGACGGCGCGGGGGGCGGCGGCAGCGGTCTGCCCGGCCGCGGGGACCGCGATCTGCTCGGTGCCCGGACACGGAGTGGCGTCACTGTGCGTGACGTTCGGCTGGATGAGGTCTGTCGCGGGCGTCGGCCCTTCGGACGTTCCGCTCACCGCTCGCTCCCGCAGTGCACTTGGTCTTCGTATCGGTCTCGTCGGGGGCCGGTCGGGGGACGAACGGCCCTGCGGCCCGTGTCCGCGCAGGGAAGTGCAAGGAAAGTGTGCCGATCATAGAGGCCGCCGCCGGACCCCTTCCAGCCACTTGCCGGCCTCGCTCCACGACCGATCCCGCAGGTGGATCGCTTCTGTCCACACCTGGACGGGTTCTTCAATCGGCCGATCACTTGTGACGTTCCGTGACCGGGCCGGGGAGGCCGTCTCCCCGGGGCCCGTGCCGGGGTGTCGCGTCGCGGTCTCAGGCCTCTCACCCTTCCGATGCAGATCAACAGGACGTATCCCTACAAATTGGCACAAGCTGGGTTTGGTGTCCTGTGAACCGCCCGGAGGTCCTCGTGCCGCGTCCGCTCCCCCTGAAGGCGCTCGGCCACGACGCCCTCAGGGCGCTCGGCCGGGCGGGAGTGCGCGGAGCGGGCCCCCGGCTGCGCAGCACCGCGGCCGTGTTCACCACCCTGTCGGCGGTCGCCGCCACCTCGATCCTGACCGGGCCGTCCGCCGCCGAACCGTTCGCGGCCTCGCCCTGTGCCCTGCGCCGCACGGAGGTGCACCACTCGGAGGGCCTGGACACCTGGAACACCGCCTATCCCAGGCCCGTCCGGCCGCTCGACGCCGTCCTGGTGTTCCTGTCCTTCCCCGACTCGGAGCCGCTCGTCACCCCGGCCGAGCTCGCCGCCGACCACTTCCCGGCCACCAGCCGGTTCTACGAGCAGGCGTCGTACGGCAGATTCACCCTGCGCCCGCATCCGCTGCGGCGCTGGATCCGGATGCCCAAGCCCTCCACGGCATACGGCCTGCACCGGGACTGGAGCGCCCGGGAACGCGCCGCCTACCTGGACGACGCGCTCGCCGTGGCCGACCCCGAGGTCGACTTCTCGCGCTACGACATCGTCTACCTCGTCGCCGACCCGGACGCGCCCGGCGTCGACTCGGACGCGACGAAGGTCGTCAACCTGGAGACCCCGCTGTGGGCCGACGACACGGGGATCCGGCGGGTGGTGACGGTGTTCGAACGGCATCCGCCGGACCGGCTGGTGCTCGCCCATGAGACCGGGCACGTCTTCGACCTGCCCGACCTGTACCACCGGCCGGCGGACGGCAGGGGCGACTGGGACACCCATGTCGGGGACTGGGATCTGATGGGCAGCCAGTTCGCGCTCTCGCCGGATCTGTTCGCCTGGCACAAGTGGAAGCTCGGGTGGCTGGAGCCGCGCCAGGTGACCTGTGTGCGGAGCATGGGGCCGACCCGGCTGACGCTGGAGCCGGTGGAGGTGGGACCGGCGGGGGCGGCCCCATGCTCC
>NZ_MUME01000306.1 GCF_002155915.1 Streptomyces thermovulgaris | reverse complement strand
CGCCCCCGCGCGGGGGCGCAGCTCCGCGTCCACGGCGAGGGGCAGCAGGTGCGCCGGACGGGTCAGACAGGGCTCCAGGGTGACCTGGGGCAGGTCCTCGGCCCAGACCGGGGTGCCGTGCTCGTCCCGTGCGTACGGCGGGCGGAGCCGGGCCGGACGGGCGGCGAGCTCCCTCAGACGCGGCAGGTCGCGCGGCTCGGGGGAGGCCAGGATCACCCGGGCGAGGAGACGGCCGGGGTCCAGCGGGTCGACGTCGTCCCAGTCGGCCGCGTCGTACTCGCCGAGGTACGCACGGGTGTGCGTCCACCACGCACGCCGGTACTCCGCGTCGCGCAGGCCCAGCTCGCGCACATACATGCGCAGTTCATGGTCGAGGAACTTGGCGCGCGCGGCCCGGGCGAGCTCCTTGCGGCCGGCGTTCAGCAGGATCGCGTGCGCCGTCCGGCTCGCCACGATGCGGTCCTGCCAGTTGTCGACGGCCGCACGGTCCAGCGAGATCGACAGCCGGCCGGCGGACCGGCGCACGTTCCACACGTACACCCGGTCCGGGACGAGGGCGATGCGCGGTCCGGCGGCCAGCACCTGTGCGGTGAACACGAAGTCCTCGTAGCGGAAGCGGCCCTCGGGGAAGCGGATGGAGTGCTCGCGCAGGAAGTCGGTGCGGTACAGCTTGTTGACGCACAGGGTGTCGTGCACCAGGCGCGGGAGCTGCTCGGGGCGGTCGAGGACGGCGCTTTCCCGGTAGAGCTGTTCCTGCCAGGGCACTTCGCGTCCGGAGGGCAGTTCGCGGCGGACGCACAGGCCGCTCGCGACCTGTGCGTGCTCCTCCCGGGCGGCGCCGAGCAGCGCCTTCACGGCTCCCGGCGGCAGGACGTCGTCGCTGTCGAGGAACATCACGTACGGCGACGTCACCGTGTCGAGGCCGGTGTTGCGCGGGGTGCCGCAGCCGCCGCTGTTCTCCTCGCGGCGGACGACCCGCAGCCTCGGCTCGGCCGCGGCGAGGCTGCGCAGCAGGTCGGCGGTGCCGTCCGTGGAGCAGTCGTCGACGGCGACGACCTCGCCGACGGCGGGTCCCTGGGCGAGTGCCGAGCGCACGGCGTCGGCGATGTGGGCGGCATCGTTGTAGCCGATCACGACGACGCCGACATGAGGGGTCTCGTGAGGGGTCTGATGCGAGTGCATGGGATCCAGGGCCGGAAAGCATGGGTGTGGTCGGTGATCTCCGCAGAGGAGGGGCACGCGCCCTGTGCGGGAGACGGTGGGATCCCGTCCCGGGTTCCCTCTTCGACGTGATCAACCGTGCCGAGCGTCACTGTTCGGCCGGACGACGGTATCGCGGCGGCGGGCGGGCGGCCGTGCACGGGCACAGGGGCTCAAAACCGTCACGAACCCCCTGTGACCTGGGCCGAAGCGTGGGACAGACGTCTTTGGGGGGCCTGCCGTCTCCACCCTGAGGGGGGAGTGTCGGGCAAAAGTGCGGGGGAGTCGCGAGGGAGTGAGGAGGGGTGAGAAGGGGGTGAGCGGCCGGTGGCGGGTGCCGCGGGCGGGCGGCGTCACCCGCGGTCCGGCACCCCCTCCCGCGCCGCCGTGTCGAGGGCCGTCGTGAGGCGGTCGAGGAGGGTGCGCAGGTCGCGGATCTCCTCGGGGGTGAGGCCGGTGGCCGCCGCGATGCGACGGGGCACCCGCAGTGCGCGGGCGCGCAGTGCCCCGCCCTGCTCGGTCGGGCGGACCACCACCGAGCGCTCGTCGCGCGTGCTGCGCTCACGGTGCACCAGGCCGGCCGCCTCCAGGCGCTTGAGCAGCGGGGACAGGGTGCCCGAGTCGAGGCGCAGGTGTTCGCCCAGCTTCTTCACGGGGGTCTCGCCGTGCTCCCACAGGACCAGCATCACCAGGTACTGCGGATAGGTCAGCCCCAGTTCCTCCAGGACCGCGCGGTAGACGCCGTTGAAGGCGCGCGAGGCGGCGTGCAGCGAGAAGCAGATCTGACGGTCCAGGCGCAGCCACTCCGCGTCCTGCGCGGCGGCGTCCTGCGGAACCTCGGTGGTCATGCCGCCAGGATAGCTCTGGCGCGCCATTTAGTTGTGCACAACTTGATTGCGTGCTACTAATGGTGCTCGGTCAGCCGCACGACTCCTCGAGAGGGAAGGACCCCCATGGACGCGCTCTACACCGCCGTCGTCACCGCCACCCACGGCCGCGAGGGCCGCGCCGTCAGCTCCGACGGCCGTCTCGACCTGCGGCTGGCTCCCCCGGTGGAGATGGGCGGCAGCGGACAGGGCACCAATCCCGAGCAGCTGTTCGCCGCCGGCTACGCCGCCTGCTTCGCCAGCGCTCTCGGCCTGGTCGGCCGCCGGGCCGAGGTGGATCTCAGCGACGCCGCGGTCACCGGCGAGGTCGGCATCGGCAGGCAGGGCGAGGGCTACGGGCTCGCCGTCACCCTGCGTATCGAGCTGCCCGACTCCGTCGACCGGGAGACCGGCCGCGCGCTGGTCGAGCAGGCCCACCAGGTCTGCCCCTACTCCAACGCCACCCGGGGCAACATCCCGGTCGACCTCGTCGTCGAGTGACCGGATCCGGCGCCGCTTTTTCGCCCCGGGGCGCTCCTCTGCCGCTTTTCACCTCCAGGCAGCAGCCGAAAGGGGGGCGGGCCGGCACCGGCCCGCCCCCCTTTCGGGGAAGCGCGGCTACTTGACCGCGCCCGCCATCACACCGGAGACGAACTGCCGCTGGAAGGCGAAGAACACGGCCAGCGGGATCACCATGGAGATGAACGCGCCGGGCGCCAGGACGTCGATGTTGTTGCCGAACTGACGCACCTGTGTCTGCAGCGCGACCGTGATCGGCTGCGTACCGGACCTGGTGAACACCAGCGCGATCAGCATGTCGTTCCAGACCCACAGGAACTGGAAGACGGCCAGGCTCGCGATCGCGGGCCCGCCGAGCGGCATCACCACACGGGCGAACAGCCGCAGTTCACCGGCGCCGTCCAGACGGGCCGCCTCCAGCAGCTCGCGGGGGATCTCCGCGAAGAAGTTCCGCAGCAGGAACACCGCGAAGGGCAGGCCGAAACCCGCATGGAACAGGATCACCCCGAGCACCGAGCCGAACAGGCCCACCTTGCCGAAGAGTTCGGCGATCGGGATGAGGGCGACCTGCACGGGGACGACCAGCAGACCCACCACGGCCAGGAACCACCAGTCCCGTCCCGGGAACTCCAACCACGCGAACGCGTAGCCCGCCAGCGAGCCGACCACGACCACCAGGACCGTCGCCGGGACCGTGATCAGGACGGTGTTCAGCAGGGAGTGGGTGATCTCGCTGTTCTCCAGCAGCCTGCGGTAGCTGTCGAAGGTCAGCTGCGAGGGCCTGCCGAACACCGTCCACCAGCCGCTCGCGCTCATCTCCCGCGGCGCGCGCAGCGACGACAGCAGCAGGCCGATCGTCGGGACCAGCCAGAACAGGCCCACCACGATCAGAAAGACCCTCAGGACGCCGCCGCCGACGGCCTCCACCAGCCGTGCGCCCAGGGACTGCCCGGCCCTCACGGCCCCGGGGGCGGGCGTCTTCCGCACGGGACCTCCGGCTTTCCGGACCATGGCCGTCATCACCGCACCTCCCGCCGCAGCCTGCGCATGTTGAACAGCATCACCGGGACGACCAGCAGCAGCAGAAACACCGCGATGGCGCTCGCGATGTCGGGCCGGCCCTCCGAGAAGCCCTTGCGGTACAGCTCCAGGGCCAGCACGTTGGCGTCGTCCTGGGAGGAGCCCGGCGCGATGATGTAGACCAGGTCGAAGATCTTCAGCACGTTGATCATCAGGGTGACCACGACGACCGCGAGCACCGGGGCGAGCAGCGGCACCGTGACCCTCCGGAACACCTGCCACTCGTTGGCCCCGTCGACCCGGGCGGCCTCCAGCAGCTCCCGGGGCACCCCCGCGAGTCCGGCCGCGATCAGCACCATCGCGAACCCGGCCCACATCCACACGTACGACCCGATGATGGCCGGGGTGACCAGGGACGGGCCGAGCCAGTCCACACCGCCGTACGGCTCCCGGAAGTTGTCCGCGGGAAGCCGCAGCCGGGCGCCGTCGGCCTGCGCGGGCAGGGTGAACGTGCCGTCGGCGGCGGCCTTCGTCGACGCCACCACCCTGCCGTCCTTGACCGCCTCGATGCGCATCCCGGCGTAGCCGAGCTCGGAGGGGTCGACCTCGCCCAGCCGCCCGACGCCCCTGCCGCGGGTGAAGTCCTGCCAGGTCGTGCCGGTGACCTTCCCCGGCTCCGGCTCGGCCCGCACGGCCCTCTTCGCGTCCTTCGGCATCCGGTCCGGGGCGACCCCGACGAGCGGAAGGCTCACCGGCTGGCCGACGCGGACCGTGGCGGAGGTGATGAAACCGCCCCGGTCCGGCACCAGCGGCGAGTTCCGGCCCGGGTGCGCCCTCGGGAACGCCGAGGACGGGGCGAAGGTGTCGTGCACCCCGACCCACACCGCGTTGGCGACGCCCTTGTCCGGGTCCTGGTCGTACACCAGCCGGAAGATGATCCCGGCCGCCAGCATGGAGATCGCCATCGGCATGAAGACGACCAGCTTGAACGCGGTGCCCCAGCGCACCCGTTCGGTCAGCACGGCGAAGATCAGCCCCAGGGCGGTGGCGACCGTCGGCGCGAACACCACCCAGATCACGTTGTTCTTCAGCGCGGTGCGGATGCCGCTGTCGGTGAACAGGGCCCGGTAGTTGTCCAATCCGGCGAACCGGTCGCCCGAGGCGTTGCAGAAGCTGCGGACGATCGAGTACCCGATGGGGTAGACCACGAGCGCGCCGAGCAGCACCAGGGCGGGCAGCAGGAAGAGGGCCGCCACGACGGTGCGGGTGCCGGTCACGCTCTTGCGACTGCGGGATCGGGCGGGAACCGGTGGGGTTCCCGCCGCCGTGGCCGACTTCATGGCCGGATCAGCTCCCGTCGCCGTGGGCCGCCGCCGCGTCCCTCTCCAGCCTGGCCTGGGTGCCCGCGACGTCGCCCGGGTTCTTCAGGAAGTCCTGCAGGGCCTTCCACTCGCCCTTGCCGGGCGTGCCGCCGAAGGCCTGCGGGGCCTGGTCGGACATGTCGAAGCGGAAGTCGTCGCCCGCGTCGATCAGGGCCCTGGCGATCCTGCGCTGCACCTCGTTCGGATACGCCGAGTCCGGCACGTTCCTGTTCGGGGAGAGATAGCCGCCGAGCCCCGCCTGGATCGTCGCCGCGTCCGGCGACGCCAGGAAGGTGACCAGTGCCTGCGCGGCCCTGGAGTCCTTCAGGATCACCGCCGCGTCGCCGCCGGAGACCACCGGTGCGGTGTCGCCCACGGCCGGGAACGGGAACACCTTCGCGTCCGTGCCCGCCTCGGCCCCGGTCTCGGCGATGTTGACCTGCGCGAAGTCGCCCCCGTAGACCATGCCGGCCTTCGGCTGGTCGCCGCCGGTGAAGGTCTGGGTGACGGATGCCGGGAACTCGGTCTGCAGCGCGCCGTCCGGGCCGCCCGCCAGGTACTCCTTCCTGGACCAGATCTGGGCGAGCGTGGTGAGCGCGTCCCGGACGGACGGGTCCGTCCACTTGATCCTGCGCTGGGCGAGCCGGTCGTACTTCTCGGGGCCCGCCTGGGAGAGGTAGACGTTCTCGAACCAGTCGGTGAGGGTCCAGCCGTCGGCGCCGCCGACCGAGAACGGGGTGACACCGGAGTCGTAGATCAGCCGGGCCGTGGTCAGCAGGTCCTTCCAGGTCCTGGGCTCGCTCGCGCCCGCGTTCTCGAAGACCCTGGCGTTGTACCAGATCAGCGACTTGTTGGCGGCCTTGTAGTAGACGCCGTACGGGGTGCCGTCGACCGTGCCGATGTCCTGCCACCTCTGCGAGTAGTTCTTGGCGAGCTGCTCGCGGACCTCGGGGCCCAGCGGTTTGGCCCACTTCCTCTCCACGGCCTGCCTGATGGCGCCCGGCTGCGGGAGCAGCGCCACGTCCGGCGGCCGGCCGCCCGCGATCTTCGACCCGAGGAAGTTGACGATCGGGTCCTGGGCGGGCACGAAGGTGACCCTGGCGCCCGTGCGCCTCTCGAACTCCGCGAGGACCTTCTTGAAGTTCGTCTGCTCACTGCCGGTCCAGACGGCGGCGACCTCCAGCGTCGTGCCGTCCAGCCGGGGAAGGGTGACGGTGGTGGTGGTCCTCGTGTCCCCGCCGTCCTGGCCGTCGCTGTTCCTGCCGCCGCCGCACGCGGTGAGGGAGAACGCGAGCGCTCCCGCGGCGACGGCTGCCACAACCCTGGCGGCTTTGGCGGTCCGGGTGATCCGGGTGGTTCCGGCGGTGCGGTGTGTCCGGATGGTGCTGCTCGTGCTGCGCATGACTGCCCCGTTCTCCGTCTGCGTCGAACGTCCGAGCGCTGTCCCGTGCGGTCCGGTCCACGCCGGGCCCTGGAGGCGGCAGGAGCGCCCGCGCTGCCGAGCGGGCGATCGCTACCACGTCGTGACTCGGTGTCAGCTCTCGATCACAGCAACGAGGGAACCGGATCACAGCAACGAGGGAATCCGTGCCGCGGACACCTCCCGTGCCGCCCGCTCCAGGGCACTGGCCAGCAGGGCCAGGTCCGTCGGCCCGTTGCCCAGCTCCCGCACCGAGCGCCGGGCCGGCGGGTCGCCCATGCGCTGCCAGTCCAGGGGGATCACGGTCGGACGCTGGGTCGCCGTCCGGGGGATGCGGCCGGTGACACGGCCTCCCTGGAACGCCGTCACCCGGCCGTCCGGCCAGGTCAGCCGTCCGCGTCCGGGGGCCGGCTCGTCCGGCCCCGAGGCCGGCGCGTCCAGGGCGATCCGCAGCGTGGCCCGGCGCACCGGCTCGCTCTGGGCCGTACGGCCGCCGGGCGCGGTGGCCGCGACCAGGTGGACGCCGAGCCGTCCGCCCTCCCGGGCCACCGCCTCCAGCGCGCGTATCACGGAGCCGGCCGAGGGCCGCCCGGGCGCCCCGAGCGCGGGCGAGACCAGGGCGTCCAGGTCGTCGACGACCACCACCAGACGGGGCAGCGGCGGAGCGACCTCCGCCTGCCGGCGGGCCGCGCCGGGGCGCAGCCGCAGGGTGGAACTGGGCGGGCTGTCGAGATCGGCCGCCCCCGCGGAGGCGGACGCCGCGCCCGCCGTACCGCCCGTGCCGGCGCGGCGCGGCCCGGGCACGCCGGGGGACGCGGCCGTGCGCCGGGCGACGACACGGCCGGATGCCGTGTGCCGGGTGTGCCACTCGGCGAAGTCGGACCGCCCCAGCAGCTCGGCCCGGCGCTTCAGCTCCGCGCTCAGCGACTGCGCGAACTCCCGCATGCGGACCGGATCGTTGGCGGCGAGATGGGTGGTCACATGCGGCACGTCCGTGCAGACCCGCAGGCCGTCGCCCGGACCGCCGTCCGTGCCGATGCCGTCCCGGCCCTCCACCAGCACGACGGCCAGGCGGTCGGGCCGCTCGGCGGCGGCGAGCGAGGCGACGACGGAGCGCAGCAGCTCCGTACGGCCGCTGCCCGCCGGCCCCTCGATCAGCAGATGCGGTCCGTCGGCCACGAGATCGACGCAGACCGGTCCGCGCGGACCGGCGCCGAGAACCGCCCAGGCCCGCCCGCCGAGGGCCGTGGTGTCGTCGGCCGCGTCCGCCCAGCGCGCCTGCAACGACGCCGGGGTGGCCCGGGCCAGCCCCAGCTCGTCCAGCAGCCGCGCGGACGGCGGCAGCGGCACCGGCACCCGGGCGGGGCGGTTCCCGGCGGACCCGTCCGGCCGCAGGGGGGCCAGGGCCCGCGCGAACCGCTCGGCCCACGCGAAGGACACGGCGTCGACGGCGGCGAGGGTGCCGGGGGTCACCGGGGTGGGCAGCGGCGGCCCGGCCGGGAGGCGGCAGGCCGCTTTGGCGCGCGGGCCGCCGGCCGGCGGGGGCGCCGCGACGCGCATCAGCCGCAGTGCCGTGGCCACGTCGCCGCTGAGCAGGGCCACGGCTCCGCACTCCCGGAACACCGGCGACACCGCGCACGCCGCCTCATAGGTGTCCGGCACCGGGGACGCGGCCGAGGCGGGCGCCGTCTCGGCGAGACACACCACATGGATCCCGGCCCGGGGCCCCTCCTGAGCCAGACGGGTCACCGCCGCGCGCACCGAGGTGCCGCCCGGATCGCCGTCCACGACCACCACGGTGTACGGCCCCGTGCAGCCCTCCTCGCCGGCCGGGCCGGCCGGCGAGGAGGGCTGC
>NZ_MUME01000305.1 GCF_002155915.1 Streptomyces thermovulgaris | reverse complement strand
GGGCGACATCGTCACCGCCGAGCTGGTGGAGGAGGTCTTCGGACTGCGCTGCCAGGTCGTCGAGGACCCGGAGACCGGCACCCCGCTGGTGGTGCCCGCCGCACGCAGGGCACGTGCGCGCGTGAGGGCTACAGAAGCTTCCTGAGCCGGAACAGGTCCGGCAGGCTCGCCTCCAGCCGCACCCGGCCCGACCCCCACGCCCTGGCGAAGCTCAGCTCCCCGCCGACCAGCGCGACCAGGTCGTCACCGGTCATGACCAGCCTGATCTGGGCCTTTTGCGGCGGCGGGCCCTGGACGGTGTCCTGCACCTCGATCCGGCCGTCCACAAGGCGCCCCACGAAGGTGACGCCGAGGTCCTTGAGACGGCAGCTCACCGAGCGGTCCAGCGCCGCCGCGGCACGGACGTTCCCCTCGGCGCCCGCCAGGTTGTCCGAAAGCTTCTCGAGTGCCCTGCGGCACTCCTCGATCGTGGCCATCGGAGTCGACGGTACCCCAGGGCTTCGCGGTAGCGTCTGGGCATGAGCGACTCTGTGACCGGGACGGAGACCGCGGAGGAAACGGCGGCCGCGGAGGCGGAAGCGGCCGTGGAGACGGTGTCCGCGCAGGAGGGGGCCGCGGACCTCGGCGGGGACCCCACC
>NZ_MUME01000304.1 GCF_002155915.1 Streptomyces thermovulgaris | reverse complement strand
GGTCAGGAGGGGGGTGCGCCGAGGGCGGGGAGAACCACGGCGTCGATGTACGAGGTGAGGAAGGTGCGGGTCGGCGGCTGGTCGTCCAGCAGCGTCTTGGTGACGAACGCGCCGACCATCATGGGCAGCAGGAAGTCCAGTGCGGGGCAGTCGGCCCGGATCTCGCCCCGGTCGACGGCACGCTGCAGCATCCGCCGGAACTCGGCCAGCTCCGGCTCCACCAGCTGCTCCCGGAACGCCTGGAGCAGGTCCGGGTTGTGGTGGAGGGCCATGGCGACGCCCCGCATCAGCGCGGCGTTGCGCTGCATGGTGCAGTCGTCCTCCTGGGTCACCAGGGCGTGCAGGTCACCGCGGAGCGTGCCGGTGTCGATCTCCTCGATCCGGGTGGGATGGCCGTGCCGGATGGCCTTGACCACCAGCTCGGCCTTGCCGCCCCACTGGCGGTAGAGGGTGGCCTTGCTGGAGCGGGTGCGGGCGGCGACGGCGTCCATGGTGAGGGCGTCGTAACCGACCTCACGCAGCAGGTCGAGCACGGCCTCGTACAGCTCGGCCTCGCGCTCGGGCGTGAGACGGCTGCGACGGGGTGTCGCGGCCTCGGCCATGGTCTGTCGCCTTCCTTCTCCGCGCGTTCCGCCCGGTTTCCGTACGGCCTCTCCGTACGACTTCTCGTACGAAACGGTTTCGTACATGTCCCGGCACATGGTCCGGCGTCTTCTTTCGTATGCCACGAATGTAGCGCAGGCGCTCATCGAAACGAAACGGTTTCGTACGTGTGCTGGGTCACGTTTGTCGGATTTCCATAAAGGTCCAGAAGTTGCTGCGGTACATCCCCGGACAAAGCATGGGAAGGTGAGCTATCTGCGCCTGCCGCACCTCAGCGGCGACCTGCTGTGCTTCGTGACCGAGGACGACCTCTGGCTGGCGCCGCTCGACGGATCCAGCCGTGCCTGGCGGCTCACCGTGGACCGTGCCAAGATCGGCCACCCCCGCTTCTCGCCCGACGGGCGGCACATCGCGTACACGAGCTGGCGGACCCTGGCGCCCGAGATCCACCTGGTCGAAACGGACGGCGGACCGGGCCGGCAGCTGACGTACTGGGGCAGCACCGACACCCGGGTGTGCGGGTGGGCACCGCCCGACGCGCACGGCCGCTCCGACATCCTCGCCGTCACCTCCCACGGCGAGCCCTTCTCCTACTTCACCTGGGCCTACCGCGTCGGCACCGACGGCTCCCCCGGACGCAGGCTGCCCTGGGGACCGGTGGCCGACCTTCAGATCGCCGCCGCGGACGGCGCGGACGAGCCCCTGCTGCTGACCGGCACACCCCCGCACGAACCGGCCTCCTGGAAGCGGTACCGGGGCGGCGCCACGGGCCGGCTGTGGCTGCACGGACAACGGCTGCTCGCCGGCATCGGAGGCCATCTGGCCTGCCCGATGCTCGTCGGCGACCGGATCGCCTTCCTCTCCGACCACGAGGGCGTGGGCAACCTCTACTCGTGCGCCCGCGACGGCTCCGACCTGCGCCGGCACACCGACCACGACTCCTTCTACGCCCGGCACGCCGCGAGCGACGGCACCCGGGTGGTGTACCAGTGCGCCGGCGACCTGTGGATCGTCGACGAGCTGTCCCCGGACTCGGTCCCCCGCAAACTCGAGGTACGGCTGAGCGGACCGCAGACGGGCCGGCGCCCCTACCATGTGCCGGCCCGTCTGCGGTCCGC
>NZ_MUME01000303.1 GCF_002155915.1 Streptomyces thermovulgaris | reverse complement strand
CCCGTACCGGTTCGGCTCCCGTGTCGACCGGCGCGGCGAGAGCAGGGCCGTCGCCCGGAGGCAGGTGCAGGCGATCCTGCGGCAGCTCTTCCCGGCCACCGAGGGTGTCGCGATCGACCACACCTGGTCCGGTGCGCTNNCCTGGACGAGCGCACCGGACCGGGCTGGGCCGGCGGCTGCGTCGGACACGGCGTGACCAGCGCCACCCTCGCCGGCCGTACCCTGCGCGACCTGATCCCGCGCCGCAGGACCGGCCTCACCCGGCTGCCCTGGGTCGGCCGCACGGTGCGCGGCTGGGAGCCGGAGCCGCTGCGCCGGCTGGGCGTGCGCGGCCTCTGCGCCGCCCACCGGGCCGCCGACCGGCACGAGGACTCCGGACTGGAGCGCACCTCCGTCATCGCCCGCGTCGCCGATGCCGTCAGCGGCCGCTGAAGGGAGCCGGCCCCTTCGGGAACACCGCCCCGTCGTCCCGCCGCCCTCCTTCATCGACTCGTCGACCGCACAGGGACACAACCACATGGGGGCACGACCACACAGGGGCATCTGCACAGCCGAAGCCGCCGCCCCGGCGCAGCACGCCGCTGCCGGGGCGGCGGCTTCCTCCGTGTCGCCGCGTGGACCGGCACCGTCCGTATCGACTGCGTCGGCGACTGCTTCTCCCGGCGCGGGCCGACGGGCCGTCGCCTTCGCCTTCACGTCCAAGGGAAGCAACTCGCCCTGGAGGCAAGGGAGACGGCCGGGGCGGCAGCGTGGCTGCGGTTCGCGTCCTCCCGCACCGGCCGGCCGTCGGCTCGTGCGTGCTCCCGGTGCGTGCACCGCCTTTCCGGCTCTCCCCGGCCGGGCAACCCGCCGGGGCGGCGGCAGCTTGTACACCACTTCCCCGAGCTTAGCCAGCCCAGGATGCGAATTGGACCATCCTGTATCCGGTCTGCTACACACCGCTTGGGCGGTGTCTGAAGAGAAGTGGTTCATGTGACAAGGGTTCTGATGAGCAGTAACCATTCTGCTGTATGCCCTGCATCGTGTGATCGACCGGATACGACCGCGGTTCCCATGGAGTTGTAGGCTTCCCCGCGGTGATCACGAGGGAGCAGTCCCCCCCACCTCCCCCTTGGTTGTGCTCCCGCCGCAGGAGCGGGTTTCACCGACCGGCACCGCGACCGCGAACGATGGTCCCCTTCCCCGTTGTTGACTTGTCTTGAGGGTGTTTCATGGCTCGCTCCCCGTCTTCCGCGTCCCACCCACGCCCGAGCGGGCTGCTGTGGCCGGTCGTCCTGGGCCCGGCCGCGGCCTGTGCCGCCGCCGTCGCCCTGATCGCCGGCGGAACGCGTCCCGGGTGGGCCGTGGCAGGGGGCGTCGCGGTCCTGGTCCTGCTGGCGGCCGTGGAGTGGACGCGCCGCCGGTACCGCGGCGCCGTGGCCGAGAACGAGCGCTTCCGTGAGGAGATCGACGAGCGCCTCCGTGAGGAGATCCAGGAGCGCCACAGGGAGCTCCAGGAGCAGGAGGCCCGGTGGCGGGCCCTCGCGGAGGAACGTTCCGAGGCGCTGCGCGCCGCGATCGAGCACCTGGTGACGGTGCAGCTGCCCGCGTTGCTGAGCGACGAACCGGCGTCGTCCGTGTCCGGCGGCGACAAGGCCCGGAACGACGGCGGCAAGGCCGGGAGGACGGCCGGCGGCAAGGTCGACGAGGACGTGGCCCGGGGGCTCGAGCGGGTGCGTGCCGTGGTGGCCGGGATGGCCGAGGAGAGCCGGGAGCGGCAGGAGACCCTGCGGCTGGCGGTGGTCGCCCTCGCGCGGCGGGTGCAGGCGGCGGCGCACCGCATCCAGGAGGAGGCGTCGCTGATGGCGTCCCGGCACCCGGAGAACGCCGACGTCCTGGAGACGAGCATGGCGGTGGACCACTCCGCGGCCCAGCAGGCGCGGCTGGCCCAGAGCCTGGCGGTGCTGTGCCGGGAGTGGCCGGGGCAGCAGTGGCAGAACCCGCTGGCCCTGGTGGACGTGGTGCGGGCCGCCTCGGGCCGGATCACCGCCTTCCAGCGGGTGGAGGTGGCGGGGGAGCAGGATGTGGCGGCCGCCCCGCAGGTGGTCGAGCCGCTGATCCACCTGACCGCGGAGCTGCTGGCCAATGCCACGCAGTCCTCCCCGCCGCGCACCAAGGTGTCGGTGGCGGTGCGCTCCGTGCAGCGGGGCGCCGTCATCGAGATCGACGACGGCGGGGTGGGCATGGACGAGCACTCGCTGGCGCAGGCCCGCGAGGTGGCCTCGGGACGCAGGCCGGTGGGGATCGGCGAGGTGGGCGAGGTGCCGCAGACGGGCCTCGCGGTCGTCGGGGAGTACGCCCGCCGCCACGGGTTCGGAGTGGACCTGATGCCCTCGCCGTACGGCGGGATACGGGCCGTGGTCCTGGTGCCGACCGCGATGGTGGAGACCCTCGAGCCGGCGGGGGTGAACCTTCCGAGGCAGCGCGCCCGTGCCGCGGAGCCCGCCGCACCCGCGGCCCCCGCGTCCTCGCGGGGGCCCGCCGGCGGGGGCACCGCACCCTCGGGGCTTCCGCAGCGGCGCTCGCTGAGAGGCAGGTCGGGCGCCGGTTCCCCGGGCGGGGCTGACGTCTCCCCGACCACCGCGGACTCCTCGCCGGCCGCGGCGGCACAGGCCGCGCCGGCCCCGACACCGCAGCAGGCGGCGGACTGGATGGGCGCCTACTTCCGGGGAGGACAGGGCGCGGATCCGGCTCCGGGTGACACGGCCGGTGACGCCGGCGACAACGTCCGTAACAACACGCAGGAGTGAGAAGGCCGATGACGCAGGACCAGCAGAAGGCGCAGGAGCAGAGCTGGATGATCGCCGACGTCACGTCGGTGCAGGGGGTGCGGCACGTGGTGGTGCTGAGCTCGGACGGGCTTCCGGTGACCTGGTGCGACCGCACCGACCAGGAGACCGCCGACCGGCTGGCCGCGGCCTGCTCCGGCCTGCAGTCCCTGGGCAAGAGCCTGGCGCAGGAGTTCGGCTCCGGGAACCAGACGGTGCGCCAGCAGCTGACCGAGTGGGACGGCGGCTTCCTGTTCGTCCGCTCCGCCGCCACCGGCACGCACCTGGCGGTGGTCACCGACGCGGTCGTCGACCCGGCCCTGGTGGCCCAGCAGATGCAGGCCCAGGTCCTCAAGCTCGGGGAGCGGGGGCTGGCGACCCCGACCCGCCAGGAAGTCCAGGCATGAGTGACCCCCAGGAGTACCGGGACAGCCCGCTGCGGCCGTATGTGCTCACCGGCGGGCGGTCGCGGCCGACCCGCAACACCCTGCGGGTCGACACTCTGCTGCTGGCCAATCCGGACAAACCTCTGCCGGTCTCGGCCAGCCGCCAGGAACGGGCGCTGCTGACGATGTGCACACGGCTGCTCTCCCTGGCGGAGGCCGCCGCCCATCTGGAGCTTCCGGTGAGCATCGTCACCATCCTGGCGTCCGACCTGGTGGACTCCGGGCATCTGCAGGCGCGTTCGGGCATTCCGGCCGCCTCCTCTCCCGACCCGTCACTCCTTGAGGAGGTACTGCATGGTCTCCGCAAACTCCGCTGACCGCTATCTGCCCCATACCGTGCAGCAGCCGGTGAAGATCCTCATCGTCGGCGCCTTCGGCGTCGGCAAGACCACCCTGGTCGGCTCGGTCAGCGAGATCCGGCCGCTGCGCACCGAGGAGACCATGACCGAGGCCGGCGCGGGGGTGGACAGCCTGGCCGGTCTGCCGGAGAAGCGCACCACCACGGTCGCGATGGACTTCGGCCGCATCACCCTCAACGAGCGTCTGGTGCTGTACCTGTTCGGCGCCCCGGGCCAGCGCCGCTTCTGGAATCTCTGGGAGGGCCTCGCCGAGGGCGCGGTGGGGGTGCTCGTCCTGGTCGACACACGCCGTCTGGAGGACAGCTTCGAGGTGCTCGACCAGCTCGAACTGCGCGGGGACACGCCCTTCATCGTGGCGGTCAACCGCTTCCCCGACACCCAGCACTACAGCGAGCAGGAGCTGCGGCAGGCGATGGACCTGCTGCCCGAGACCCCGATCGTGGAGTGCGACGCCCGTGACCGGACCGAGGCGATGGACGCGCTGATCGCCCTCGTCCAGCACGCGACCGAGCTCTCCCGCGCGCGGAAGGTGGCCTCATGACTCCCTCACCCCCGCCGGGCTGCCCGGCACACACCACGACGGCCGGACTCACCTCCCTGTCCGAGGTGACGGCGTCCGCCGATCCGCACAGCGTCTACCGCCGGCTGCGCGAGGAGTGGGGCCCCGTCGCCCGGGTGGAGCTGGAACCCGGCGTGGCCGCCTGGCTCGTGATGGGCTATCAGGAGCTGCTCACCATCACCCGCAACGAGAAGCTCTACTCCCGCGACGCACGCAACTGGGGCGACTTCCAGACCGGTGTGGTCCCCCCGGACTCCGGGCTGGGACCGATGATGTTCTGGCGGGCCAATGTCATCGGCGCCGACGGGGAGGAGCACCGGCGGCTGCGCCGGCCGCTGGACGACGGGGTCAGCTCGATCGACCAGCGGCGGCTGCGGCGGTCGGTCCAGGCGATGTGCTCCGACCTGATCGACGGCTTCGCCGACCGCGGCAGAGCCGACCTGGTGGCCGAGTACGCGCAGTCCATTCCGCTGCTCGCCATCGCCTCCCTGTTCGGCCTGGACATGGCCGAACGGTACGAGCTGCTGGCCGGTCTGGCGGCGCTGTTCGGCTCCGCCGACGACTCGCAGGCCGGCAACCGCCGGTTCGAGGAGGTCCTCGCCGATGTCATGAACGCCCGCCGGAGCGCACTCTCCGACGACCTCACCTCCGGATTCCTCGCCCACCCCGATCTGCGCGACGACTCCGAGGTCCTGCAGTCCATGGTGGTGATGATCTCCGCGGGGCAGGAGACCACCACCATCTGGATCGCCCGCACCCTGCAGCTGATGCTCACCGACCCGCGTTTCGCCGGACGGATGCGCGGCGGACGCCTGGGCATCGACGACGCCCTGGACGAGGTGCTGTGGCGTCACCCGCCCATGACCCACATGCCCGCCCGCTACGCGCTGCGCGACACCGAGCTGGGCGGTCAGCGCATCCGCAAGGGAGACGCCCTGATCCTCGGCCTGGCCGCCGCCAACGACGATCCCCGCATCCACGACGGCGACCCCTCGGCGGAGCCGGGAAACCGTTCCCACCTGGCCTGGAGCGCCGGTCCGCACGCCTGCCCCGCCCGGATTCCCGCCCGTCTGATCACGCGCACCGCCGTCGAGACCGCTCTGCACCGCCTGCCCGACGTCCGGCTGGAGATTCCCGCCGACGAGATCGCTCTGCGGCCTTCGCCGTGGACGCGCTGCCCCGTCTCCCTGCCGGTGACCTTCACCCGGCCCCTTTCCCCGGCGCCGCCTCATGGAGCATGATCATTTGACAATCCGCCAGAACGCGGCCCGCCAACGGAGGTAGTGCATGACCGTCCAGGACGTCTCCGCCCACCAGGTGCCCCTGATCCGCCTCGACCCCACCGGTTCCGACCACCACGGCGAGGCCGCTCGGCTGCGCGAGCTCGGCCCCGTCGTCCGGGTCGAGCTGCCCGGCGGTGTGCGGGCCTGGGCGGTCACCCGTCACCAGCTCCTCGTCGACCTGGTGACCGACCCCCGGATCAGCAAGGACTGGAACAACTGGAACGCCATCCGCAACGGCGAGATACCCGACGACTGGCCCCTGATCGGCATGGTCAAGGTCACCAACATGGTGACCGCCGACGGCGCGGAGCACCACCGGCTGCGCAGACTGGTCACCAAGACCCTGACCCCGCAGCGGGTCCAGTCCCTGCGCCCGCGCATCGTGGAGATCACCGAGAACCTGCTGGACGCCCTGCCCGGGCACGCCGGCGAGGACGGGGCGGTCGACCTGCGCCGGCACTTCGCCTACCCGGTGCCCATGCAGGTGATCTGCGAGCTGGTCGGTGTGCCCGAGCACGAGCGCGACGAGATGCGCGCCCTGGTCGACAGCATCTTCCGCACCAACACCACCCCGGAGGAGGTGCTGAACACCCAGCGGGACATCTACCTGCTGCTCGACCGGCTCGTCGAGGCGCGGCGCAAGGAGCCGGGGGACGACCTGACCAGTGCCCTCATCGCCGCCCGCGAGGAGGAGCCCGACACCCTCAGCCACGAGGAGCTGCTCGGCACGCTGTGGGTGATGGTCTCCGCCGGCCACGAGACCACCCTCAGCCTGCTGGTCAACGCCGTCCGGGCCCTGCTCACCCACCCCGACCAGCGCGCCCTGGCCCTCGACGGGGACGCCGAGGTCTGGTCGGCGGTGGTGGAGGAGACCCTGCGCTGGGACGCCCCGATCGGCAACTTCATGGCCCGCTACCCCCTCGAGGACATCGAGATCGCCGGCGTCACCATCCCCGCGGGCGAGGCCATCCTCGCCCCGTACAGCGCCGTCGGCCGGGACAGCACCCACCACGGGCCGAACGCCCACCGCTTCGACATCACCCGCCCCCGGACCAGGCACATCTCGTTCGGTCACGGGCCGCACATCTGCGTGGGCGCGCCGCTGGCCCGGCTGGAGGCGAACATCGCGCTGCCGGCACTGTTCGCCCGCTACCCCGACCTGTCGCTGGCGGTGGACCCCGGCGACCTCGTGCCCGTCGCCTCCATGTTCTCCAACTCGGTCCAGGCCCTCCCCGTCCACCTGGGGACGCCGAGCTCTGGCGGCGCCTGACCGCGCCGGGGCACTGGACGGCGCCGAGCGGCCCTGAGGTGCGGGACCTGGTCCGACGGGTTCCGCACCTTTGTCGTCCGCCGAGGCCGTCCGTCGCTGTCGTCCGCCGGCCGGCGTCCGTCGGGCCGGCGTGTGCCGTGGGACGATGGCCGCGGCGGTCCCGGCGGCCCTCCCGCCGACCCTCTGCATAGAAATTCAAAAGTTCGTATAGACTTCCAAGGTGGCAGCCTCGCCCCTGCCCGTCCCTGTCCACCCCTGTCCATCCCGTCCGCTCGGTCCGTTCCGTCCCCCACCTGCTGGAGTGCCCCCATGGCGACAGTCCCGACCGCCCTCGCCGGCCGCCACTTCCTCAAGGAGCTGGACTTCACCCAGGAGGAGTTCCGCGGTCTGGTCGAGCTGGCGGCCGAGCTGAAGGCCGCCAAGAAGGCCGGCACCGAGACGCCGTACCTGCGGGGGAAGAACATCGCGCTGATCTTCGAGAAGACCTCGACCCGCACCCGCTGCGCGTTCGAGGTCGCCGCCGCCGACCAGGGGGCCTCGACGACGTATCTCGACCCGTCCGTGTCGCAGATCGGGCACAAGGAGTCCGTGAAGGACACCGCCCGCGTCCTCGGCCGGATGTACGACGCGATCGAGTACCGGGGCGACAGCCAGGACACCGTCGAGGAGCTCGCCGCGTACGCCGGCGTCCCCGTCTACAACGGGCTCACCGACGACTGGCACCCCACCCAGATGCTCGCCGACGTGCTCACCATGACCGAGCACGGCGCCAAGCCGCTGAACGAGACCACCTTCGCCTACCTCGGCGACGCCCGCTTCAACATGGGCAACTCCTACCTGGTCACCGGCGCCCTGCTCGGCATGGACGTCCGCCTGGTCGCCCCCAAGACGTACTGGCCGGCCCAGGACGTCGTCGACCGGGCCCACGAGCTGGCCGCCTCCAGCGGTGCGCGCATCACCCTCACCGAGTCCCTGGACGACGGTGTGCGCGGGGCCGACTTCGTGGCCACCGACGTGTGGGTGTCCATGGGCGAGCCCCAGGAGGTGTGGGCCGAGCGGATCGCGGCCCTCGCCCCGTACGCGGTGACGATGGACGTCCTGCGCGCCACCGGCAACCCGGACGTGAAGTTCCTGCACTGCCTGCCCGCCTTCCACGACCTGGGCACCAAGGTCGGCCGCGAGATCCACGAGCGGTACGGCCTCAGTTCGCTGGAGGTGACCGACGAGGTGTTCGAGTCGCCGCACTCGGTCGTCTTCGACGAGGCGGAGAACCGGCTGCACACCATCAAGGCGGTCATGGTCGCCACGCTGGCCTGAGCGGACCCGGCCCGGCGGGCGGCGGGACCCCGCTCCCTTGTCGTGGCGCGCCCCGGTCGGCCCGGTGCCGCGGCGCGGCGGCGGGCGCCGGTCAGGCCGGACGCAGCCGGGGCGGAGAGGTCAGTCTGAACCACACCGCCTTGCCCGACGCGGTCGGGCGGTGTCCGCAGGCGGCGCTGAGGGTGCGGATCAGCAGCAGGCCGCGTCCGTGCTCCTGCCAGGGATCCGGCGCCGTCAGGCAGGGGCGCGTCAGACCGCCGGGCGGATCCGGGTCCGGGTCGTGCACCTCGACATGGCAGCCGGTCGGCAGCAGCTCCACCACCAGCTCGATCGGGCCCCGCCCCGCGGTGTGCTCCACGGCGTTCGCCACCAGCTCCGCCGTCAGCAGCTCCGCGGTGTCGCTGTCGGCCGTGTGCTCCAGCTCGGCCAGCACGGTGCGGATCAGGGCACGGGCCACGGGTACGGCGGCGGCCGTGTGCGGCAGCGCGACGCGCCAGGAGGCGGGGGAGGTCGAGGAGGGGGGTTCGTGCACCGTGTGTCCGTTCGTGGCGCAGGGCAGCCCAGTGGGCACCATCCAGGCTGTCCTGTCGGTCGACGAGGGAATGGTACGGGGCCCGTCGGCGGCGGTTTCCGGCGGCCTCCGCACCGGCACCGCCGGACCCGGCACGGGGCGGCTCACCAGGGCGGACGGTCGGGCTCCCACGACTTCGCCCGTATGCGCCGCGCCGGTGACGGGTCCGCGACGAACCGGCGGTTATCCGCCACTTTGCCACAAACGCTATTGCGTGGCCGTGACGGCAGTCACAGATGAGTGATAGCTTCGGGGGAAACAGCTCGGCGTGGCAGAGGTCGTGGCAGTTCCCGCGAGGAGGCCGTACGTCATGAGTCCCTTCACCGGCTCCGCAGCCCGCACCTCCCACTGGCGCCATCTGCGCGTCGAGCGCGCCGACGGCATCGCCACGGTCACCCTCGCCCGCCCCGACAGGCTGAACGCGCTCACCTTCGGCGCCTACGCCGACCTGCGCGACCTGCTCGCCGAACTGTCCCGTGAGCGGGCCGTGCGCGCCCTGGTGCTGGCCGGGGAGGGACGCGGCTTCTGCTCGGGCGGCGACGTGGACGAGATCATCGGCGCCACGCTGAGCATGGACGCATCCGAGCTGATGGACTTCAACCGGATGACCGGGCAGGTCGTCCGGGCCCTGCGGGAGTGCCCGTTCCCGGTGATCGCGGCGGTGCACGGGGTGGCGGCCGGAGCCGGCGCGGTCCTGGCCCTGGCGGCGGACTTCCGCGTCGCGGACCCCACCGCCCGGTTCGTCTTCCTCTTCACCCGCGTCGGCCTGTCCGGGGGCGACATGGGCGCCGCCTATCTGCTGCCCCGCATCGTCGGACTCGGCCACGCGACCCGGCTGCTGATGCTCGGCGAACCGGTCCGCGCACCCGAGGCCGAGCGGATCGGCCTGATCAGCCAGCTCACCGACGAGGGCCGCGCCGACGAGGCCGCCCAGGCCCTCGCCCGCCGGCTGGCCGACGGCCCGGCCCTCGCCCACGCCCAGACCAAGGCGCTGCTCACCGCCGAACTGGACATGCCCCTGTCCGCCGCCGTCGAACTGGACGCCTCCACCCAGGCCCTGCTGATGCGCGGCGAGGACTACGCCGAGTTCCACGCGGCCTTCACCGGGAAGCGCCCGCCGAAGTGGCGGGGGAGGTAGAGGCGCGGTGACCGGTGCCCTGAGGGTCGCGGTCGTCGGCGGCGGCCCCGGCGGTCTGTACACCGCCGCCCTGCTGAAGCGGCTCGACCCGGACCGCGAGATCACCGTCTGGGAGCGCAACGCGCCCGACGACACCTTCGGATTCGGGATCGTGCTCTCCGACGAGACGCTCGGCGGGATCGAGCACGCCGACCCGGTGGTGTACGAGGCCCTGCGCAAGGAGTTCGTGCGCTGGGACGCCATCGACATCGTGCACCGCGGCATCCGGCACACCTGTGGCGGCCACGGCTTCGCCGCACTCGGCAGACGGCGCCTGCTGCACATCCTCCACGAACGCTGCCGCTCCCTCGGCGTCGAGCTGCGCTTTCGCACCCCGGCCCCGCCCCCGGACCGGCTCCGCGAGACCCACGACCTGGTCGTCGCCGCCGACGGAGTGCGCAGCGCCACCCGCGGGAGATACGCCGACGTCTTCCGCCCCCGGGTGACCGGTCACCGCTGCCGCTACATCTGGCTCGCCGCCGATCTCGCCTTCGACGCCTTCCGTTTCGAGATCGCCGAGACGGAGCACGGCGTGATGCAGCTGCACGGCTACCCCTACGCGGCCGGCTCCTCGACCGTGATCGTCGAGATGCGGGAGGAGGTGTGGCGCGCGGCCGGCTTCGACGCCCTGGACGAGCGGGAGTCCGTCGAACGCTGCGCCAAGATCTTCGCCGACGCCCTCGGCGGACGCCCCCTGCACTCCAACAGGTCCGTGTGGACCACCTTCCGCACCGTGACCAACGCCCGCTGGTCGCACGGCAATCTGGTGCTGCTCGGCGACGCCGCCCACACCGCCCACTTCTCCATCGGCTCCGGCACCAAACTCGCCGTCGAGGACGCCCTCGCCCTGGCCGCCTGCCTGGAGGAACAGCCCTCCCTGCCCAAGGCGCTGGCGGCCTACGAGGAGGAGCGGAAACCGGTCGTCGCCTCCACCCAGCGCGCCGCACGGGCCAGCCTGGAGTGGTTCGAGGACCTGGCCCTCCACCTCGACCGGCCGCCCCGCCAGTTCGCCTTCGGCCTGCTCACCCGCAGCCGCCGCGTCACCCACGCCAACCTCCGGATGCGCGACCCCCGTTTCACCGAGGCCGTGGAGCGCGAGTTCGGCTGCCCGCCCGGCACGCCCCCGATGTTCACCCCGTTCCGGCTGCGCGGCCTGACCCTGCGCAACCGGGTCGTGGTCTCCCCCATGGACATGTACTCGGCGGTCGACGGCGTCCCCGGCGACTTCCACCTGGTGCACCTGGGCGCCCGGGCGCTGGGCGGCGCGGGCCTGGTGATGACCGAGATGGTGTGCGTCAGCCCCGAGGGCCGGATCACCCCGGGCTGCACCGGTCTGTGGTCCGGCAAGCAGGCCGAGGCCTGGCGGAGGATCACCGACTTCGTGCACCGGCAGGCACCGGGCACCGCGATCGGCGTGCAGCTCGGCCACAGCGGACGCAAGGGGTCGACCAGGCGGATGTGGGAGGGCATGGACGAGCCGCTGCCGCGGGGCAACTGGCCGCTGGTGGCCGCCTCCCCGCTGCCGTACAGACCCGGCAGCCAGATACCGCGCCAACTCACCCGGGCCCGGCTCACCGACATCCGCGAGCAGTTCGTGAACGCCGCCGTCCGGGCCGCCCGGGCCGGCTTCGACCTGCTCGAACTGCACTGCGCCCACGGCTATCTGCTCTCCGGTTTCCTCTCCCCGCTCACCAACCTCCGCACGGACGCCTACGGAGGCTCACTGGAGAGGCGGCTGCGGTTCCCGCTGGAGGTCTTCGACGCCGTACGGGAGGTCTGGCCCGAGGAACGCCCCATGACCGTGCGGATCTCCGCCACCGACTGGGCCGAGGGCGGGACGACCGCCGAGGAGGCCGTGGAGATCGCACGTGCCTTCGCCGCGCACGGCGCCGACGCGATCGACGTGTCGACCGGGCAGGTGGTGGCCGAGGAGCAACCGGAGTTCGGACGCTCCTACCAGGTGCCGTTCGCCGACCGCATCCGCCGGGCGGTGGGCGTCCCGGTGATCGCGGTCGGCGCGATCTCCTCCTGGGACGACGTCAACTCCCTGATCCTGGCCGGGCGGGCGGACCTGTGCGCCCTGGGCCGCCCGCACCTGTACGACCCGCACTGGACGCTGCACGCCGCCGTCGAGCAGGGCTACACCGGCCCCGCCGCCGTGTGGCCCGCGCCCTACCGTGCGGGCAGCCGCCGCCCGCCGACGGGCCGCACGGACGCCCCCAAACCCCGCCTGACCCTGGGGAGATGACCGAGAGAACGGGGTCCGGTGCGGCTCAGAGCCCCACGAACTCGGCCCCCGCGTCCCGCAGCCGTTCGTGCAGCCCGCGGAAGACGGCGGCCGAGCGGGTGCCCGGCCAGTCGGCGGGCAGCAGCCGGGCGGGCAGACCCGGGTCGGCGTACGGCAGATGACGCCAGGAGTCCAGGGCGAGGAGGTAGTCGCGGTAGGCCTCCTCGGGAGGGGTGTCCGTGCGCTGCTCCCAGGCGCGCAGCACGCCCGCGTGCCGCTCCAGGAACGCCTCGTGCTGCCGGGCGATCGCCGCCAGGTCCCACCACCGCCCGACCGCCTCCGCGGTCGGGGTGAAGCCCAGGTGCTCGCCGCGGAAGAAGTCCACGTACGGGTCCAGGCCCAGCCTCTGCAGCGTGTGCCGGGTCTCCTCGTACAGCCGGGCCGGGGCGATCCACACCCCCGGTGCCGCCGTGCCGAAGCCGAGCGCGGCCAGCCGGGAGCGCAGCACGTGCCGCTTGTTGCGCTCGGACTCGGGCACGGAGAACACCGCCAGCACCCAGCCCTCGTCCCCGGGCTGCTCCGTGGCGTAGATGCGGCGGTCGCCGTCCTCCAGCAACTGCCGTGCCTCGGCGGAGAGTTCGTAGCCCGCGGCGCCCTGTGCCGTACGGGCCGGCAGCAGCAGGCCGCGCCGCTTGAGCCGTGACACCGAGGACCGCACGGACGGCGCGTCCACCCCCACGGCGGCCAGCAGCCGGATCAGCTCGGCGACGGGCACCGGGCCCGGAACGAAGCGGCCGTACGCACCGTAGAGCGTGACGATCAAGGACCTCGGGGCATGTAGCGCCTGCTGCTCGGACACGTTGATCATTTTAGGTCGTCGGCATCACTGCTGGTCACACCAGCCTCGCCGCACCGGATGCGCCCTTCCGGCCCGTCGCTGCGGGCGCTTTGGGAGCGCCGCCCGGTCCTGCTCCCGGTCACCCGCTCCCGCCGCCCCGGTCGCGCAACCGGAACCGCTGGAGCTTGCCGGTGGCCGTGCGCGGCAGCGCGTCCAGGAAGACGATCTCGCGCGGGCACTTGTACGGGGCCAGCTCAAACTTCACATGGGCGCGCAGCGCCTCCGGGTCCCGCGGCGCGCCCGGCCGCAGCACGACGTGGGCCACCACGATCTGCCCGCGGGCCTCGTCGGGCCGTCCGACGACCGCCGCCTCGAGCACGTCCGGGTGGCGCAGCAGCGCCTCCTCCACCTCCGGTCCCGCGATGTTGTACCCGGCCGAGATGATCATGTCGTCGGCGCGGGCGAGGTAACGGAAGTAGCCGTCCGGTTCGCGGACATAGGTGTCCCCGGTGATGTTCCAGCCGTCCCGTACGTACTCGCGTTGCCGTGGATCGGCGAGATAGCGGCAGCCGACCGGCCCCTGGACGGCGAGCAGACCGGGCTGTCCGTCGGGCACGGGGACGCCCCGCTCGTCCTGCACGCGCGCGTACCACCCCGGTACGGGCACGCCCGTGGTCCCCGGCCGGATGTCCTCGTCCGCCGCCGAGATGAAGATGTGCAGCAGCTCGGTCGCGCCGATGCCGTTGATGATGCGCAGCCCGGTCCGCTCGTGCCAGGCGTGCCAGGTGGCCGCGGGCAGGTTCTCCCCGGCGGACACGCAGCGCCGCAGCGAGGAGACGTCATGGGCGTCGAGTCCGTCGAGCATCGCCCGGTAGGCGGTGGGCGCGGTGAACAGCACGGACACCCGGTGCTCGGCGACCGCGGCCAGCAGCTGCCGCGGAGCGGCCTGTTCGAGCAGCAGCGCACAGGCGCCGGCGCGCATCGGGAAGACGACGAGCCCGCCGAGCCCGAAGGTGAACCCCAGCGGGGGACTGCCCGCGAACAGGTCGTCCGCGCGGGGTCTGAGCACATGCTTCGAGAAGGTGTCGGCGATCGCCAGCACGTCCCGGTGGAAGTGCACACAGCCCTTGGGCCGTCCGGTGGTGCCCGAGGTGAACGCGATGAGCGCGACGTCGTCGGCGGCGGTGTCCACGGCCGGGAAGGGGGCGTCGGGTGCCGGGCGGCGCAGGAGGTCGTCGGGGCCGTCACCGCCGTAGGTGGTCACGGTCAGCCCGGGTATCTCCGCCTTGGCCAGGTCGTCGACGGACCGGACGTCGCACAGCGCGTGCCGGACCTGGGCGATCTCGCACATGGTGCGCAGCTCGTGCGGGCGGTGCTGGGCCAGGACGGTGACGGCGATCGCGCCGGCCTTCAGCACGGCCAGCCAGCAGGCCGCCAGCCAGGGGGTGGTCGGGCCGCGCAGCAGGACGCGGTTGCCGGGGACGACACCGAGCGTGCCGGTGAGCAGGTGCGCGATGCGGTCGACACGGGTGCGCAGCTCGCCGTAGCTCCAGGTCTCTCCGGCCGGGGTGCGGAACACCGGGCGGTCGGGGCCGGCGTGGTCCAGCAGTTCGACGGCGCAGTTCAGCCGGTCGGGATAGCGCAGTTCGGGCAGGTCGAAGCGGAGTTCGGGCCACTGGTCCGGGGGTGGGAGACGGTCGCGCGCGAAGGTGTCGACATGGGCCGAGGCCGTCGGCGGTCGTATGCCGGTCCTGGTCGGATCCATGATGGTTCGCCCCCTTTGCCGTGGTGGGCTCGCATCGGGAGCGTAGCGCGCTGGTGACGACAGTCAATGGTGCGCGATACGGTGGCTGCGTCCCGGTCGCACCGGACCGTCGCGGAGGAGGACCGGCGTATGCCCGCATTCTCGCTCGGGCCCGAACAGGCCGCCTGGTGCGCCGAGTTGCGCGCTCTGGCCGCCGACCGGCTGCGTCCGCTCGCGGACCGGGGCGAGCCGGGCCGCGTCAACCGCCCCCTGCTCGCGGAACTCGGCCGACTCGGCCTGCTGGAACGGCTGTTCACCTCGGGCGCGCTGGACCTGTGCCTGATGCGGGAGTCCCTCGCGTACGTCTGCACCGAGGCCGAGACCGCCCTGGCCCTGCAGGGCCTGGGAGCCCACCCCCTGCACGCCCACGGCACCCCGGCCCAGCGCGCCCGCTGGCTGCCGCGGGTGATCGAGGGCAGCGCGGTGGCGGCCTTCGCCCTCAGCGAGCCGGACGCGGGCTCGGACGCGGCGGCACTGACCCTTCGCGCCGCACCGGAGGGGCCGGGCCGCTGGCGGCTCACCGGACGGAAGTGCTGGATCTCCAACGCCCCCGAGGCCGACTTCCAGATCGTCTTCGCACGCACGACCCCGGACGCCCGCTCCCGCGGGGTGACCGCGTTCCTGGTTCCGGCGGACCGCCCCGGCCTGACCGGCACCGCGCTGGAGATGCTCGCCCCGCACCCCGTCGGCGCACTCGACTTCGACGACGTCCCCGTCACGGCGGACGACGTGGTCGGCGAGGTGGACGGCGGCTTCCGGGTCGCCATGAGCACACTCAACCTGTTCCGTCCCAGCGTCGGCGCGTTCGCCGTGGGCATGGCACAGGCGGCACTGGACGCGACCCTCGCCCACACCGCGCGCCGGAAGGCCTTCGGCGGCCCCCTGAAGGACCTTCAGACGGTCGCCCACCAGGTCGCCGAGATGGCCCTGCGCACGGAGGCGGCCCGGCTGATGGTGTACGCGGCGGCGACGGCGTACGACGACGGCGCCCCCGACGTCCCCCGCCGCGCCGCCATGGCGAAACTGCTCGCCACCGAGACCGCGCAGTACGTCGTCGACACCGCCGTCCAGCTGCACGGCGCCCGCGCCCTGGCCCGCGGCCACCTCCTCGAACACCTCTACCGCGAGGTCCGCGCCCCCCGGATCTACGAGGGGGCGAGCGAGGTGCAGCGGGAGATCATCGCCCGGGAGCTGTACGCCGAGCCGCATCCCACCGGGGAGGCCCCATGACCGTCGAACGTGTCAACCCGCCCGACCTGTCCCCGCCCACGGGCTTCTCCCACGCCGTGGTCGCCACCGGCTCCCGGGTCCTGTTCCTGGCCGGCCAGACCGCACTGGACACGGACGGCAAGGTGGTCGGCGACACCCTCCCCGAACAGTTCGAACGCGCCCTGGCCAACCTCCTCGCCGCCCTGCGCGCCGCCGGCGGCACCCCCGCCGGCCTCGCCCGCGTCACGGTGTACACCACCGACCTCGCCGCATACCGCGCCCACGCCCCCGAACTCGGCCGCTGCTGGCGCCGGCTGGCCGGGCGGGACTACCCGGCGATGGCGGTCGTGGAAGTCGTCCGCCTGTGGGACGAGGAGGCCCTGGTCGAACTGGACGGCTTCGCGGTCCTGCCCTGACGGCCGGCGAGCGGACCGGGCCCGCTGAACCGGTCCGGGCGGCCCGCCGGCCGTGCCTCCCGCGAAGCGGTCACCACCGGGTGATCAGCAGATGGTTGAGGAGCAGGGCGAGCAGCGCCTGGGCGGCGAGCCAGGCACGGAGGGGAATCCCCCCTGCCGGAGCGGAGCCGGAGTCAGGGGAGGGACAGGAGCCGGAGGCGCGGGGGAGGAAGGAGCCGGAAGCACAAGGGAGGGCGAGGAACGCGCACGCCGGGAGCAGCCACAGCGTGAAGGGCAGCCAGATGCGTTCCGTCTCCGCCTTGCTCATGCCGGACAGATCGGCGACCAGCAGCGCCAGGAGCGCCGCGCACACGAGGAGCGCGAGACGGGCGCCGGCGGCGGAACCCGCGGGGCGGGAGAGCACGTCGCCGCGGCGCCGGACGAGCACCGCACCCGCCCGCCGCAGACCCGCCGCCGTCGCCGGGCCCGTGACGAGCACCGCGCAGGCGAGATTGGCCCACACCCAGTAGCCGTAGGGACGGATGCCTCCCACACCCTGGTGGTAGCGCGTGACCAGCAGCCGGTACGCCTCCCACCAGTTGAACCCGGCGAGCGTGAACGCCGCCGGGACCACCGCCAGCCCGGCGAGCAGGGGCACC
>NZ_MUME01000302.1 GCF_002155915.1 Streptomyces thermovulgaris | reverse complement strand
GGGCGGGAACCGAGGGCGAGTTCGAGTTCGTCGGACTCTCCGTGCTCGCCGGCCCCGACGGAGTCGCCCGCGCCCGCGCCGGCCGGACCGGGGAACTGCTCGTTGCCGACGCCGATCCCGCCCTTCTGGCCGCCTCCCGCGAGGCCAACCCGTATCTGAGGAGCCGCCGCCCCGGCCTGTACGGGTCCCTCCTCTGAGCCCTCGGGCCCCTTCCCCTCCCCAGCCCTTCTTCCGGGCCCTTCCCCACCCCATGTTCCACGCAAGGAGTCCGTACCCCATGACGTCCACGGTGCCCAACGCCGTCGAGCACGCAGACGAGCAGCAGCCGCCGATCACCATGTTCGGCCCGGACTTCCCCTACGCGTACGACGACTTCCTCGCCCATCCGGCGGGCCTCGGCCAGGTCCCCGCCACCGAGCACGGCACCGAGGTCGCGATCATCGGCGGCGGTCTGTCCGGCATCGTCGCCGCCTACGAGCTGATGAAGATGGGCCTCAAGCCCGTCGTCTACGAGGCCGACCGGATCGGCGGCCGGCTGCGCACCGTCGGCTTCGAGGGCTGCGACGAGTCGCTGACCGCCGAGATGGGCGCCATGCGCTTCCCGCCGTCCTCCACCGCCCTGCAGCACTACATCGACCTGGTGGGCCTTGAGATGCGGCCCTTCCCCAACCCGCTGTCCGAGGCGACCCCGTCGACCGTCATCGACCTCAAGGGCGAGACGCACTACGCCGAGACCATCGACGACCTGCCGCAGGTCTACCGGGACGTGGCCGACGCCTGGAACAGGTGCCTGGAGGAGGACGCCGACTTCTCCACGATGAACCGCGCCATCCGCGAACGGGACGTGCCGACCATCCGCCGGATCTGGTCCCGGCTCGTCGAGAAGCTCGACAACCAGACCTTCTACGGGTTCCTGTGCGACTCCGAGGCCTTCCGGTCCTTCCGGCACCGGGAGATCTTCGGCCAGGTCGGCTTCGGCACCGGAGGCTGGGACACCGACTTCCCCAACTCCATCCTGGAGATCCTGCGCGTGGTCTACACCGAGGCCGACAACCACCACCGCAGCATCGTCGGCGGCTCCCAGCAACTGCCGCTCAGGCTGTGGGAACGCGAGCCGGAGAAGATCGTGCACTGGCCGCAGGGCACCTCGGTGAAGTCCCTGCACCCCGACGGCCGGCCGCGTCCGGCCGTCACCCGGCTGCACCGCACCGCGGGCAACCGGATCACCGTGACGGACGCCGCCGGCGACATCCGCACCTACAAGGCGGCGATCTTCACCGCCCAGTCCTGGCTGCTGCTGTCCAGGATCCAGTGCGACGAGGACCTCTTCCCGATCGACCACTGGACGGCGATCGAGCGCACCCACTACATGGAGTCCAGCAAGCTCTTCGTCCCCGTCGACCGTCCGTTCTGGCTCGACAAGGCCGTCGACGACCAGGGGAACCCGACCGGGCGGGACGTCATGTCGATGACGCTCACCGACCGCATGACCCGCGGCACCTACCTCCTCGACAACGGCCCGGACCGGCCCGCCGTGATGTGCCTGTCGTACACCTGGTGCGACGACAGCCTCAAGTGGCTGCCGCTGTCCGCCGAGGAGCGGATGGAGGTGATGCTGAAGTCGCTGTCGGAGATCTATCCGAAGGTCGACATCAGGAAGCACATCATCGGCAACCCGGTGACCGTCTCCTGGGAGAGCGAGCCCTGGTTCATGGGCGCGTTCAAGGCCAACCTGCCCGGCCACTACCGCTACCAGCGGCGCCTGTTCACCCACTTCATGCAGGACCGGCTGCCCGAGGACCGGCGGGGCATCTTCCTGGCCGGCGACGACATCTCCTGGACGGCCGGCTGGGCCGAGGGCGCCGTCCAGACCGCGCTGAACGCGGTCTGGGGCGTCATGCGCCACCTCGGCGGCAGCACCGACCCGGCCAACCCCGGCCCGGGCGACGTCTACGACGAGATCGCCCCCGTCGAACTCCCCGAGGACTGAGGGGAGCTGTGCGGGCGGCCGGACCCCGGCCGCCCGGCCCGTTCCCCGTGAGCACCGCTGCTTTGGGGCGACGCACCCGGAGCAGCAAGGAGGTCGGGGGGAGAGCCGGAGAGGACGCCCCGGTCAGGCCGGCAGCGGGGTGAGCATCATCCGCCCGGCGAGACCGACCGCCGCGTCCAGCCGCTGGACGAACTCCTCGGCCAGATCGGGCAGCCGGCGCAGCGCCCACAGCGAGCGCGCCGCCGACCAGGCGGCCTCCCGCGCCCGCTCCAGGCTCCACGCACCGAGCAGATGGGTGAGCGGATCGGCGATCCGCAGCAGATCGGGGCCCGGCATCAGCTCCTCGCGGATCCGTTCCTCCAGCGCCAGGAGGAGGTCACCCACGCGGTGGAACGCGCCTTCCACGTCGGCCGGTTCGCACCGCAGCGCACGGCAGGCGTCCACCACGGCGAGCACCAGGTCGTGCCCGATGTGCGCGTTGACGCCCGCCAGCGCGAACTGCGAGGGACGCAGACCGGGATGGCGGCGGAACTCCAGCAGCGGCCGCCAGCAGGCCGGTGCCCGCCGCCCCTCGGCCGCCGCGTCCACGGCGGTCAGGTACCGCTCGGCGAGGAGCACCTCCAGCGCGGCACCGGGCCGGCGCGCCGCCGGGTGCCGGCCGGCCGTCTCGACGACCTCGAGGTAGACGCGGTTGAAGACCGCGATCCCGTCGCGCTCGGGCAGCACGGCGGCCAGGTCGCGCATCCGGGCGACGACCGCGTCCACGGCGGCCGGGTCATGGGTGAGTTGTGCCGATTGCCCCATGAGGGCAGGGTCCCAGGACGGGACCGGGCCGGGTGCCGACGGGTCCGGTGCTTCCCCGGAACGGGGGAACACCGGACCCGTCGCACACGAGCACGGGCAAGAGCACAGGACGGGTGCACGGGTACGGGGACGTGCACACCGCCGTACGCCTACGGCTCGGCGCGCCGCACTCCCTCGGCCGCCGTGCCGTCCTTGTCGCCCGCGGTGTCCCCGCCGTTCCCGCTGCCTTCGCTGTACGACGACGTGCCCTCGTCCAGCAGCGGCTCCTGCTTCTTCAGATGGGCGGGGGCGAACGCGCGCAGCGTGTGGTAGCCGATGATGACCACCAGGGTGCCGAGCGCGATGCCGCTGAGGGAGAAGGTGTCGGTGAACTTCATGGTGACGTTGCCGACACCGATGATGATGCCCGCGGCCGCCGGCACCAGGTTCAGCGGATTGCGCAGGTCGACCTTGGCGTTGATCCAGATCTGCGCGCCGAGCAGCCCGATCATGCCGTACAGGATGACGGTGATGCCGCCGAGGACACCGCCCGGGATGGCGGCCACGACCGCCCCGAACTTGGGGCAGATGCCGAACAGCAGCGCGAAGCCGGCGGCGGCCCAGTACGCGGCGGTGGAGTAGACACGGGTCGCGGCCATGACGCCGATGTTCTCGGAGTACGTGGTGTTGGGCGGGCCGCCCACGGCCGTCGACAGCATGGAGGCGGCGCCGTCCGCCGAGATCGCGGTGCCGAGCTTGTCGTCCAGCGGGTCGCCGGTCATCTCGCCGACCGCCTTCACATGCCCGGTGTTCTCGGCGATGAGCGCGATGACCACGGGCAGCGCGACCAGGATCGCCGACCACTCGAAGGAGGGGCCGTGGAAGGACGGCAGTCCGATCCAGTCGGCCTCGCTCACGGCGGAGAGGTCCAGACGCCAGTGGTCGGTGACCTTTCCGCTCGCGTCCACCGAGTGGATCTTGCCGAAGACCCGGTCGAAGACCCAGGAGACGGCATAGCCGAAGACCAGCCCGAGGAAGATCGCGACACGGGACCAGAAGCCGCGCAGACAGACCACGGCCAGCCCGGTGAACAGCATCACCAGCAGGGCCGTCCACTGGTCCTGCGGCCAGTAGGTGGTGGCGGTCACCGGAGCGAGGTTGAAGCCGATCAGCATGACGACCGCGCCCGTGACGATCGGCGGCATCGCGGCGTGGATGATCCGCGCCCCGAAGCGCTGCACGGCCAGACCCGCCAGGAACATCGCGACGCCGACGACGAAGACCGCGCCGGTCACGGTCGCGCTCGTGCCGCCCTGCGCCCGGATGACCGCGGCGACGCCCACGAACGACAGCGAGCAGCCCAGATAGCTGGGGACCCGGCCGCGGGTGGCGAGCAGGAAGATCACGGTCGCGACACCCGACATCATGATCGCGAGGTTGGGGTCGAGGCCCATCAGCACAGGGGCGACGAAGGAGGCACCGAACATGGCCACGACGTGCTGGGCGCCGAGTCCTACGGTGCGGGGCCAGGAGAGCCGTTCGTCGGGCCGGACGACCGCACCGGGGGCGGGTGTCCGTCCGTCACCGTGCAGCTTCCAGCGCACGCCGAGATCCATGGTGGGTTTCGCTTTCTCGCTCTTTGCGGACTGTCCGGACCATTGTCAGGGGTGCCCGAAAGGTTTCTGCCAGGGGTGTCCGGAGTGCTTCGGCCGGCAGGAAGGACGCCTGCTCCCGGCCGGGGGAGGGCCCCTGCCGGGAGTGCCGGAGCGCGCGGGCCGGGGAGCCCAAGGGCCGGGGAGTCCAAGGGCCGGGGAGTTCTCCGCCTCCGCGTCCCGGCCGGCCGCGGCGAAGCACGGCCGGAGCCGGAGGGTCAGGACCGCGGGCCGGGAACCGCCGCGTTTGCCGCGGGGCCGACCTTCGACCGGCCGCGGTCGCCCGCTCCGAGCACCCCGGCGAAGGCGGCGATGCCGCAGGCCAGCAGCGTGACCAGGGCGAAGGAGAACGTGAGGCCGGACACCTGGGCCAGTCCGCCGATCGCGCTCGGGGCGATCAGCCCCGAGGTGTAGGTGAGGGTCGCGACCCCGGCGATGGCCTGGCCGGGGTTCGGCCCGCTGCGGCCGGCCGCGGCGAAGCACAGCGGTACCACGACCGCGATGCCGAGGCCCATCAGCGCGAATCCGGTCATCGCCACGGCCGGATGGATCCCCAGGACCACGAGCAGGCCGCCGAGGACCGCCAGGACGCCGCTCGCCCGTACCGTGCGCACCGCGCCGAACCGGTCCACCACCCGGTCGCCCGCGATCCGGGCGACGGCCATGGTGAGCGCGAAGCCGGTGGTGCAGGCCGCCGCGAGACCGGCCGAGGTCTCCAGCTGGTGCCGCAGATACACCGCCGACCAGTCCAGGCTCGCGCCCTCCGCGAACACCGCGCAGAACCCGATCGCGCCGATCGGCAGTGCCGACCTCGGCGGCAGCGCGAACCGCGGCGGCGGTCCCTCGTCCCCGGCGGGCCGCGGATCGAGGACCCAGGTGCAGGCGGCCACCCCCAGGACGGTCAGCACGGCGGCGGCCAGGGCGTGGTGCAGCCGGGCGTCCGAGCCGAGGTGCGCGGCGAGCGTGCCGGCCGCCGAGCCGACCAGGGCACCCACGCTCCACATGCCGTGCAGGCCGGACATGATCGAGCGGCCGAGCCGGTCCTCGACCTCCACGCCGAGGGCGTTCATGGCGACGTCCGACATGCCCGCCGTGGCGCCGTAGACGAACAGGGCGAGGCACAGGGCGAGCAGGTTCGGAGCCAGGGAGGGCAGGACCAGGGAGAGCGTCCACAGGGCGATCAGTCCGCGCAGCGCGGTGCGGGCGCCGAAGCGGTGGCTGATGCCGCTGGCGAGCGGCATCGCGAAGGAGGCGCCGAGCGCGGGGAAGGCCAGCGCGAGCCCGAGCTGCCCCGGACCGACCGAGGCGTGCTCCTGGATCCATGGCACACGGGTCGCGAACGAACCGGTGACGGCGCCGTGCACGGCGAAGACGGCCGCGACGGCGTACCGGGCGTGCCGGACTTCGCGTTGCCGATGGACCACTGCACTCATTGTCCGGCCCCTCCCCGGTGGTGTGTCGTCGTCCCCTTGCGCGAAAGGCGCCGACGAAAACTATCAGGAAGCCTTCCTGATAGAAAGCGGGGACACGGCCGTCCGGCGGTCCGTCGAATCTGAGAGGATTCCCGGCATGCCCGCATCCCCGAGCACCGCCCGGGCCATCAACGACCGGCTCGCCCTGCGGCTGCTGCAGCAGGAAGGGCCGTTGACGGCAGGGCAGTTGAAGCAGCTCACCGGTCTGTCCCGGCCGACGGTCGCCGATCTGGTCGAACGTCTGACGGCCTCCGGTCTGATCACCGTGGTGGGGGAGGCCAAGGCGCAGCGGCGCGGCCCGAACGCACGGCTGTACGGCATCGCCGCCGACCGCGCCCATCTCGCCGCCCTCGACGTGCGCACCGGAGGCGTCACGGTGGCCGTGGCCGATCTGCTGGGCCGGGAGCTGGCCGAGGCGCATGTGCCGATCGGCGGGGACACCGGCACCGGGGACGCGGTGGAGCACGCGGTCGCACTGGTGGAACGGGCGGCCGAGAAGGCGGGGGTGCGACGGCTGCACACGGTCGGCATGGGCGCCCCGGGGCTGGTCGACCCGGTCACGGGCGAGCTGCGGAACACCACGAGCCTGCCCGAGTGGCACCGCCGGCTGGTGGCCGCGCTGCAGGAGCGGCTGCCGCACGCCCGCGTCACCGTCGAGAACGAGACCAACCTCGCCGCACTGGCCGAACAGCGCGACGGGGCCGCCCGGGACCGGGACACCTTCGCCCTGCTGTGGCTCGGCCAGGGCACGGGCGGCCCCGTCGCGCTGT
>NZ_MUME01000301.1 GCF_002155915.1 Streptomyces thermovulgaris | reverse complement strand
TTTACGGGACAGCCCTTAGCGACGGCAACAACCACGGATTTCCCCGCACAACCACGGACACCAGCGGAACGCAAATCACGTGCTGACCTGCGAAGAAGCAGGTAGAGGGGCGCCGCATAGCACACGTACTATGTGTTGGCGGGCGATGCGCCGGTACTTGTTCACAATTGCGATTGGGAAGCGTATGGCGACGCCAGCGCGGACGCGCATTACGACAAGCATGTCCTCGGTATGGACGATGATGGAAATCTGACTCGAACCCCGGACATGCCTGAATATGACACCGACGACGGATTCGACAGGTACGTCGCGGATTCCAAAGCGCTCATGTGCCCGGATTCGTGTCCCGCTGGTGTGCGAGAGGGTACGCGAAGCGACGGCACGTTGATCAGGTACGAGCCGAGTACCGGGAAACTGGGCATGAAGAGAAACGGAAAAATCGTCTCGTACTTCCGGCCGGACGACCCCCTCGCTTACTTCGAACGAGAGGTGGCTCGATGACTCATCCCGATAGCGGCTTTCGTGTCGCCTTCTCTGACTTCCTGAGGAAATCGGGTCGATGGCGGGACGTCGAGCCAGAGGCGCTACTGGCTCGTTGGGAAAGGTTCGTTGAGAGTTGTGAGCATGGCTATCGAGGTGATGCGCAGGACTATTTCAATGATCTGACTTCGCGGGATTCCCTGGAGCGGGCAATGGGTGCAGCGGAACTGCAGAAATTTCCTGAACTCTCGCAACTCCGTGCAAAAGTTGAAGCAGTGGATGCGCGATTCCGTTCCATGCTGCTTCCGGACGCCTTCCCTGGAATTGACGAGAAGTTTTGGTGGGCGCGTGGCGTGGTGCGATACGGGGGGAAGCGTTTGGTGGAGGATATGCGCCGCGAATACCGCCTAGAAATCGCGGAGATTGAGTAGTTCACCGAATCTCGGTAAGGGCTGTCCCGTAAAT
>NZ_MUME01000300.1 GCF_002155915.1 Streptomyces thermovulgaris | reverse complement strand
CTCAAGACCAGCGCCGGCACCCACGTCCAGACCACCGCGGTCAACCGCTGGACGACACAGCACGCCACCGTCCACAACCTCACCGTCAACAATCTTCACACGTACTATGTGTTGGCGGGCGATGCGCCAGTACTCGTTCACAACACCAACTGTGGTAACCGTAAGCATGACAAGGCTCGTGGCGCTGCAGGTGTCGACGAAATGACGGCGACATTTGAACGATTCTACAAACGATCGGACATCTACAGCGAAACCTACGGGAATGGGCTTAAGTTGTGGACTCCCTATGGCGTGCGCGAGGTGGATATTGCAATCAAGAACGCTGATGGGGGCCTTGACCTCTACGAGATAAAGGTTAATAAGTCTAATTACACGAGGGTGCAACGAAGGAAGGATGCATGGCTGGAGAAGACATATGGCTTCAAGACCACAGTGATCCGTCGCGGTACTGAGTGCCCGATATGCAATCCTAAGCACCCTTAGGAGGGGGCCTTGAGCAGCGATTTTGGCTTCTGGAAGCACGGTGTCGGAAATCCTGAGGAGATTTTCGACAGGCTTGCCGAGGGGGATACTTCCGGCCTGACGTCCAGCGATGACGTGTTGCGTTTCCGTGAGGAGTTGCTGAGCCGCTGGCCGGACATGAAAGATGTGCTAGAACCTTCGGAGTTCGATCTGGAGGAAAGTCCAGAGGACGCCCTGAAGTATGCTCTCCTCACCTTTTCAGTTCGGCAACTGGATTACCTTCCCCAAGTGATCGAGTTGGCGAAGAAGCATGGCCTTTCGGGGTTCAGCGGGGTGGCTGGCGAGCCTATTTACTGAATCTGTAGAGGTGATTGCCCCGCATATTTTTGCCAACGAATGTGCGGGGCGGTCGCATGTCTGACATCAATGATCATGCTGCCGCTCGAGTCGGCATTAATTCGAAATGCTTCGATTGAAGATCCATTGATGGTGCGCGATTGAAAGACTTTTACCCTTTGGTTTGTGGGTGGTGAAGGATGGTGCTCAGGGAATGAAGTGGCAAGGCTTCTGTTCATTGCGGTCGATGATCTTGCCGTCGACGTCTCGACTTGGGGGGGTCTGTTGACCTCATGTCAGTGAAAGCCCGCCTTCCCCTTGGTGAGTGGCAGACGTGGAGGAGCTGGAGTGCCTCATAAAATCGCTGAACTGCAGACTCCTTGGATCCGCGCTCAGTTAATCGACTGGCGGGTCAGGCTGAGCGATAAGGGTTGGCAGGAGGAGAACTGGATGTCGAGGAATCCAGGCAATTCCGGTCTCGATGAGGCGCTAGATTTCTTCGATGACTCCGGCGTTCTCGCGGAACCATGCGGGAAGCTGGGTTTCGTCCTCATTGATGAAGAGGAAGTTGCAGCTATGCAGGCACTGAATTTGGTGCTGGACCGCGCGATTTCTGCACCGTCATCGTCTGATGCGGAAATCATCCAAACGCGGGTATGGGATGATGTCATTGGCGCTGCCCGTAGGGCTCTCATCGCAATGGGTCAGGAAACTCACTAAGCACTGAGCGTTTCTCATCCTGTGGTTCGTGGGTGATGGCGGCTGGTGGTCGAGGACCGTAACGCGGCAGGGCTCCTGGCCGTTGCGGCTGGTGATCTCACTCGCCAACCTCTCGACACAGGAGCCCTGTTGATCCCGTATCGTGCCATGCTCGACGTCCCGCACGAGGTCGTGGAGCACATTTCCTGGCTCATCTACGCCCGAAGGTGTGAGCTGAACTCCCGCCAGCGCAAGCTGGGCTGCTTCCGGCAGGCCCTGCTGGTCCTGGTGCACCTGCGCAAGAACGAGACCCCGGCCCAGCTCGCAGCAGCCTTCGGTGTCTCCACCGCCACCGCCGGCCGGTACGTGAACGAAACGGCCGGCCTCCTCGCCGAGCACGCCCCGAGCCTGCACCAGGCCCTGCACAAGCCGCCGCCGGAGGGGTTCGTCATCCTCGACGGCACCCTGACCGCCACCGACCGCATCCGTGCGGACGAGCCGTACTACTCGATGAAGCACCGCCGTCACGGGATGAACGTGCAGGTCGTGGCCGCCCCGGACGGAACACCGCTGTGGTTCTCGCGCGCACTGCCCGGCCGCACCCACGACCTGACCTCCCCCAGCCTTCGGCCGGGGGCACCCCCAGCCCGCGCACACGGTGTGATCCAAGCCTGCCTGTCCCACCAACTCCTGGTCCTGGCCGACCGCGCCTGTCAGGGCGCCGGCGCCACCGTCCGCACCCCGTATTACGGACACCGCGACCTGCCCGAGCACTACCAGCGATACAACCGGGACCACACCCGCCTGCGCGCCCCGGGCGAACGCGCCTTCGCCCGCCTCAAACAATGGCGGATCCTCCGCAAGGCCCGCTGCAGCACCAACCGCATCGGCCGCACGGTTGCCGCCGTTCACGCCATCGAGATCGCCTGGCGCTCAGGATGAGAAACGTTCACTGAGGTTTTCTCAACGCCTTTCGTTCCATGCGTTGTTGAGGACGAGGGCGGCCTGAGCGATGGCTCCG
>NZ_MUME01000030.1 GCF_002155915.1 Streptomyces thermovulgaris | reverse complement strand
GACGGCGACGTCGACCGGGGTGCCCTTGGCCCGCTGGTCGCGCAGTGCGGAGGCCAGGCGGGCGCCCGCCAGCCTCTGAGCGGCGTCGCCGCCCGGGGTGACGGAGCGGTCGGGGGTGAACTGGGGGTCGCCGATGCCGGCGAAGCGCAGCCCCGCGACGGTCACGGCCCGGCCGTCGTCCAGGACGTGCACGTTCCTCATGCGCTCCAGATGGCGCTGGGTGACCAGGGAGTCGTGGTTGCCGCGGACCCAGACGTAGGGGGCGCCGAGGTCCTCGACCGGGTCCAGGAAGCCGTTCTCCGCGGCGGTGCCGTGGTCCATGGTGTCGCCGGTGTCGACGATCACATCCACCCTGTACTGCTCCACCAGCGAGGTGATGATCTTCCAGCTCGCCGGGTTGAGGTGGATGTCGGAGACGTGCAGCACACGGATGGTGGACGGGTCGGGGGAGTAGACGGGAAGCGTGGAGGCGGCGTCGTAGAGCTTGGTCACATTCGTGACCAGACGGGCCAGCTCCTTCTGGTAGACGTCGAACTCGGTGACGATGCTGCGCGCATTGCCGACCAGGGAGGGCGCGGAGGACAGCAGCCCGGAGAACCTGGGCTCCAGGACGGACTTCGGGTTCCAGGTGGCGTACGCGCTCGCCCCGGACGCGGCGAGCAGGGCCAGGGCCAGACCGCCGGCGGCCAGGGCGCGGCGAGGACGGCGGTAGACGGCCAGCCCGAGGGCGGTGGCCCCGGTGACCACGGCCACGCAGGACCGTACGGCCAGGTCGAGGGTGCCGTGCTCGACGTCCCGCACGATCTCCTCCTGAAGGCCGGAGAAGCGCTCCGGCCGGTCGATCAGGGCCTGGGAACGGTCGGGGTCGAGCCGGTCGACATTGACGTCGAGGCGGACCGGGGCGTGATGGCTGTCGAGCTCCAGGGCGCCGAGCGGGGAGACATTGATCTTCGTGCCGCCGCTGAGGGACGGGCGCAGGGTCATGGTGGTGTCCATGGGGCCGACCGGGACCCGTACCTGGCCGACGACCAGCAGGCCCAGCCAGGCACCGGCGAGCACCACGGCGACCAGGCTCAGGGCGCGCACCCAGGGACGGGGCCCGGGCCTCAGGGACGGGTCCGGGCGGCGGGACGAGCGGTGCCGGCGGTCGGTGAGGGCGCGTACTGCCCTTCCTGCCCTTCGGATGCTGTGCATACGGTGCATGCGGTTCAGGTCTGCGGGGGAGACGCGGGCCATTGGTCGCCCATGCCCAGGTCCGCGACCGGATATGCGCAGGTGTGGGGTGACGGCGGGGCCGTACCGGACAATGGCCCTGTGCTGGAGATGACGCGCGAGGAGTTCGAGGAACTGGTCGCCGAGGCCCTCGACCGGATCCCGCCGGAGTTGACGCGGCTGATGGACAACGTCGCGGTGTTCGTCGAGGACGAGCCGCCCGCCGACGATCCCGACCTGCTCGGGCTGTACGAGGGGACCCCGCTGACGGAGCGCGGCGAGTGGTACGCGGGCGTGCTGCCCGACCGGATCACCATCTACCGCGGACCGACGCTGCGGATGTGCGAGACACGGGAGGACGTGATCGCCGAGACCGAGATCACCGTGGTGCACGAGATCGCCCACCACTTCGGGATCGACGACGAGCGTCTGCACGCCCTGGGATACGGCTGAGGCCCGTCCGGACCGATCGCGTGTCCTCGTGTGGGTGAGGGGCGTTGGGCACGGTGACGTCTTTCCTCCCGGAGGTGGCTTCCCGTGCGCCCCTTGTCCGTGTCGGTCCGTCTTGCCACCGCGGTCACCGCTCTGGCCGTCGCCACCGGCTGTGTGAGCGTGGGAGGGGACGCCGGCGGCAAGGCCCGGCCGTCGCCCTCCGCGAGACAGCAGGACGGTGGGGCCCCGGGAGGAGCAGGAGCGGTGCACGGCGGCGCGGGCCGCGCCGGGGGCGCCGGAGGCGGCGGACGCGAGCACGGGAAGAAGGAGAAGGACAGCGAGCCGCCGTCGGCGTCGGCCTCGCCGTCGGCCGCGGGCAGCGCGTCCGCACCGGTCCCGGGCGACCACGGAAGGCCGCCGGGGCCGGGCGGCCTTCCGTGGTCGCCC
>NZ_MUME01000003.1 GCF_002155915.1 Streptomyces thermovulgaris | reverse complement strand
GGACGGCACGGGGTGCGTGCCCTTCCCGCCCATCACAGCCGTCGCCCCGGGAGGCCGCGCGCGGCGGAGCCCCATTCGCGGGACACGCATCACCTGTCGGGTGACGCCCGTCGCCCACCCGTCGGCCCGCTCCCGGACGGGGAGGGCACCCCGGTGCCGTCCCCGGTGTCGTCCNNTGATCAGCCGGGAGACATGCATCTGCGAGATGCCCAGCTGCTCGGCGATCCGGCTCTGGGTCATGTCGTCGAAGAACCGCATGTACAGGATGGTCCGTTCCCGTTCGGGCAGCGCCGCCAGCCGCGGTGTGACGGCCTCGCGGTCCACCACGGTGTCCAGGGCGGGGTCGGGCGAGCCCAGGAAGTCGCCGAGGGAGTGCCCGTCCTCGCTGCCGGACAGCTCCGCGTCGAGCGAGAGGGCGGTGACGCTCTCCAGCGCCTCGAGGCCGGCCCGTACGTCCTCCTCGGTGAGGTGGGCGTGCTCGGCGATCTCGGCGACGGTGGGGCGGCGGCCCTGGAGGGTCCGGGAGAGGTCCTGGTCGGCGAACCGGACGCGGTCGCGCAGCTCCTGCACCCGGCGCGGGACGCGCATCGTCCCCATGTGGTCGCGGAAGTGCCGCTTGATCTCACCGGTGATGGTGGGGACGGCGTAGCTCTCGAAGGCGCTGCCGCGCTCGGGGTCGTAACGGTCGACCGCCTTGACCAGGCCGAGGGCCGCGATCTGCCGCAGGTCCTCGATGCTCTCGCCGCGCCCGCGGAAGCGGCCGGCGAGCCGTTCGGCCATGGGCAGCCAGGCCCGGACGATCCCGTCGCGCAGGGCGTCGCGCTCCGGTCCGGCCGGAAGCGCGGCGAGCCGGCGGAAGGCCTCGGCGGTGTCGGGGGCGTCGTCATGGGGGTGGCGCCTGGCGCCCGCTCGCGTTCGCATGGTGCCTCGCAACTCCCTCGGAGTGCTCTGGAATGGGCGGTCACCGCGGGGTGCGGGCGCGGTCCGGACCGGGCATGCGCACGGCGGCGCCGGGCGCCGCTCCCACGGACGTGCCTCCGGTCCGAAGCACTGGGACCACACCTGCCCCCGGTCCTCGTCCGCAAACCCCGGCCGTCGGTAAATCCGCGGGCGGCGCGCCCCTGACGTCCCGGTGCCGTCCCGCTGCCTTCCCTCCCCCGCCGTCTCGTCGTCATCCCGCCCGGAAACCCGTGTCGGCTCCCCGTGCACGGGTACGCGGGGGCCACCCCGACGATCTGGAGAGAGACATGCAGCGAGGCAGTGACCGGCTGAGTGTCCACCGTGACGACGAGATGAAGCACGAGTTGCAGGGCCTGCTCAGGTCCGGCCATCCCACACGGACCCAGGAGTGGAACGACCCGGAGCCGACCGCCGAGGACGATCCGGAGGTCTGGGGCGGACCGGCGACGCCGGGCGGCTGGAGGGCGTCCTTGGAGACCGTCCGTCTGGAGCTGGCCAGGCTCCTGGGCCGCGGCTCCTTTCCCGCGGGACCGGGCGAGCTGATCCGCGCCCTGCGCCGCAGGAACGCACCGGACACGCTGATCGAGGCACTGGAGGAGCTGCCGCCCAAGGCGCGCTACGCCAATGTGCAGGAGCTGGCGAGGGAGCTGACGCACACCGCGCGGTCCGCCCGGGAGGACCGCGCATGAGGCCCGTGCCGGCGGGGGCACCGCGGGCGGCGCGTCCTTTCGCACGCCCGAGCCGCACCGCCCCCGCAGGCCCTGCCGGCCCCACCGGGCCACCCGGTCCCGCCGGCGCGGGGGCCGCGCAGAGGTGTCCCGCCGGCGCAGAAGCCGCGAAGAGGCGGAGGAGGACGGTGCGATGGCCGAGTTCGTGAGGGACGTGATGACACCGGGCGTGGTCGCGGTCCGTCCGGCCGCCTCGCTGGTCGAGGCGGCGCAGCTGATGCGGGACCACGAGATCGGCGCCGTCGTGGTGGCCGACGGGCAGGACGTCGTCGGTGTGCTCACCGACCGCGACATCGCGGTGCGGGCCGTGGCCGAGGGCCTGGACCCGCAGGCGGCGAGCGCGGGGGCCGTGTGCACGTCCGACCCGCTCGTCGTCGGGCCGTACGACCGGGTCTCCGCGGCCGTCGCGCTGATGCGCGCGCACGCGGTGCGCCGGCTGCCCGTCGTCGAGGCAGGGATGCCCGTCGGCGTGGTCAGCCTGGGCGACCTGGCCGAGGCGCAGAGCCCCCGGTCCGCGCTCGCCGACATCAGCCGGGCCGCGGCGGACTCCGGGGCCAGGACCACCGCATGAGCGAGGGCCGGGTCCCCGGGCCCGGCCGGGAAGGACGGACGCCGGAGGCCGACCGGCCCGTCGGCACGTGACGACGGGTGACGGGACGACGGGCGGGACGCCCGGGGCGACAGGCGGCGGACGGGCCCACAGGACGGCCGAACGGCAGAACAGCAGGACGACAGGACGGCAGACCGACGAGACGAGAGGACGTCGAGACATCATGCGCATCGCGTTTCTGGCCGCTCCCGAGGGTGTGGAGCAGGTCGAGCTGACCGAACCGTGGCAGGCGGTCGAGGACGCCGGTCACGAGCCCGTGCTCGTGTCGACCCGGCCCGGGAGGATCCAGGCGTTCGACCACCTGGACAAGGCGGACACGTTCCCGGTGGACGCGGTCGTCCGCGAGACGTCCCCGGACTCCTTCGACGCGCTCGTCCTGCCGGGCGGCGTGGCCAACCCCGACTTCCTGCGGCTGGACGAGAAGGCCGTGGCCTTCGCCCGGAGCTTCTTCGACCACGGGCGTCCGGTGGCCGCGATCTGTCACGCGCCGTGGCTGCTGGTCGAGGCGGACGTCGTACGGGGCCGGGAGCTGACCTCGTGGCCGAGCCTGCGGACGGACATCCGCAATGCGGGCGGCACCTGGGTCGACGAGCAGGTGAAGGTCTGCGACAACGGCCCGAACAAGCTGGTCACCAGCCGCAAGCCGGGTGATCTGAAGGCGTTCTGCGAGACGTTCCTGAAGGTGTTCGCCGACCAGGGGACCGGCTGAACGGCGCACCACGGCGCACGGGATCGGCCGGGCGGCCCTGCCCGGCCGGGCCGCCCGGAGCGGTCGCCGGGCAGGGCGCCCGCCGGCGCGCCGCAGGAAGCGCGCCGGCGGACACGACCGGTGGGGGCCCGCCCGCGGTACCGTCCCGGAGCACCTGAAGAGCCCGCGGCGGGCTCTTCAGGTGCGGGGAGCCGCGGACTCCCCGCAGCCGCGTTCCCGGGCTCCTTCGCGGGTGCGGCCCGCGGCGACCGTGCGCCGGGGGTTGCGGCGCAGGTACTCGCCCTCGAGCTGCGCCATGCGCTCGTTGTGGGCCCGCAGCGCGTCGTTCGAGCCGTACAGCAGGGTGTCGTGACGCGTGCGGTGGATCGTCTCCAGTTCCTTCATGAGCTGCTGGTCGTCCAGCTGGTCCGGGGCCACTCCGGTCATGGTCCTGTCCCCCTCGTCGTGTTCGTTCATGCGGTCCGGGTACCCGCCCGGCGTGCACTGCCACCGACCGGTCTCCGGGAGGGCGTCATGGATCTCGCCTTTCTGCACCCGTTGTACGAACACCCGGGTCCCTGGGCCTCCGTGTACGTCGACACCTCCCGGTGGACGGAGGGCTCGGCCCACGAGGCGCGTCCGACGGCCCGGGCGATGGTCCGGGAGCTGTCGCGGCAGGGTGCGGACGCGGCCACCTGCCGGGCGGTGGAGGCCGCGGTCGAGGACCTGCGCCACTTCCCCGACCCGCACGGGCGGGCCCTGTTCGCCCGGGACGGGAACGTCGTGCTCGATCCCCTGCTGGCGCATCCCCCGCCGGGCGGCAGCCGGGCCGTCTGGGCGTCGCTGCCGCGTGTGGGACCGCTGCTGGACCTGATGGGCGAGGACCCGGTCGCGATCGTGGCGTACATCGACCGCCGGGGCGCGGACTTCGAGCTGCGCAGCGCGCTGGGCCGGCAGAAGGCCGCCGCGATGGTGGGGCAGCAGTGGCCCGTCCACCGCACGAGCGGCGCCGGCTGGGACGAGGCGGAGCGGCACTTCCAGCTGAGGGTGGAGAACGTCCTGGAGCACAGCGCGGCGGAGATCGCCGACGCGCTCAGTGTCTGCCAGGAGGAGGCGCAGGCCGATCTGCTGATCCTGATCGGTGACGAGCCGGAGCGGCGCGCGGTGCGCGACCGGCTGCCCAGGCGGCTGCACCACCGTGTGGAGGAGGCCTCCCACGGCGACGCAAGCCGGCTGCCGGACGAGGAGGTGGAGCGGATCCGCGCCGGGCACGTGCGCCGGCGGGTCGAGGCCGCGCTGGACCGTTTCCGGGCGGCCCGGGTCCCGGACGCCGAGGGCCGCCTCGGCGCCGCCGAGGGGGTGCCCGCGCTGGTCGAGGCGGCCCGTGAGCAGCGTCTGGAGCAGCTGCTGATCCACCCGGACGGCCCCGAGAGCCACTGTGTGGTGTGGATCGGCGAGGACCCGGGGCAGACGGCCGTGCACCGCACGGAGCTGAAGATCCTCGGCGAACAGCGCTCCTGGCCGGCCCGTGCCGACGACGCCCTGCTCCGCTCGGCGGTCACCGGCGATGCCACGGCCCTGTCGCTGGCCCCCATGGCCCTGGACGACGAGGGCGTGCCGGCGGGCGGCCTGGGCGCGCTCCTGCGCCGATGACCACTGATGACCGCCGATGACCGCCGATGACGACGGCCCGCGCAGGCCCCGGCCACCAGGGCACGGCCGGGCCCCGGCCACCGGGGGACGCGGCCGCGCGGCTACCGTCGCGCCTGCCCGGCCATGCGGCCCGTGGGATCGGGCTCACCCGCGGGGGCGAGGGGGGTACCGGCCCAGGTCAGGGCCTGCCAGCCGTCGGCGGGCGAACCCTCCAGGGTCACCACGCCGGTGTTCTCGAGGCGGTGCTCGGCGATGAAGGCGGCGTCGAGGTTGTGGGCGCGGCAGGCGGCCCACAGCCGGATGGCGGCGCCATGGCTGACCAGGGCGACGGTGCCGGCGCCGCTCGCGGCGGCCTCCGCGACGACGGCGTCGTAGCGGGCCAGGGCCTCGGCGCCGGTCTCGCCGCCGGGCATGCGCAGCTCCGTGTCACCGGCGGCCCAGGCCAGCACCGTGCGCATGTACGCCTGTCCGCGCTCGGAGTCGCCCGGCTCCATCTCCAGGTCCCCGGCGGACAGCTCGCGGATGCCGTCGCGGACGAGGACGTCGAGCCCGCGGGCGGCGGCCAGCGGCGCGGCGGTGAGCTGGGTGCGGACGAGGGTGGAGGCGTAGAGGAGGTCGATGTCCTCCCCCGCCAGCGCCTTCGGCAGCGCGGCGGCCTGTCGCTCGCCGAGTTCGGTCAGCCCCGGCCCGGGAATGCCCGTGTCCAGCAGGGAGCGCACATTCGACGGAGTCTGGGCGTGACGGACGAGAAGCAGGCGCATGGAGGAACCCTCGGGGCAGGAATCGGCCGCTTCAGGGTAACGGTCCCTGTATGAGCCCGGACATCGACCTCACCGCCCCGGCCTCCGGCGCCCGCTCCGCCCTCCGCCGCCTGCTGGCCCTGGACGGTCGGCTGTTCGAGTTCGCGGCCGAACGCTCCTGGCCCGGTGCCGAACCCGTACTGCCGCGGCTGAGCCGGAGCGCCGACCACGGGGTGCTGTGGTTCGCGGCGGCTGCCGCCATCGCGGCGAGCCGCACCCCGCGGGCCCGCCGCGCCGCGGCCCGCGGTCTGGCCTCCCTGGGCCTGGCCTCGCTGACCATCAACACCCTGGGCAAGCGTTCGGTGCGCCGCCCCCGGCCGGAGCTGGACGCGGTGCCGAACGCGCGCCGGCTCACACGGCAGCCGGTCACCACCTCCTTCCCGTCCGGGCACGCGGCCTCCGCCGCCGCCTTCGCCACCGGCGTCGCCCTGGAGTCCCGGGCCTGGGGTGCGGCGGTGGCGCCGGTCGCCGCGTCGGTCGCGGCCTCCCGCGTCTACACCGGTGTGCACTTCCCCAGCGACGTCCTGGCCGGTGCCGCCCTGGGTGCGGGCGTCGCGTTCGCCGTACGGGGCGTCGTGCCCACCCGTGCCCAGCTGGTCCCGCCGGCCCGCCCCCGCGCCGAGGTTCCGGCGCTGCCCAAAGGCAGGGGCCTGGTGCTCGTCGTCAACAACGAGGCCCGCACCGCCGACCGCGCCCGGGCCCTGTCGAGCGCCCTGCCGGAGGCGGAGATCGTCGAGTGCGCGCCGGAGGACCTTCCGGCCGAGCTGGAGAAGGCCGCGGGCCGTGCGCGGGTGCTCGGGGTGTGCGGCGGCGACGGCACCGTGAACACGGCCGCCGCGGTCGCCCTGCGCCACGGTCTGCCGCTCGCGGTGCTGCCCGGCGGCACGCTCAACCACTTCGCCCACGACCTCGGGGTGGAGGACGTACGGGATCTGTGCCGGGCCCTGGAGAACGGGGAGGGTGTGCGCGTGGACGTGGCCCGCTTCCGGTCCGGGGGCAAGCAGGGCATCTTCCTCAACACGTTCAGTCTGGGCGTGTACCCGGAGCTGGTGCGGGAGCGCGAGCTGTGGGAGGGCCGGATCGGCAGCTGGCCGGCCGGGGTGGTGGCGGCGCTGAAGGTGCTGCGCGCGGACCGTCATCCGCTGCAGGCCGAGTTCCAGGGCCGGCCCCATCCGCTGTGGCTGCTGTTCGCGGGCAACGGCACCTATCACCGCATGGGACTCGCCCCGGGCCGCCGGCTCGACCTGGCCGACGGCGTCCTCGACGTCCGGGTGGTGCACGGGGGCCGCGGGCCGGCCCTGCGTCTGCTGTCGGCCGCTCTCGCGGGCCCGCTCACCCGGTCCCCCGTCCATGCCGCGGTCCAGGTCCACCGTCTCCGGCTGACCGGGCTGTCGCCGGGCACTCTCCTCGCCTACGACGGCGAGGTGACGGAGGGGGAGGACGAGGTGCGGCTGGAGAAGCTGCCGGAGGCGCTGACCGTGTACCGGCCGCTGTCCGACGGCCGGTGAGCCGCCCACCGCGGAACGATTGTCCGCATGACGGAATGCTCATCTCGTCATCCGGTATGCCTGCGTACCGTGTCACGCACTGCTCCCTGGGTTCCCGGGGCGGCAAGGAGGGGTACAGAGGGGGTACAGCCATGCGGAAACACCGGGAGACGGCCGTCTACACCCACGGACACCACGAGTCCGTGCTGCGCTCGCACACCTGGCGCACCGCCGCCAACTCCGCGGCCTATCTGCTCGGCGCGCTCGAGCCCCACATGAGGATCCTCGACATCGGCTGCGGTCCGGGCACCATCACCGCCGATCTCGCCGAACTGGTCCCCGACGGGCACGTCACCGGCGTCGACCTGGCGGAGGGGATCCTGGAGCAGGCCCGGGCCACGGCCGACGCGCGCGGACTGACCAACGTCGACTTCGCGGTGGCGGACGTGCACGCCCTGGACCACCCGGACGACACCTTCTGCGTCGTCCACGCCCACCAGGTGCTGCAGCACGTGGGCGACCCCGTGCGGGCGCTGCGCGAGATGCGCCGGGTGACGAGACCCGGCGGGTACGTCGCCGTCCGCGACGTCGACTACGCGGCGATGACCTGGTACCCGCAGGTGCCCGGCCTGGACGACTGGCTGGACCTGTACCGGCGGGTGGCCCGGGCCGCCGGCGGCGAGCCGGACGCGGGCCGCCGGCTGCGGTCCTGGGCGCTGGCGGCGGGCTTCACCGACATCACGGCCACCTCCGGCACCTGGACCTATGCCACCGACGCCGAACGGGAGTGGTGGAGCGGACTGTGGGCCGACCGCACCCTGGCGTCGCCCTACGCCGAGTACGCCGTCGCGGGCGGCCATGCGACCGAGGAGCAGCTGCGCGCCATCGCGCGGGCGTGGCGGGAGTGGGGCAAAAGGCACGACGGCTGGTTCGCCGTCCTGCACGGGGAGATTCTGTGCCGCAAGGAGGCCTGACGAAGAAGTCCGGCAAGGACGCCCGAGGGCACGCCCGATTCCGGACGCCGATCCGGGCGTGCCCCGGACGTCACTTCCGGGGAAGCAGCGGGCCCAGCGGCCCGAGGTCCAGGTTCAGGTCCTCGGGCCGCAGCCCGTAGCGGTCGCGCAGCTCGGCCATGCGGTCCTCCAGGAGCATCAGCGTGAGCCCGATCCGCTCCTCCTGCTCCTCGCTCAGGTCCCCCACGTCGAAACGGCGCAGCGCCTGCCGCTCCATGAGCTGACGCAGCAGCTCCACCACGGTGAGCACGAGTTTCACGAGGTCGCGCTCCACCGTGTCGGGGTCCAGGTCCATGCGCCTGCGCGGGGTCATGGCTGCTCCTCGAGGTGCTCGAAGGGGGACGGCACCTGTGCGTTCACCGAGCTGATCAGCGCGTTCAGGTCGATGCGGACGAGATCCACGTCCGCGATGCGCAGGGTGATGTCCCCGGTGATGACCACACCGCCGGCCAGCAGCCGGTCGAGCAGGTCGACCAGGGCGATCTCACGGCGTTCGACGACCGTCATGCCTTCTTCCCCGGCTCTTCCCGTGCTCCCGGCTCCCCCGGCTTCTCCGGTTCCCCGGGCACGTCCTGCCCGACCGGTTCCCCGGGCTCCTCCGGCGTCTCCCCGGTGAAGGAGTACGCCGCCCAGGGCCCGGTGAGTTCCACGCGCAGCCCGGGGACGTCGTCCTTCGCACGGTCCACGAGTTCCACGAACTTCTCGGAGGCGCGGCGCGTGACCAGGTAGGAGGCGTTGAGCACATTGCGCCCCTCCACACCGGAGAGGGCGGGATTCTGCGGCGTGTGCAGCCGGGAGTCCTCCGCGAAGGCGGCCAGTTTCCCGTGCAGCCGGGTCGCGAAGGTCTCCGCCTTCTGCCACATGTCCTCGCTCGCCCGTGTCTGCTGCCGCCGCTGCCGCAGATACTCCCGGCCCGACGCGGCCTTCGGCACGGGCTGCGCGGCCGGCGCGGGCTGCTCGGACCGCTCGGGCTCCATGTAGACCTTCACGCCCCACTCGACGCGCCCCTCCAGCCGGTCCAGGGTGGCGCGGAAGTGGTCCTCGCGGGCCTCGATCATGGAACGTACGCCGCTGTCGTCCCGGAAGACGGTGGCGAGCCTGAGCGGCAGCGGTGTGGTGACGACGGTGAGCGCGTCGACCACCCCCTGGTGGGCGCGGGCGGTGGCGGCCAGCCAGTCGAGGTCCTCCAGATGGGCACGGAGGGGCTCCTCGGCGAAATCCCGCTCCGGCACCTCGCTGACGACGGCGACCAGGCCGTGGTGGTGCAGCGGCTTGGCCGGGGCTCCCGCCACTCCGGTCAGCTGCACCTGCAGGGGCGCCTCGAGGGGGCGGCAGACGGCGTAGACGTACCGGAGTCCGCTCATGGTGCCTCCTTGCGGGCGCGGTCCTGGTCCAGCCGGCGCTGCTCGGGGCGCTCCCGCTCCAGCTCCAGTTCCTCCAGGCGTGCCAGCCGCTCGCGCAGCTCGGCGTTCTCCCGGGCGAGTTCGTCACGGCGGGCGCGGGAGGAGAGCGCCGGGTCGCTCTCCCACCAGTCGATGCCCATCTCCTTGGCCTTGTCCACCGAGGCGACGACGAGCCGGAGTTTGATGGTGAGCAGTTCGATGTCGAGCAGGTTGATCCGGATGTCGCCCGCGATGACGATTCCCTTGTCGAGGACTCGCTCGAGGATGTCGGCGAGGTTGGCGCCGCTGCTCGGACCGTACGAGTCGGGCAGCCGGCTCGGGGTCGTCATCGGCGGCTCCTGCTCCCGGCGTACTCGCCCTCTTCTTCCTCTTCGGGCTCCTCTTCTTCGGGCTCCTCCTCGTACTCGCCCTCCGGCTCCTCCTCTTCCTCTTCCTCCTCGTACTCGTCCTCGGGCTCTTCGGGCTCCTCGTCCTCGTACTCGTCCTCGGGCTCCTCCTCATCGCCCTCGGGCTCCTCCTCGCCTTCCTCCTCCTCGTACTCGCCCTCCTCCTCGTCCTCGGGCTCCTCTTCCTCGTCGGCGGCTTCCCGCCCCTCGGGCTCCTCGGACTCCTCCTCGGCGCCCTCCTGCTCCTTCTGCTCCTCCTCCGCGACCGCATCCTCGTGGCTGCGGACGACCTCGCCCTCGCGGATCTCGCCGCGCCAGGCGTCCTCGGCCTCCGCCTTGAGGGTGATGAAGCGGGCGAAGTTCTTCAGGTCGAGCCGGGCACGGCGGCCCTGGGCGCGCCAGATGTTGCCGGTCTTCTCGAAGAACCCGCTGGGGTAGTACTCCATGACCAGCAGAACCCGGGTGAGGTTCTTCTCCAGCCGGTGGAAGGAGACGACCCCCTTGGTGGTTCCCTTGGCGCCCTCCGAGGTCCACTGGATGCGGTAGTCGGGCACCTGCTCGACGGTGTGCGCCTTCCAGCTGCGGCTGGACCACCACACCTTCAGCTGCCAGTCGGAGGTGGTGTCGTCGGCCTTGCTCGCGGACTTGACGCCCTTGGCGAAGGTGCTGAAGTCCTGGAACTGGGTCCACTGGTCGTAGGCGGTGCGCAGCGGTACGCCGACGTCGATGGACTCGATGATGACGGTGGGCTTGTTGCCCCCGCGCTTCTTGCGCTTGCTCTTGCCGCCGAGGTTCAGCGCTCCCATGACGTTCTCCTTGGCGCGGGAGGCTCCCATCTCCAGGGCGGTGCGCAGCGGTCCCTTGCCCTCGGCCAGCTTGCGGCCGGCGTCGAGGGCGAGCTTGCCGAAGCCGGGGCTCTTGCCCTCGGCGATGTCGGTCAGTTTGCCGGTGGCCTCGCCGAGCTTGCGGCCGGTGCCGGCCAGCAGCCGTTCGGCCTGGGCGGCGAGGTAGTCCTTCACCTCCGCCTTGAGCCGGTCGGCGGCCTCGCTGTGGGCGAGGTCGGTCAGCGGGTTGTCCTCGGTCGCCTTGCCCGCCGCCTTGCCGGCGGCGGACGCCGCGGTTTTGAGGGTTTCGGTCATCGGTCACCGCCACCCTTCGACGGCCGGGAGCGGGCGGCGCGGGTCGCGTCGCCGACCGCGGCCTTCTTCTTCGCCGTCTTCTTGGCAGGGGCCTTCTTCGCGGCCTTCTTGGCCGGCGGGCCCGCGGGCGCCTTCTTGGCGGTCTTCTTGGCCGGGGGTTTCTTCGCCGCCGCCTTCTTCGCCGCGGTCCTCCGGGCCGGTTCGTCCCCGGGCTCCTCGGGCTCCTCCGCCTCCTCCTCGGGCTCGTCCGCCTCCC
>NZ_MUME01000299.1 GCF_002155915.1 Streptomyces thermovulgaris | reverse complement strand
CGCGGGCGGCGGGGCCGGCCGGGGCCGTGGTCCCGTACGGCGGCAGCCTGCGGCACGCGCGCCGCAGGGTGCTCAGTTCGGCGGCGAAGGACCGGGCCAGTCCGGCGAGGGCGGCGGTCCGGCCGCCGGTGCGGAGGAACGGTGCGAGCCGGGCGGCCGAGCCGGCGAGGGAGGCGGCCATGGCGTCACCGCCGCCCGCGATGCCGAGCAACCGGTAGTCCAGCGGGGGGAGTTCGGCGCCGAGGCGGAACAGCTCGGGCGGCGGCTCGTGCCCGGTGGACCAGGAGCGTTCGGCGAGGGCGCGCAGCTGCGGGGCGATCACGGCCCGGCAGGAGGCGGTGCCGGCGTGGCCCAGTCCCGCCAGGGGCAGGTCGCGAAGGAGCTTGCCGAGGGCGCCGTACTGGGGGCTGCGGTGGTCGTAGCCGCGGGCGCCCAGGACGGTGGCCAGTTCCTCCAGGGCCTCCTGGAGCAGGCCGGGCACGAGGTACTTGACGGCGGCGGTGAGCGCAGGGGCCCGGTCGGGCAGCAGGCCGAGGGCGCGCAGGGCCACGGTGGCCATGCTGTCGCAGGCCAGCAGGTCGGCGAAGGCGCCGGCGAGCGGCCCCAGCCAGCGGCGGGCGACGGGGCCGCCGCGGCCGGTGGTCGCGGCCCGGACGGCGGAGTGCAGCACGGTGTCGGCGGCTGCCGTGAGGGCGCCGCAGATCAGGCCGCGGTCGACCTGGGAGATGCGCAGGGCCAGGGCCGCTCCCTCGCCGGGCCGGCCGACCAGGGCCTCCTCCGGCACCGGGCAGTCGTGGAACTCGAGGCCGGAGAAGAGGACGCCGCGCATGCCGCGGGTGGCGGCCCGAGGCAGGCGGTGCCATGCGCCGGCGGGCAGCCGGCCGGGTTCGAGCAGCAGCACGGAGTGGCTGTGCGGGCCCCGGGCCGGTCCGGTGCGGGCGTAGACGACGTGGGCGTCGGCACGTCCGGCGTTGACGGCGGCGTTCCCGCGGCCGCTGAGGCGGTGGCCGCCGCCGGGTGCGGGGCGTGCGGTGAACTCGTCCCGCAGGAGGGCGTCGGCGTGGGCGAGTTCGTGGTGCGGGGTCGCGATCCGTCCGCCCCTGAGCAGCAGGTCCGCGACGGTGCGGCGCTGCCGGGCGGTGCCGGCCGCCCAGACGGCGCCGGCGGCGAACAGCGAGGTGATGCCGTAGCCGAAGCCGAGGGCCACATCGCGCCGGAAGACGGGGCGCAGGGCGCGTGCGAGCAGATCGGCCCGGGTGAGCAGCCCGCCGTACTCGGCGGGCACGAACTCCGCGCCCACGCCGGCCTCGGTGAGCAGGGCCTCCGTCTCGGCGGGCGGGATGCGCCGCTCGTCGGCGGCGAACAGGACGCGCAGGCCGTGCGGGTTGGCGGGGTCGTACGGGTCGCCGAGCAGCGCCTCGAGCCGGGCGGCCCGGGCCACGGCGTCCGCCTCCCACCGGCCGCGGCCGGCGGAGGGGGGCGCGGTGGTCCCGGCGGTGGCCGTCGTGGCAGCGGTGGTCAGCTCCTTCGTCACCGAACGTGCTCCTCGTTTCGCGTCCGTGCGAGAGACCCTCACCGCACCGTCTCAAGATCCTCTGGAGCGTCGCTCGACGGACGGTCGACAGGGCGTCCAGAAGTGGCGCCGGGGGCGTGGCGGGCGCGGACAGCAATGCCTGGCAGACGCGCCCGCGGTGCTCCGGGCGCACCCGGCCGGCAGCATTTCTCAAGTGATTCTCAAGTGAAATTCAAGCGGCTCTGGACCGGCTTTTCCGAGGTCTTGTGGCGGGTCTGGACCCGGGTTCTCCGAGGGGCTTCCGGATTTCTTCGCGTTTCACCGGGGAACCGTTGTCCCGGTGGCATGAAAAGAGGGCTGCCGTGACCTTTCCCATCGGGAACGATCACGGCAGCCCTCTTTTCAT
>NZ_MUME01000298.1 GCF_002155915.1 Streptomyces thermovulgaris | reverse complement strand
CGTCCAGCGGGAAGGTCGCCGGGCCGCACGCGTCGGCGACCTTCCCGCTGGACGGCGAGGAGGTGGTGCTGCACCCCCTGGCCGGCCGGGGCCGGCTCAGCGGGTTCATGACGACCGGCTCCTCCCGCCCCATGCGCGGCGCCGACCGGCAGCTGGTGCTGACCGCGTGCGCCCTGCTCGCCCTCCAGAGCGAGCAGCAGCGCCGTGGAACCGCCGCCGCACGCGCCTCCCGTGCCTGCGTGGCCCGGCTGGTGCTGACCGGGTACGTCGACGCGGCACGGTCGCTCGCCGCCGAGCTGGGCCTTCCCGCACTCCCGCCACGGGTACGCGCGGTGGGTCTGGCCGGCCCCACCGGCTCCCCCGACGAGGTTCTCGACGCGCTGGAGTCGGGCGCCGCCCACGAGCACCGCCCGCTCCTCGCCGTGGCCGAACCCGACGAGCTGTGGACGCTCACCGACCCGGCCGATGCCCCGGCCGTCCTGGAGGCCGCCCGCCGTGCCCCGGAGGACGGCGGCACGGTACGGATCCTGCTCGGTCCCGAGACCGACCTCGCCGAACTGCACCGCACCCTGCCGGTGCTGCGCCGCACCCTGGCGACGCTCCCCGCGGGCGCCGTCCGCGACCTCGGTGCGGACGGCAGCCGGTCCCTCGCCACCGCCCCGTCCCTCGAGCCCCTGCTCTCCTACCGCCGGGCGGATCTCGTCCCCAGCGTCGCCGCGTATCTGCGCCATCGCGGCCAGTGGGAGCGCGCCGCCGCCGATCTGGGCGTCCACCGCAACACCCTGCGCTACCGCATCGCCACCGCGACCCAGCTGCTCGGCGCCGACCTCGACGACCCGGACGTCGCCAGCCGGCTCTGGCTGACCCTGCGCACGAACGGCTTGGCCTGACACTCCCCGCCGCACCTTTGGCGGCGATCGCAGCCGCCTCGCCCTCGATCGCGGACGGCCTCGGTAAGCGCCGCCCCAGAGGAACGCGCCGACTTCTGCATCGCATGGCGGAGCCCCCTGCCACGCTCTTACCCCACACCGGGCGTGACGTGCGCCACACCTGCTCGGGCGCGCTGGCGCACGACACCGCGCACCGGGCACCATCACTGCAGGTCAGAGGCTCCTCTCCAGGCGAAGGGTTCCACCGAAACCGACGCCCGCAGGGCATAGAAAAACCAGGGCCCGGACGGACACCTGCGTGAACTGCTGGAGCCAGGCGATTTCCCCGAAACCGACGCCCGTAGGGCATGGAGCCAAGTGGGCCACCGCCCGTCTTCTGCGCACGCTCGTCGGAGCGCAGGTGGCCCGCCGACAAACTCCTGTCAGCAGGCCACCGATTGCGGCGTGCTGTCCGGTTTCCGGCACTGACGGAGTGACAGGAAATCAGGGGCGAGCGCAGTCGGCTGCCGCCCGGCAGCGGGTCCGCATCACGTGCGGCCGCATTCTGCCCAGACCGTCTTGCCGCCCGGCGGATACGGCTCGTAGCCCCAGGCGCCGGCGAGCGAAGCGACGAGGAGCAGACCTCGTCCCGACCCGCCATCAGCGTCGGCGTTCGGGGGCGTTGCGGGAAGACGGTCGCCCCGCGCGTCGGTGGCCTCGATGCGCAGGGTGGTGGGCGTGAGGGTGAGGGCGAGGCGTGCGTCTCTGCCCGGCACCCGCCCGTGCAGGGCGGCGTTCGCGGTCAGTAAGGAACACGGCGGCCCGCAGCTCGCGTTCCGGCGAGCAGCGTGGACCGGGTTCATCGCGGACCTGAAGCGGCACCGGCACTGACCAGCCCGCCTCGAGCCGCAATGCTCCGGCCTCGCGGCCCGGTCCTTCCCCGAGCAACAGGGCCCGGACGCCGGTCAAGCGTCCGGGCCCCATAACTCGGATGCGCGTGCCGCACGGTCTCCCTAGGCTGCTCGCGGGAAAGGCGAGGCGCCGTATCGACCGTCGTTGGGCCAGAGAGGCACGGGTATGACCAGTCAGCTGTTCGCCGTCTGCTTCAACGCGACCCGGCCGCCGGGCCTGGCACGGTTCTGGTCCGGGCTCCTGGGTTGGGAGGTGGCCGACGATCCGGACGACGGCGTCGCGATCCTGCCCCCTGATGCCACCGGATTCCGCATCCGTTTTCTGCCGAGCCAGGAGCCGAAGACCGGTCAGAACCGGGCGCACTTCGACCTGACGAGCACCTCCCTGGAGGATCAGCAGCAGAGAGTGGCCCGTGCACTCGAGCTCGGCGGGAAACACATCGACGTGGGTCAACTCCCGGAAGAGGGACATGTGGTGCTCGCCGATCCGGACGGCAACGAGTTCTGCGTCATCGAACCGGGCAACGAGTTCCTCGCCGGCACCGGCCTCATCGGAGCACTGGCCTGCGACGGCACGCAGGAGGTCGGTTACTTCTGGAGCGAGGCGCTGCGATGGCCCCTGGTCTGGGACCAGGACCAGGAAACCGCGATCCAGTCGCCGAACGGCGGTACGAAGATCACCTGGGGTGGTCCTCCGGTGGCGCCGAAGACGGGCACGAACAGGATCCACCTCGAGCTGGCGCTCCCCGCCGACGCCGACTGGGAGGCAGAGATCGAACGCTTGGTCTCGCTCGGCGCGACACGCGCCGGCACCGGCGCGGGCGACGACGGCCGAGTGCTGATGATGCTCGACCCCGACGGCAACGAGTTCTCCGTGCGAAGGCCCCGGTAGCGAGGCTGTTGTCAGGCGGGTGGTACCCCATTGGGCGTTCGCCGAGCGGAGGCCGGAGCCGTGAGCGACGCCTTGCCGTCCTGTCCTTCTGCACAGTTCCGTCCTTCGACGGCGAAGCCGGCCGCGCATGGCGCGCCACCCCGGACCCCGCTCCCCTCCCGGACGAAGCCCGGACGACGAAGCCCGGACGCCGTGGCCAGGCGTCCGGGCTTTCTGCTCGGCGCAGCGCGAGCACTGCACTCCGGGTGCTATTCGGTGTCGTCGGCCTTGCGGTCGGACGATTCGGTTGATTCAGGTGCCGCCGGGGCCGACGGCCCGACCCGTGCCGGGGGCTTCGCCGGGGCCTTGTCCGTGCCGTTCGTGCCGCGTTCGGCGATTCCCTGAAGGAGCCGGGCGAGGTCGACGCCGGTGGTGGAGCTGAGCAGTTCCAGCCCCTGGGCGACGTTGTCGGCGACCGCGCGCGGAAGCCGGCCCGCGCCGTCCGTGGAGACGACCGTCAGCTTGTCCACCGCCGACAGCGGCTCGGCCGCCTTGCCGACGACCTGCGGCAGCACCTCGACCAGCATCTGGAGCACCGCCGCATCGCCGTAGCGTTCGAAGGCGTCGGCCTTCTTGTGCATGGCGTCCGCCTCCGCCGCGCCCTTGGCGGCGATCGCGGTCGCCTCGGCCTCGCCCTCGATACGAACGGCCTCGGCGAGCGCCGCGCGCCGGGCCTTCTCGCCCTCACCGGTGAGCCGCGCCCGCTCGGCCGCCGCCTCGGCCTCCTTGACCAGGGCGATACGGTGGGCCTCCGCCTCCTGCTCGGCCCGGTACCGGGCGGCGTCGGCGGGCTTGCGGACCTGGGTGTCCAGTTCGCGGTCGGTCAGGGCGGCCCGCCGGGCGGCGACCTTCTCCTGCTCCTGCAGGACCTCCTGCTGCCGGGCGGCCTCGGCGAGCGGGCCGGCGGCGTTGGCGCGGGCGGCGGCCTCGTCCGTCTCGGCCTTGATCTCGGCCTGCTTCAGCGCGAAGGTGCGCTGGGCGATCGCGATCTCCTCCTCCGCCTTGAAGCGGGCCTGCTCGGCGGCGCGCCGGGCGACGGCCTCGGCGATGTCGGCCTCCTGCCGGGCGCGGGCCGCCTCGGGGCGGCCGAGGTCCTCCAGGTAGGAGCCCTCGGTGGTGATGTCCTGGATCTGGAAGGCGTCCAGCACCAGCCCCTGCCCGGACAGGCTGGCCTCGGCCTCCTCCGCGACCTGTCCGGCGAAGGCGGCCCGGTCCCGGATGATGTCCTCGACGGACATCCGGCCGACGATGGAACGCAGCGCGCCGGACAGCACCTCCTGGGTGAACCCGACGATGCCGTCCTGCTGCCGGAGGAAGCGCTGGGCGGCGGCGCGGATCGAGTCCTCGGTGCCGCCGACCTTGACGATGGCGACGCCCTCCAGGTTGGCCTTCACGCCGCGCAGGGTGACCGCACCCCGGACGGCCACCGGGATGTGCCGGCTGGACAGGTCGAGGGTGAACTTCTGCTGGATGAAGGGCACGACGAAGACACCGCCGCCGACCACGACCTTCTGACCGCTGTTGTCGGTGAAGATCCGGCCCGTCTCGGGGTCGGTGGACCTCTTGCCGCGTCGTCCGGTGACGATGAACGCCTCGCTGGGACCCGCGACCTTGTAGCGGGTGACGACCACGAGGGCCAGCAGAACCAGGAGTACGACGACTCCTGTCACGGAGATCAGTACAGGGCTCATGCGTGCAAACCCCCTCAGCCCTCCCGGGGGACGGCGAATCGGATCGGGTCAGGAACGGGTCGGGAGCGGATCGGGAACGGACGCGGAAGAAATAGAAGGAGCAGCAGCGGTCGTGCGGGCGCCGTGGTGCGGCGCGTCGCCCCGGTGGTCAGCGCTCCACCGGCCGGACCACGACCGAGGTCGCGGAAAGCGTCGCCTCCACCCAGACCTCAGTACCCCGCGCCACGGGCACCTGACACTTCGCGGCCAGCTTCAGCGGCTGTCCGGCGAGATGCACCAGCACCTCGCCGTACCCCCCTGCCGGAATGGCGGTCACCACGGAACCGGAGCTGCCGACGAGGTCGCCGCCCCGTGGAGTGGCATCGCCGTGGTCCCGCATCAGAGCGCGGCTGAGTTTCCACGTCAGCCAGCCCGCGGCGACGCCCGCCACCACGCCGATCGCCGTCGCCGCCGTGACCCCCAGCCCTGTGACGCCGAGCACGATCGCCCCGCCGAAGCCGAGCATGGACACGAATCCGGCGATGACCGGCAGCGACAGCAGCCCGTCGAACAGTCCGTCCAGCACCCCGTCGAACAGGCCTTCCAGGACCCCGTCGAGGACCAGCGAGAGCACCAGCAGAACCAGTCCGGCGATCCCGAGACCGATAAACCAGTTCATGCGGGCCCCGCTTTCCTCGGCGACTTCCCCCGCACTTGCATGGTGTCACGTCGGCGGGCGACAGCACACTGCCCGGCCCCGGCAGCCTTTGTGCGCTCCCGATGCCGCCTTGCGGCACTTTCGCCAGGACGACGAGGTTCCGCCGCGGCTCCCGGACCCGGCGCATGGACGCAGGGAGCTCGACGACGGCGCGGGCCGCCCTTGTCCCCCTGCGGCTCCCTGCGCCCCTCCAGCGCTCCCCCGCCGCCTACGCACGCCAGTAGCCGCGGCGGAGCAGCACCACCAGGGGAACGAGCTCGATACGGCCGAGGAACATGAGCGCGGTGAGGATCGCCTTCGACAGCTCCCCGAACGACGCGTAGGAGCCGAACGGGCCGGCCGCGCCGAACGCCGGACCGACGTTGCCGAGACATGAGGCGGCGGCGCCGAGCGCGGTGAACGCGCCGGCACCGGCCGCGTCCTCCCCGGCGTCGAGGGCGAGACCGAGCGTCCCGAGCCCGAACGCGGCCAGGTAGAGGAGGACGAACACGAGCACCGAGCGGAGCGCCGGGCCCTCGACCACCCGGCCGCTCACCCGCACCGGGACGACGGCGTCGGGGTGAACGGCCTGTTCCAGCCCGTGGCGGGCGAAGCGGAGGAGGGTGAGATGGCGGACGACCTTGATCGAGCCGCTCGCCGACTCGGCGGAGGCCCCGACGAACATCAGCGCCAGCAGGGTGAGTGCCGCGAGTGTGCCCCAGGCCGACCAGTCGAGCGTCGCGAAGCCGGTGGTGGTCATCACCGAGACCGCCTGGAAGGCCGCGTGCCGGATGCCGCCGGCCCCGTCCACCGTGCCGTCGGCGAACAGCTCGGCCGCCAGGGCGGAGGTGCCCACGGCGAGCAGGACGAGATACAGGCGCAGCTCCTCGTCGCGGGCCACGGCCCGGATCTGGCGCAGTACGGCGAGACGGTACAGCCGCAGCAGGTTCACCCCGGCCACCGCCATCAGCCCGCACAGCACCCACTGCGTCACCGGCGCGAGGCCCCGGGCCGAGTCGTTCTGCGGGGTGAACCCGCCGAGGGACACGGCGGAGGTCGCGTAGGAGAACGCCTGGAAGAGGTCCATCCGCCGGTCCAGCCCGCTCCATCCCAGGGCGGCCAGGGTCACCACGCCGATCGCCGTCACCGCGAGGTAGACCTTCCAGAGCCGTCGGGCGGTCTCGCGGATGGTCGCGCCGAGCGACTCCAGCTCGACCGGTCCCGGCAGCTCGGAGCGCAGAAGTTCGCGGCCTCCGATGCGCAGTCGCGGCAGCACCGCGAGTGCGAGCACGATGACTCCCAGGCCGCCCAGCCAGTGGGTGAACTGGCGCCAGAACAGCATGCCGGGTCCGAGCGCGTTCACATCGGTCAGGACGGTGGCGCCGGTGGCGGTGAACCCCGACATCGCCTCGAAGTAGGCGTCGACCGGGCGGGCGAGCTGCGGGACGCGGCCGAGCACGAACGGCAGCGCGCCGAACGCGGGGACGAGCAGCCAGACGGCGACGACGACGAGGAACCCTTCCCTGAGGCCCAGCGGGGGCCGCCTGCCCGTCAGACGCTTGAGCGCCAGGCCCGTCGCAGCCGCGGCGAGCCCGGTGACGAGGAAGGGCCGCGGGGACTCGCCGGCCGCGAGGGCGACGGCTGCCGGTGCGGCGAACGCGAGGGCGAACCAGGCGAGCAGAGTGCCGACGACACCCAGCGCGGTCCGTACGTCGACACCGATCCGCACGGCCCTCCCGATGCGTCCGACGCGTCCGAGCCGCCCGGTCCGCCCCGTCCACCCGGTCCGCCCGTGCGGGCTCCGGCGGCGCGGGCACGGCGGCAGGCGCGACGGCGTCACAGGTCACGCTCGATCGTGGAGGCGTGCTCGGGCTCGGTGAGGACGACGACGCGGTCCCCGGGCCGCAGTTCCTCCTCACCACCGGGGAAGAGCACGGTGCCGTCACGGACGATCGCGCCCACGCCGATCCCGGGCAGTGCGTCGATGGGGCGGTGCGCGAACCGGCTGCCGGGCCGGACGGTGACGTCGAGCACCTCGAAACGGTCGTCCTCCAGCATCGCCACCTGGTGGGTGCGCTCGCCGAAGGTGAAGCGGGCCATCTTCTCGGCGGTCTCGTCCCCCGGGTCGATCGTCACGTCGACACCGGCTGCCGCGAAGACCTCGGCGGCGGCGGGATCGTTGAGGACCGTCAGCGTGAGTCCGATCCCGTGGAGCCGTGCGAGCAGCGCCGCGTGCAGGTTGCGCGAGTCGTCGCCGCCGGCGAACACCGCCGCTCCCGCCGTGCCGATGCGCTCGCGGTGCAGGAACGCCGGGTCGAGGCCGGTGGCGTGGAAGACCCGTGCCCGGTCGAGTGCGTCGGCGGCCGCACGTGCCCGTGCCCGGTCCGGCTCGATCATCCGTACGGAAATCCCCTTGTCGAGCAGCACCCGGGCGATCGCCGTCCCCACGCGCCCGGCGCCGAAGATCACGACGTCGTCGACGGGCTCGGCCCCGGTGACCAGCCGTCCCCAGGTGCGCGCGGCCGGGAGCGACGCCGCCACGATCAGCTCGTCGCCGGGCCGCGCCTCCTCGTCCGCGGCCGGCCTGATCCAGCGCCCGTCGCGTACGAGGGCGACCACCCGCGACGCCTCGGACAGCGGCGCCTCGCGCGGGAGACGGCCGGCGCACCACGGCGGCCGGGTCTCACGGACGCCGACGCCGAAGACGACCACCTCGCCGCCGACGAAGAAGTCCACGTGCCGGGCGCCGGGCACATGGAGGACACGCGCGACGGCGCTCGCGGTCTCGAACGCCGTCGAGACGAGAAGGTCCACATCGAGATCACCCGCACGCCAGGCCGCCAGATAGTCCATTCCGGTGGCGCGCACGGCCGTCCGCGCCGACGACAGCCGGCGGGCGAGCATGGCGGTCACCAGGTTGACCTCGTCCCGCGAGGTGCAGGCCAGGACGAGATCGGCGTCCGCCGTGCCGGCTTCGAGCAGGGTCTCCCGCCGGGCGCCGTTGCCGTGGGCGACCCGTACGTCGTAGGTGTGCGAGAGGGCCTCCAGACGCCTCTCGTCGATGTCGATCACCGTGCACTCGTGCGTCTCGGCGAGCGACTTGACCACGGTGTGTCCGACTTGTCCCACACCCACCACGACGACCCGCATGTCTGCATCGTGGCACGCACGGGTGCGGACTGCGCGGCACGTCGGCGGCGGGTCCACGGGCACGGCGGACCCTCGGGGCGTGCACGGGTACGGCGGCGGGTATCCCAGGGCGGGTACGGGCCCGGCGGCGGGTCTCCCAGGGCGGGTACGGGCCCGTCGGAGCAGCGCGAGCCCTCTGACCGTGCCCGGCCGGGACCTGCGGACTGTGCCCCCGACCGGGGGCGGCGGGCCCGTGCGTGGCGCGCCCTCATGGACCGGAAGGCCGTACTGTGAGCCTGATGCCGGGAAGGAGTGCGGATGTCCCACCCTGTCGTGGTCGGAATCGACGGATCCCCGGAAAGCCGTGCCGCGGGCGAGTGGGCCGCCCAGGAGGCGGAGCTGCGAGGGCTTCCCCTGCGTCTTGTGCACGCCGTCGAGGCTCCCGCTCCCGGCTCCGCCGATCTGCCGGTCGCCTTCCTGTGGCGGCAAGGAGGCGAGGAAGCGCTCCGGCACACCGAGGCCGACCTCGCGGCGCGGCATCCCCGGGTGACGACGAGCAGTGTGCAGGTCACCGGCTCCGCCGCGGCCGCCCTGCTCTCCGCTTCCGCGACGGCCGGGCTTCTCGTCGTCGGGGCACGGGGAGAGGGCGGGTTCGACGGTCTCGCGGTGGGCTCGACGGCGCTGGAGGTGGCGAGCGGCGCCTCCTGCCCCGTCGTGGTCGTGCCCAAGGACCCGTCCGCCGTGCGCCCGGAGGCGGAGGTGGCCGTGGGGGTCGGGGGCGGACCCGTGGAGGAGTCGCTTCTGGACTTCGCGTTCGACGCCGCCCGGCTCCGTGGCGCCCGGCTGCGCGCGGTGCACGCATGGGCGCTTCCGGGGGTCCCGCTGTCGGCGGCGCTGCTGGTGCCCGAGGAGGACCGGGGGGCGTGGGAGGACCAGGAGGTCCAGCGGCTGTCCGACGTCCTGCGGGGCTTCACGGACCGGTGTCCGGAGGTCCCCGTGCTGCCCGACGTGGTGCTCCTGCATCCGGCCCAGGCGCTGGTGCACGCCTCCCGGCGGGCCGGTCTGCTCGTCCTGGGGCGGTTTTCGGGCCCGCGGGCGGCCGAGCGCCGGCTGGGTCCGGTGGCCCACGCCGTCCTGCACCACGCCCGCTGTCCGGTGGCCGTGGTGCCCCGGGCGTGATCCGGCGTCAGGTCTCGAAGGGCGCTTCAGGCCCCGCGCGGGAGCGCCTCAGGTCCCGAAGAACACGTCGAACTCCGCGTACAGCTCCGGCGGGACCTTCTTCACGCCCCGGGTCGCGTCCGTGAGCGGGACCCGGACGATGTCCGTGCCGCGCAGGGCCACCATCGTGCCGAAGTCGCCGTCCCTGAGCGCGTCCACCGCGTGCAGTCCGAAGCGCGTGGCGAGCCAGCGGTCGTACGCGGACGGTGTGCCCCCGCGCTGGACGTGGCCCAGGACCGTCGTCCGCGACTCCTTCCCGGTGCGGTCCTCCAGTTCCCGGGCCAGCCAGTCGCCGATCCCGGACAGGCGCACATGTCCGAACTCGTCGCTCGACTGGTCCTTGACCACCAGCTGCCCGGCCTTGGGTGCCGCGCCCTCCGCCACGACGACGATCGGCGCGTAGTTGCTCTCGAAGCGTTTCTCCACCCAGGCGCACACCTGGTCGAGGTCGAAGGGGATCTCCGGGATGAGGATGGCGTTCGCGCCTCCCGCGACGCCCGCGTGCAGGGCGATCCACCCCGAGTGGCGCCCCATCACCTCGACGACGAGGGTGCGTTTGTGCGACTCCGCGGTGGTGTGCAGCCGGTCGATCGCCTCGGTGGCGATGCCGACGGCGGTGTTGAAGCCGAAGGTGTAGTCCGTGCCGCCCACGTCGTTGTCGATCGTCTTGGGCACGCCGACCAGGCGCACCCCGGCCTCGGACAGCGCGGTCGCGACCCCGAGCGTGTCCTCGCCGCCGATGGTGACGAGGGCCTCGATCCGGTGCGCGGCGAGGGTGTCCTTGATGCGGTCGATGCCGTTCTCGAGCCGGAGGGGGTTGGTGCGGGAGGAACCGAGGATCGTGCCGCCGAGCGGCAGGATGCCCCGGACGGTCGGGACGTCCAGGGGCACGGTCACGTCCTTGACCGCACCGGACCACCCGTCCGCGATGCCGACGAACTCCCAGGCGTACTCCTGCACGCCTTTGCGTACGACACTGCGGATCACCGCGTTGAGACCGGGGCAGTCGCCACCGCCGGTCAGCACTCCCACCCGCATGGCTTCTCTCCTTCGCCCGTACGGACCGTGCTGACGCACAGGGCTCTCCCTCCAGCTTGACCCCGTACGGGGCGCGGCGCACGGTGTCGCCGCCCGCGCCGTCGGCGGCCTGCCCGCGGGCCGGTCGTGCCGCCGTTCAGGCCGCCGCCCTCCCGGCCAGGGCGGTCCTTCGCGCCTCGTCGTCGGGCCGCTGGGCGAACTGGGTGCGGTACAGCTCCGCGTACCGGCCGTTTGCCGCGAGGAGCTCGTCGTGGGTGCCGCGTTCGACGATGCGGCCCTCCTCGACGACCAGGATGAGGTCGGCGGCGCGCACCGTGGACAGCCGGTGGGCGATCACGATCGCGGTGCAGTTCTCCAGGGCCTCGGCCAGCGCCTCCTGGACGGCCGCCTCCGAGGTGTTGTCGAGGTGGGCGGTGGCCTCGTCGAGGATGACGACCCGCTGACGGGCCAGCAGCAGCCGGGCGATGGTCATGCGCTGGCGCTCGCCGCCGGAGAGGCGGTAGCCGCGCTCGCCGACCACTGTGTCCAGGCCGTCGGGCAGGGAGCGGACGAGGTCGTCGAGGCGGGCGCGGCGCAGGGCGTCCCACAGTTCCTCGTCGGTCGCCGAGGGGCGGGCCAGGAGGAGGTTGGCGCGGACCGAGTCGTGGAAGAGGTGACCGTCCTGGGTGACCATGCCGAGGGTGGCCCGCAGGGAGGCGAAGCTCAGGTCGCGCACGTCGATGCCGCCGATGCGTACGGCGCCCTCGTCGACGTCGTACAGGCGGGGCAGCAGCTGGGCGATGGTCGACTTGCCGGCGCCGGAGGAGCCGACGAGGGCCACGGTCTGTCCGGGCTCGGCGCGGAAGGAGATGCCGTGCAGGACCTCGGTGCCGGCGGAGGTCCCTTCCGCTCGAGCGGAGCCGGGGGCCTGCGGGAAGGCGTCGGGGCTCGCGACCTCCTCCAGGGAGGCGAGGGAGACCTTGTCGGCGGACGGGTAGGTGAAGCGGACGTTCTCGAACTCGACCGAGACCGGGCCGTCCGGCACCTCGCGGGCGTCCGGCTTCTCCTTGATCAGCGGTTCGAGGTCCAGCACTTCGAAGACGCGCTCGAAGCTGACCAGGGCGCTCATCACCTCCACGCGCGCCCCGGCGAGCGCCGTGAGCGGCGCGTACAGCCGGGTCAGGAGCAGGGCCAGGGCGACGACCGAGCCCGGTTCCAGGGCGCCGCGCAGGGCGAGGAAGCCGCCGAGGCCGTAGACCAGGGCCAGGGCCAGGGAGGACACCAGGGTCAGCGCGGTGATGAACGCGGACTGCGCGGTCGCGGTGCGGATGCCGATGTCCCGCACCCGGCGGGCGCGGGCCGCGAACTCCTCCGACTCCTGCTCGGGGCGGCCGAAGAGCTTGACCAGGGTGGCGCCGGGGGCGGAGAAGCGCTCGGTCATGCGGGTGCTCATCGCCGCGTTGAGGGTGGCCGCCTCCCGCTGCATCCGGGCCATGCGGCTGCCCATCCGGCGGGCCGGCACCACGAACACCGGCAGCAGCACCAGTGCGAGCAGCGTGATCTGCCAGGAGAGCGTGAGCATGACGGCGAGGGTGAGCAGAAGGGTGACCACATTGCTCACCACGCCGGACAGGGTGTTGCTGAAGGCCCGCTGGGCGCCGATGACGTCGTTGTTGAGACGGGAGACGAGCGCTCCGGTACGCGTGCGCGTGAAGAACGCGACCGGCATCCGCTGTACATGGTCGAACACGGCCGTCCGCAGATCGAGGATCAGTCCCTCGCCGAGCGTGGCCGACAGACGCCGGCCGAGGATGCCGAGCACCGCCTCGGCCACCGCGATCAGTGCGATGAGCAGGGCCAGCCGTACGACCGTGCCCGGATCGCCTCCCGACACGATCGCGTCGACGACACGGCCGGCGAGCACCGGGGTCGCCACGGCGAGCAGGGCGGTGACCACCCCCAGGGCGACGAACAACGCGATACGGCGGCGGTGGGGGCGGGCGAACGCGCCGATGCGGCGCAGGGTCGTGCGGGCGAGCGGACGGCGCTCCTGCCGGGCGTACAGAACGCTGTGCAGTTGCGTCCAGGCGGTGGTCTCCATGCTCATAACCCGAACCTAGAATCTCAACCAAACGTGAGGTCAAGGTTTCGCCTCCGCGGCCGTCGCCCCGCCGTGGTTCCGTCCCGCGGTCACCGCGCCGCCGGGAACGGGCCCTTGTCCGCGGGCCCCTGTGCGGACCCCTGTCGAGCCATGGGCGCTCAGGGGATATCTTGATGTCGAGTAATGTTGCAGACGTGGAGCGGAGCACCCGGTGACTGACTCGACCATCATCTATACCCACACCGACGAGGCCCCGGCCCTGGCGACGTATTCCTTCCTGCCGGTGGTCAAGGCCTACGCCGCCCAGGCGGGTGTCGCTGTGGAGACCCGCGACATCTCGCTGGCCGGGCGCATCATCGCGGTGTTCCCGGAGTACCTCACCGAGGAGCAGCGGACCCCCGACGCGCTGTCCGAGCTGGGCGAGCTCGCCAAGAAGCCCGAGGCCAACATCGTCAAGCTGCCGAACATCTCGGCGTCGATCCCGCAGCTGAAGGCCGCGATCGCCGAGCTCCAGAGCAAGGGCTACGCGCTGCCGGACTACCCGGACGACCCCAGGACCGACGAGGAGCGGGAGATCCGCGCCCGCTACGACAAGGTAAAGGGCTCCGCGGTGAACCCGGTGCTGCGTGAGGGCAACTCCGACCGCCGCGCCCCCGCCTCGGTGAAGAACTACGCCAAGACCCACCCGCACCGCATGGGCCCCTGGACCGCCGAGTCCAAGACCAATGTGGCGACCATGGGCGTCGACGACTTCCGCTCCACCGAGAAGTCCGTGGTGATCGCCGAGGACGGCGCCCTGCGCATCGAGCTGAAGGGCGACGACGGCTCCACCACCGTGCTGCGCGAGTCCGTGCCCGTCCTCAAGGGCGAGGTCGTCGACGCCGCCGTGATGCGGGTCGCCGCGCTGCGCGAGTTCCTGGCCCAGCAGGTCGCCCGGGCCAAGCAGGAGGGCGTGCTGTTCTCCGTGCACCTGAAGGCCACGATGATGAAGGTCTCCGACCCGATCATCTTCGGTCATGTGGTGCGCGCCTTCTTCCCGAAGACGTTCGCGAAGTACGGCGAGGTGCTCGCCAAGGCCGGCCTGACCCCGAACGACGGTCTGGGCGGCATCTTCAAGGGCCTGGAGTCCCTGCCGGAGGGCGCCGAGATCAAGGCCTCCTTCGAGGCCGAGCTCGCCGAGGGCCCGGACCTGGCGATGGTCGACTCCGACAAGGGCATCACCAACCTGCACGTGCCCTCCGACGTCATCATCGACGCCTCCATGCCGGCCATGATCCGCAACTCCGGCCACATGTGGGGCCCGGACGGCCAGGAGCACGACACGCTCGCCGTCATCCCGGACTCCTCCTACGCCGGTGTCTACCAGGCCGTCATCGACGACTGCCGTGCCAACGGCGCCTACGACCCGGCGACGATGGGCTCGGTCCCCAACGTCGGCCTGATGGCGCAGAAGGCCGAGGAGTACGGCAGCCACGACAAGACCTTCGAGATCCCGGCCACCGGCACCGTCCGCCTCGTCGACCAGAACGGCAACGTCCTGATCGAGCAGCAGGTCTCGGCCGGTGACATCTTCCGCGCCTGCCAGACCAAGGACGCCCCGATCAGGGACTGGGTCAAGCTGGCCGTCACCCGCGCCCGCGCCACCGGCGACCCGGCCGTGTTCTGGCTGGACGAGAACCGCGCCCACGACGCCAACCTGATCGCCAAGGTCAAGCAGTACCTGCCGGAGCACGACACCGAGGGCCTGGACATCCGCATCCTGTCCCCCGTCGAGGCGGCCAAGCTGTCGGTGGAGCGCATCCGCCGCGGTGAGAACACCATCTCCGTCACCGGCAACGTGCTGCGCGACTACCTCACCGACCTGTTCCCGATCCTGGAGCTGGGCACCAGCGCCAAGATGCTGTCGATCGTCCCGCTGATGGCGGGCGGCGGCCTGTTCGAGACGGGCGCCGGCGGCTCCGCGCCCAAGCACGTGCAGCAGCTGGTCAAGGAGAACTACCTGCGCTGGGACTCCCTGGGCGAGTTCTTCGCCCTGGTGCCGGCCTTCGAGCAGTACGCCAAGACCACCGGCAACGCGCGCGCCCAGATCCTCGCCGACACCCTCGACCGGGCCACGGCGACGTTCCTGAACGAGAACAAGTCCCCGACCCGTCGCCTCGGCGGCATCGACAACCGCGGCAGCCACTTCTACCTGTCCCTGTACTGGGCGCAGGAGCTGGCCCGGCAGACCGACGACGCCGACCTGGCCAAGGTCTTCGCGCCGCTCGCCGAGAAGCTCGCCGCCAACGAGCAGAAGATCGTCGACGAGCTGATCGCCGTCCAGGGCAAGCCGGCCGACATCGGCGGCTACTACCAGCCCGACCCGGCCAAGGCCACCGCGGTCATGCGTCCGTCGGCCACCTGGAACGAGGCCCTGGCCTCCCTGGGCTGACCCGGCCGGCGCCCCGGGCCCTGAGGCCCGGGGACCCGACGGTCCCCCGTTTCTTCTCTTCTCCTCCGCCCCGACCGGCACCCGCCGGCCGGGGCGGACCCGTTCGTGCCGGTGGTACGGACCTGTGGCCGATGGTACGGACCTGTATGTGACGGTTGTGTGGCGTTTCCCACCCGGCCCTGGCGCCGGGCGATGCATGTGCTTACCCTGACTCGCATGATCATGCTCGTGACCCGCCGCCACGTCGACTACGGACGTGTCACCAGCATGGGCTGTCGCCTTTCCGGCTGACGTCCCCACGAGCCGACGTCCCGCGGACCGCCCTCCTGCTTCGGCACGCGGTCCCTCTCCGGCCTTTCTCGGATCCCATCCCTTCGGATCCCGTCCTTCCGGATCTCTTCCCTTCGGATCCCGTCCCTTCGAAGACGTACGCGCTCACGCGCGCCCCGGGCACACCCGCGGCACGCGGCGCGCGGCACACCGACACAGACAGCACACGCGACACACCAGCGACCCGGACCTTCCGCACCGTCGCACCGTCATCCGGCACCGCCGTACATCGCACGAGGAGCACCATGAGCGACCCCACCCAGCCCGTCGACGCCGTCACCGCCGGCCACACCCCCGACGAGGCGCCCGCCGGGCCCGACACCTCCGCCTGGTCGTTCGAGACCAAGCAGGTGCACGCCGGGGCCGCGCCCGACCCGGCGACCGGCGCACGGGCAACGCCGATCTACCAGACCACGTCGTTCGCCTTCCGGGACACGCAGCACGCCGCCGACCTGTTCTCGCTCGCCGAGCCCGGCAACATCTACACCCGTATCCACAACCCCACCCAGGACGTCCTCGAGCAGCGGATCGCGGCGCTCGAGGGCGGGGTCGCCGCGGTGGCGCTGTCCTCCGGGCAGGCCGCGGAGACGCTCGCGCTGCTGACCGTCGCCGGCGCCGGTGACCACGTCGTCTCCAGCGCGTCGCTGTACGGCGGCACCTACAACCTGTTCCGGCACACCCTGCCGAAGTTCGGCATCGAGGTGTCGTTCGTGGAGGACCCGGACGACCTGGACGCCTGGCGGGCGGCGATCCGGCCGAACACCAAGGCGCTGTTCGCGGAGGCGCTGGGCAACCCGCGCGGCAATGTGCTGGACGTGCGCGCGGTCGCCGGCGTGGCGCACACCGCGGGGGTGCCGCTGATCGTGGACAACACGGTGCCGACGCCCTATCTGCTGCGTCCCCTCGAGCACGGCGCGGACGTCGTGGTGCACTCGGCGACCAAGTTCCTCGGCGGGCACGGCACCACGATCGCGGGTGTCGTGGTGGACGGCGGCACCTTCGACTTCGGCGCGCACGCCGACCGCTTCCCGGACTTCAACGAGCCCGACCCCAGCTACCACGGTCTGCGCTACTGGCCGGCGCTCGGACCGGGCGCGTTCGCCGTCAAGCTGCGGGTGCAGCTGCTGCGCGACCTGGGGCCGGCGCTGTCCCCGCACTCGGCGTTCCTGCTGCTGCAGGGCGTGGAGACGCTGAGCCTGCGGATGGAGCGGCACTCCGCCAACGCGCAGGCCGTCGCGGAGTGGCTGGAGCAGCGCGACGAGGTCTCGGCGGTCCACTACGCGGGCCTCCCCTCCAGCCCCTGGTACGAGGCGGCGCGCACCTATCTGCCGCGCGGTGCGGGCGCGGTGGTCTCCTTCGAGCTGCGCGACGGGGTCGAGGCGGGCAAGCGGTTCGTGGACGGGGTGCAGCTGTTCAGCCACCTCGCCAACATCGGCGACGTCCGCAGCCTGATCATCCACCCGGCGTCCACCACCCACAGCCAGCTGGACGAGGAGCAGCTGGCTGTGGGTGGTGGA
>NZ_MUME01000297.1 GCF_002155915.1 Streptomyces thermovulgaris | reverse complement strand
CGAAGACGAAGCCGGTGCCGGCGGCCAGGGCGGCCGGCACCGGCTTCGTCTTCGACGCCCAGGGCCACATCATCACCAACAACCATGTGGTGGCCGACGCCGTGGACGGCGGCAGGCTCACCGCGACCTTCCCCGACGGCAAGAAGTACGAGGCCGAGATCGTCGGCAACGCCCAGGGCTACGACGTCGCCGTCATCAAGCTCAAGAACGCCCCCTCCGACCTCAAGCCGCTTCCCCTCGGCGACTCCGACAAGGTGGCCGTCGGCGACGAGACGATCGCCATCGGCGCTCCCTTCGGCCTGTCGAACACGGTGACGACCGGCATCATCAGCGCCAAGAACCGCCCCGTGGCCTCCAGCGACGGCAACTCCGAGAGCAAGGCGTCCTACATGAGCGCCCTGCAGACGGACGCCTCCATCAACCCGGGCAACTCCGGCGGCCCGCTGCTCGACGCCCGCGGCGCGGTCATCGGCATCAACTCCGCGATCCAGTCCACGGGCGGCGGCCTCGGCGGCTCCGGCCAGTCCGGCTCGATCGGCCTGGGCTTCGCGATCCCGATCAACCAGGCCAAGTACGTCGCCCAGCAGCTGATCAAGACCGGCAAGCCGGTCTACGCCAAGATCGGCGCATCGGTCTCCCTGGAGAACACCACGGACGGCGCCAAGATCACCGAGCAGGGCGTCGGCGGCTCCGCCCCGATCGAGCCGGGCGGCCCCGCCGACAAGGCCGGCCTCAGGCCCGGTGACGTCATCACCAGGCTCGACGACCGGATCATCGACTCCGGCCCCACCCTCATCGGCGAGATCTGGACCCACAAGCCCGGCGACAAGGTCACCCTCACCGTCAAGCGCGACGGCAAGGAGTACAAGGTCGACGTGGTTCTCGGGGCCCGCATCGGCGACGACTGATCCCGCGCGCGTGCCGGGGCCTCCCCGACAACTGATCCGCACATGTGCGTGACGACCGGTTAGTCTTGTCCCGCGCCGCCGGTCACGCGCGGCGCGGGGAGGTGTGCCCGAGCGGCCGAAGGGAACGGTCTTGAAAACCGTCGTGGCAGCGATGTCACCGTGGGTTCAAATCCCACCGCCTCCGCGGCACGAGCAGTGAGAGACGGCCCCCGACCTGGATGTCCGGTCGGGGGCCGTGCTCGTGTCCGGCCGCCGTCGCGGGCCCGTTCCTTCCCCGGCTCCCTGCTCGGCCGGGCACGGCCGGGGCACGGACTTCTCGGCCGGCAGGTGCTGTACGAAGCGGCTCCCGGGCGTGCTGAGGGCATGGCCCTCGTGGAACCGGCGACCGGACTGTGCGGGCTGATCACGTCTCCGGCATGCGAGGCGGGGTCCTCGGCCGTGTGTTCCCTGTCTCCGAGGGGTCCGTCCCCGAGCTGGTCCGTGCCGTGGCCCTGGAGGCGGAACGGGCCTGGAAGCAGTACGCCGTGCCGGGGGCGACCGGCCCGGGCACAGTGCCGGAGATCGCCCGGGCGATCTCGCCGACGGACCGCGAACAAGCCGTGCGGCTGATGGCCCGTCCGGCGGCCGGGGACCTCGCCCACCCCGGCCTGCCGCGCTGCGATCCGGCTCACGCGCGCCGAACGGCGGAGCGCGTTGCCCGCCTGCTGGGCCGACGGGCCGTATGGCACACGGACATCGGTGATCCGTCGTCCGGGATGCACACCTGGAGCCCGGTCACCCGCCATACCTTCGACGGAGCGGTGGCCGGTACCGGCGGGGGCTTCACCGTGGTCCTGGTGCAGGTGAGCGAGGACTGAGGGGCCGAAGGGCCGGAGGAGCCGCGGCATCGGCCGGCTCCGGGTGTCCTCGTGCGGTCCGGGAAAGGACCGGGAAGAGCCCCGGGAGGGCCCGGTGACGGGCCCGGGTCGGGAAGGGGTGGAAAGGGGCAGGAAGGACGGGGGGCGAAAGCCGCTGCGCCTGGCCGGTGCCTGTCACTCGAGCGGGACGGGGGCGACCGGGAGTTGTTCCTTGTGGAGCCAGGTGAAGGTGCGGTCCGGTTCGAGGCGGGCCTCTCCCCAGTGGATGACGTGGATGCCGTTCTCCGCGTCGGCCGTGAAGAACACGCAGACGAGCTTCGTCGACCTCCCCAGCTCCTCGAACGTCTCGCGCAGTCCCAGGTACTCCTCGGTCGCCAGGTCGTCGTCGACGTCGAACAGGCCGTCCTGGGCCTGCGGTCCGTGGGCGTGGAACAGCCGCCGGCGGGTGGGCGACGCGTTGGCGGGCAGGCGTGCGTGGATCAGGGGGCGCGGTCTGTTCGCGTACTTGAAGGGGAACAGGGCGTGGTCGTTGATCACGGCGTACTCGTATCCGCGGACGTCCCGTACCGGCTCCCCCAGCTCCCGTGCCGCGTCGGCCAGGCCCTCGCGCACGGCCTCGGCGAGGGCGGCACCGTAGGGGCTCCGCTTCTTCAGTCCCGCCGCTCTGTGTGCCGCGTGGGCCTTGGCGTGCGCCTTGGCCAGGCGCAGGGGGACCTCGGCGGTGAGCGCGCCCGCGTGCCGCCCGAACCGCTCGACCGCCCAGGCCGACGGTGTCACCGGATCGCGATCCGACACGGACATGCGGTGCCCCCTTTGCCCGATCACCCGCCTTCATCTGTGTGACATGGAGACGAACGGGGCACAAGGAGCGATCCGGCCATGAGCGGACCGCGCTCCTGACCTCGCCCGAGGCCTCGTGGACCGTCCGGCGGCCGGGCCCGGTCCGGCGGGACGCCTTCTGCGGCGGGGTTCCGGGACCCGGCGGTTCGGGCGGTCGTCCCCTTCCGGGTCGTCCCCTTCCGGGTCGTCCCCTTCCGGGTCGTCCCCTTCCGAGGGGGTACTCGCCCCCGCGCAAGGAATACGACGGACGATTCGGAGGAAGCGTCATGGCGACTCATCCCCGGCCGGACCTGGAAACCCATCCCGACATCATCGAGATGCGCAAGCGGCACGAGATGGCCGAACGTGCCGCGACCACTCCGAAGGCGCAGGCCCTCGAGGCCCTGACCCTGATCACGGGGCTCTACCTGGCCGCCTCGCCGTGGATCGCGGGGTTCAACAACCTCTCCACTCTGGCGGTCAACAACCTGATCGTCGGTGTCGCCTACGCCCTTCTCATGGGCGGTGGCCTCGGCCGGGCGTACGAGCGTTCGCACAGCAACGCGTGGGCCGCTTGTGTGCTGGGTCTGTGGACGATCATCTCGCCGTGGGTCGTGTCGGGTGATGTCAGCACCACCAGGACCATCGTCAACAACGTCATCGTCGGTGTGATCGCCCTGCTGCTGGCGCTCATGGCCGCCGCAGCCGCCCGTCCGGTGGACCGGCCGTCCCACGGGCGCTCTCCCATGGGGAGGTGAGCGCGTCCGGACCGAGGGCCGCAACCGGTTCCGCGGGGCGCGGCCGGCTGCGGGCGCCGTGAGCCTGCCGCCGGTGCCGCTCCTCGTGCCCTCGCGTCCTCGTGTCCCCCGTGTCCCCGTGTCCTCGTGCGGAGCCCGCGCCGCGGGGCCCTACGGCCGATGGCCCGTCAGGCGGGCCGCCGAGGCGACGGTGGCGCGGGCCTCGTGCGCGGACAGGCCGGTGTGCAGGGCCGCGTCGACCAGGGAGTCGGCGAGGGCGGGACCGATGCCGCTTTCGTAGGCGCGGCAGGCGGCCCAGAACAGGCGGCTGTTGCGCCGGCCCTCGTGGGCGGCGAGGACGAACTGCACCAGGCCCCGGCCGTGCCGGCCGGCCGAGGCCGGTGAGGGGCGGCGAGGGGGACGGGGCGGAGGAAGAAGGAGGCGCAGAAGGGCACGCGGACAGGGCGCGGGCGCAAGGTGCGCGGTGCCGGGAGCGGTGGTGTACACGCCGTGCCCGGTGCGGGAGCCGGGGCCGACCAGATAGCCGCCGGCGCCGCGGACGTCGATGCCGGGGGCCAGACGTCCGGCCGAGTTGGGCACGACGACGTCCGGCGGTCCGCTCAGCCACAGATGGCAGCCGCCGCTGGGGGTCAGGACGACCACGGTGGCGGGGAGGACGAACAGGTGGCGCCGGGCGAGGGCGCGCAGGGCGGCGGGGGCGTCCGTGCCGGCCTTGGTGTCCAGGTCGACGCCGATCAGATGGTGCGGGGGCAGTCCGCAGGCGATGCCGTAGCCGGTGGCCCAGGGGGCGGCGGCGAACAGGGCGCGGATGCGGTCCGGGTCGGTGGAGGCGTCGTACACACCGTGGCCGAAACGGCCGCACTCGCCGTGGCAGCGCGGGCCGGACGGATCCGGGTCGTCGCGGTGCGGGGAGCGCAGGGCCGGGAGTTTCGTCCGGGACAGGGGGAAGACGGCCAGGCCGCGCTCGGCTGCCGACAGCGCGTGGGCGAGAGCCGGTGTCCTGGCCTGCCGGTCGGTGGTGGCCATGACTCCATGGTCGTACAGGTGTTCGAGCAAGGGAAGGGGGCGGACGCGACACGCCGGGGAGGGGGACGGTGCGGACGGATTTTCGATGGGTGGCGGCAGCCCTTGCGGTGCTTGAGAAGAAAGGATCCCGTGCTGCTCCGCTGTGCGGCTTCCGGGCGGAAAAAGCGGCTCCGGAGGTTTGTCGACTTGTCCTCACGCTTGCGTGGGAACCGGGCCCTTCGAGGTGGTCCGCCGGGTTCCGGTGGGCAACCCTGATCTTGCGACGTCGCGGGAAACCCGCCGGGCAGCCGGCCGACTGCCCTGGTGACAGCCGTACTTCACAGTTCCACGTACGTCCGGCAGGACCGCCGGCACGTACCTCGTACTGGAGGAGCAACATGGCAAGCAGCCGTACCGGCCGCGTTCTCGCCGCGGTCGCGGCCGTCCCCTTGGCGGCCGCGCTCTTCACCGGCACCGCGGCCGCGGACACGGGAGCCATCGCGAGTGACGAATCCAATGCGGGTGTCGCGGGCGTCGTCGGCAGCGGGGTGGGTCGGGACAACAGCGGCAACTCGTCCACCACGGGGCAGCAGGCGGTCGGCACCGGCGCCTCGAACCGGAGCAACACCGCCCAGGTCGAGGGCGCCGCCTTCACGGTCGTCCAGCAGGGCGAGAGGAACGTTGCCGTCCACTTCTCCCCTCTGTGGTGAGCCGGGACGGGCCGGTGCGCACTTCGGGGACCCGCCACCGGCCCTGAACCCCTTGTGGGTGCTTGTGGGGACGTGACACACATCTGCGCGGCGGTGCTTCGGCCCGCCGCGCAGATGTGCTTTCCGGACGATGTGCTTCCCCGGCGGACGGGCTTCTCGGGGCGTGCTCCTCGACGTGCTTTTCGGGCGTGCTTTCAGGGGTGGCCCCGCAGGGGGTACGGTCCGCTCCTCCGTCTCCAGGAGGTGGGACGGGCCCCACCTCTACGACCTGAGACGGACCCCGCTTCGGGACCTGCGGGCGATCCGTCGCAGCGGGGGCCGCTCCTAGCGTGGAGCCATGACCACACCCGTCTGCATCAGCGCCTCGACCGCCACCGTACCGGCAGGCCGGACCGCGGCGTATCCGTCGTTCACGGCGTACGTACGGGCCCGGCAGCCGGTGCTGCTGCGCGCCGCCCGGTCACTGACCGCGAACCAGAGCGACGCGGAGGACCTGCTGCAGACCGCGCTGGTGAAGACGTACACCGCCTGGGAGCGGATCGAGGACCACCGGGCGCTCGACGGCTATGTGCGCCGTGCCCTGCTGAACACCCGTACCTCGCAGTGGCGCAAGCGGAAGGTCGACGAGTTCGTCTGCGGGGAACTGCCCGAACCGGAGCCGCCGGCCGGTGCGGCCGACCCGGCGGAACAGCAGGCGCTGCGCGACGCCCTGTGGCGGGCGGTCATGAAACTGCCCGTGCGGCAGCGGGCGATGGTCGTCCTCAGGTATTACGAGGACCTCTCCGAGGCGCAGACGGCCGAGGTGCTCGGCGTGTCCGTGGGGACCGTGAAGTCGGCGGTGTCACGGGCGCTCGGCAAGCTGCGGGACGATCCGGAGCTGGGCCGCGTGCGCTGATCCGCCCGCGGGACCGGCGGAGCCGCGGAACCGGTGGCCCTCGGGCGCGGACCGCACGGCGACGATGTGATCGATCAGCCGGGACTAGTGACATACCGCGCGGTATGTGCGCAGAATCTGCGCAACCTTTACTACCGCGTAGGCAATGTTGCCCGGGGAGGACGCCGTGCTGAGCACCATGCAGGACGTACCGCTGACCGTGAACCGCATCCTTGCCCACGGGAGGCTGGTGCACGGACGGTCCCAGGTCACCACGTGGACCGGTGAGGGCGAGCCGCAGCGGCGCAGCTTCGCCGAGGTGGGCGCCCGCGCGGTGCAGCTGGCCCATGCCCTCCGCGACGACCTCGGCGTCCGCGGCGACGACCGCGTGGCGACGCTCATGTGGAACAACGCGGAGCACGTCGAGACCTACTTCGCGATCCCCGCCATGGGCGCGGTGCTGCACACCCTCAATCTGCGCCTGCCCGCCGAGCAGCTGACCTGGATCGTCAACCACGCGGCCGACCGCGTGATCATCGTCAACGGCTCCCTGATCCCCCTTCTCGCCCCGCTGCTGCCGCATCTGAAGACGGTCGAGCACGTCGTCGTCTCCGGCCCCGGCGACCGCGCCCCGCTCGAGGGCTCCCACGCGCAGGTGCACGAGTACGAGGACCTGATCGCGGACAAGCCGACCACGTACGACTGGCCCGAGCCGGACGAACGCCAGGCCGCCGCCATGTGCTACACCTCCGGCACCACCGGCGACCCCAAGGGCGTGGTCTACAGCCACCGTTCGATCTACCTGCACTCCATGCAGGTCAACATGGCCGAGTCCATGGGCCTGACCGACCGGGACACCTCGCTGATCGTCGTCCCCCAGTTCCACGTCAACGCCTGGGGCCTGCCGCACGCCACCTTCATGACCGGCGTCGGCATGCTGATGCCGGACCGCTTCCTGCAGCCCGGCCCGCTCGCCGAGATGATCGAGCGCGAGAAGCCGACCCACGCCGCCGCCGTCCCCACCATCTGGCAGGGCCTGCTCGCCGAGCTGAACGCCCGCCCCCGGGACATCTCCGCCCTCACCCAGGTCACCATCGGCGGCTCGGCCTGCCCGGCCTCCCTCATGGAGGCCTTCGACCGGCTCGGTGTGCGGGTCTGCCACGCCTGGGGCATGACGGAGACCTCCCCGCTCGGCACCGTGGCCCATCCGCCGGCCCATGCGATCGGCACCGAGGAGGAGTTCGGCTACCGCCTCACCCAGGGCCGCTTCCCGGCGGGCGTCGAGGCCCGCCTGACCGGGCCCAACGGCGAACGCCTCCCCTGGGACGGCAGGTCCGCCGGCGAGCTGGAGGTCCGCGGCCCGTGGATCGCCGGCGCCTACTACAACGGTCCCGACGCCGAACCGCTGCGCCCCGCCGACAAGTTCACCGAGGACGGCTGGCTGAAGACGGGCGACGTCGGCACCATCAGCCCCGACGGCTATCTCACCCTCACCGACCGCGCCAAGGACGTCATCAAGTCCGGCGGCGAGTGGATCTCCTCCGTCGCTCTGGAGAACGCGCTGATGGCCCACCCGGACGTCGCCGAGGCCGCCGTCGTCGCCGTCCCCGACGACAAGTGGGGCGAGCGCCCGCTGGCCACCGTCGTCCTCAAGGAGGGCGCCACCGCCGACTTCGAGGCCCTGCGCACCTTCCTCGCCGAGGAGGGCGGGATCGCCAAGTGGCAGCTCCCGGAGCGCTGGACGGTCGTCACGGCGGTCCCGAAGACGAGCGTCGGCAAGTTCGACAAGAAGGTGCTGCGCCGGCAGTACGCGGAGGGGGAGCTGGACGTCACCCGGATCTGACGTCGCCCGGAGGCGTCATCCGGCCCCGACGCCCCCGGGGCCGGTGAGCGCACGGGCCGGGCGGGACACCCCGGGTTTCCCGCCCGGCCCGTGCGCGGTGAACCGCGGTGAACCGCGATGAGCACAAGGGGTGCGACGACCTGGTGCGCGGCGGAGCGGAGCGTACGGCCGCTAGTTGGTCCCGATGCGGGCCAGCAGATCGACGATCCGTTCCTGCACCTCGGCGCTGGTGGACCGCTCCGCCAGGAACAGCACCGTCTCGCCCGAGGCCAGCCGCGGCAGGTCCGCCTGGTCGACGGTGGCCGTGTAGACCACCAGCGGGGTGCGGTTGAGCTGCCCGTTCGCCCGCAGCCAGTCCAGGATGCCGGCCTGGCGGCGGTGCACCTGCATCAGGTCCATCACCACCAGGTTCGGCCGGAACTGTCCGGCCAGCGTCACCGCGTCGTTGTCGCTCGCGGCCCGCGCCACCTGCATTCCGCGCCGCTCCAGTGCCGTGGTCAGCGCCAGCGCGATCTCGGCGCGCTCCTCGACCAGCAGCACACGCGGCGGGTGCTGCTCGCTGTCGCGCGGAGCCAGGGCCTTGAGGAGGACGGCGGGGTCGGCGCCGTAGGCCGACTCGCGCGTCGTCTGTCCCAGACCGGCGGTGACCAGCACCGGCACCTCCGCGGCGACCGCCGCCTGCCGCAGCGACTGCAGCGCCGTGCGGGTGATCGGCCCGGTCAGCGGGTCGACGAACAGCGCGGCGGGGAAGGCCGCGATCTGCGCGTCCACCTCCTCGCGCGAGTGCACGATCACGGGCCGGTAGCCGCGGTCGCTCAGCGCCTGCTGGGTGGCGGCGTCGGGGGCCGGCCAGACGAGCAGCCGGCGCGGGTTGTCCAGCGGCTCCGGCGGCAGCTCGTCGTCCATCGGCTGCGGCTGGGGGGAGTCCGAGACCTCCACCGCGCCGCCCGGGCCGTCCAGCGGTTCGGGGCCCTCGGCGGCGTTCCGGTCCGGGGCGCCTATGGCGTACGACCGTCCGGCCCCGTCGGTGGCCCGGCCGGGCCACC
>NZ_MUME01000296.1 GCF_002155915.1 Streptomyces thermovulgaris | reverse complement strand
AAAAACTGCATAGAGTAGGCAGAGTCAGATGTGGAGAAGAGACAGGGGGCGGCTGAGGGGACCACCGGCATACGCGGTGGACCACCGGCGCACAGTGGGAGGAAGCAGCGTGAGCGAGACGGACACGGCCAGGAGCGTCACCGCAGAGGACGAGGTCGTGGACCTCTGCCGCGAGTTGATCCGGATCGACACCAGCAACTACGGCGACCACTCGGGGCCGGGCGAGCGCAAGGCCGCCGAGTACGTCGCCGAGAAGCTCGCCGAGGTGGGGCTGGAGCCGAAGATCTTCGAGTCGCACCCGGGCCGAGCCTCCACCGTGGCCCGTATCGAGGGCGAGGACCCCTCCCGGCCCGCGCTGCTGATCCACGGCCACACCGACGTCGTACCGGCCAACGCCGACGACTGGACCCACCACCCCTTCTCCGGGGAGGTCGCGGACGGGTGCGTGTGGGGCCGCGGCGCGGTCGACATGAAGGACATGGACGCGATGACGCTGGCGGTCGTGCGGGACCGGCTGCGCAGCGGCCGCAAGCCCCCGCGGGACATCGTGCTGGCGTTCCTCGCGGACGAGGAGGCCGGCGGGACGTACGGGGCGCGCTACCTGGTCGACCACCACCCCGATCTGTTCGAGGGGGTCACCGAGGCGATCAGCGAGGTGGGCGGCTTCTCCTTCACGGTCAGCGAACAGCGGCGGCTGTACCTGATCCAGACGGCCGAGAAGGGCATGCACTGGATGAAGCTGACCGTGGCCGGCACCGCGGGGCACGGCTCCATGATCCACCGGGACAACGCGATCACCGAGCTGTCGGAGGCCGTGGCCCGCCTCGGGCGGCACAAGTTCCCGGTGCGGGTGACCAAGACCACCCGGGCCTTCCTCAACGAACTCGGCGACGCGCTCGGCGTCGAGCTCGACCCGGAGGACATGGACGGCACGCTCGCCAAGCTCGGCGGCATCGCCAAGCTCATCGGCGCCACCCTGAGCAACACCGCCAACCCCACGCAGCTGAACGCCGGTTACAAGGTCAACGTCATCCCGGGCGAGGCCACCGCGCATGTCGACGGGCGGTTCCTGCCCGGCTACGAGGAGGAGTTCCTCGCCGATCTGGACCGGATCCTCGGACCCAAGGTCAAGCGCGAGGACGTGCACGCCGACAAGGCCGTCGAGACCACCTTCGACGGGGCCCTGGTGGAGGCGATGCAGTCCGCGCTGCTGGCGGAGGACCCGGCCGCCAAGGCCATCCCGTACATGCTCTCCGGCGGCACCGACGCCAAGTCCTTCGACGATCTGGGCATCCGCTGCTTCGGCTTCGTGCCGCTGCGGCTGCCGCCGGAGCTGGATTTCGCAGGCATGTTCCACGGCGTGGACGAGCGGGTGCCGGTGGACGGTCTGAAGTTCGGTGTGCGTGTGCTCGATCGATTCATCGACGCGTCCTGAGGGATTTTTCGGGCATTTTTCGGCCCGGATCACGCCCGAAGGGGCCCGAACAATCGGCCGTGTGTGCGGAGACGACCAAGGAAGGGTGAATGCGACGATAAGCTCGTAGCTCCATTACTCCCTCCTCGTTACAAGTGATGCGATCACCAAAAGAGATCGCGTAGTAACGAGGAGGAATTAATGATCAAGAAGGTCGTCGCTGCCGCGGTTGCCACCGGTGGACTGGTTCTCGCGGGTGCCGGCGTGGCCGCTGCCGACTCCGGTGCTCAGGGTGCCGCCGCGCAGTCCCCGGGCGTGCTGTCCGGCAACGTCGTGCAGGTTCCTGTTCACGTGCCGGTGAACGCCTGCGGCAACACGATCTCCGTGATCGGGCTGCTGAACCCCGCCTTCGGCAACAGCTGCATGACCAAGTGACGTCGTGCCTCGCCCCGTGAGGGTCTGAGACCCGTCGGCCCCGGAGCGCACGCCATGCGCTCCGGGGCCGGCCGGTTTCCAGTGACCGCGACGACGATTTCCGTCCGGGGCGAATACGTGTTCCGGAAGGCTTTTCGACAGACGAAGAGCCTTCGGGATCCGAGAGCCGAGAAGTTCCGAAAGCCAGAAGAGGCCGAAGAGGCCGAAAGCAGGGATTCAGCGATATGCGACAGGTCACCCGCAAGGGCCTGATGACCGTGGCCGCGGCCACCGGCGTGATCGCCGCCGCGAGCGGCTACGCCCACGCCGACACGGGCGCCGCCGGTACCACGTCCGGTTCGCCGGGCGTGCTGTCGGGCAACACGGTGCAGGCGCCGGTGCATGTACCGGTCAATGTCTGCGGCAACACGATCAGTGTCGTCGGACTGCTCAACCCGGCGGTGGGCAATGCCTGTGGCAACCAGGACGGCGGGTCCGGGGCCGGGGGCTCGCACGCCGGCTCGCACGCCTCCGGGCACGCCGGTGGTTCGCCGGGTGTGCTGTCGGGCAACACGGTGCAGGCGCCGGTGCATGTGCCGGTGAACGTCTGCGGCAACACGATCAGTGTCGTCGGACTGCTCAACCCGGCGGTGGGCAATGCCTGTGGCAACCAGGACGGCGGGTCCGGGGCCGGGGGCTCGCACGCCGGCTCGCACGCCTCCGGGCACGCCGGTGGTTCGCCGGGTGTGCTGTCGGGCAACACGGTGCAGGCGCCGGTGCATGTGCCGGTCAATGTCTGCGGCAACAGCATCGATGTGATCGGCGCGGGCAATCCGGCCGGCGGCAACCGCTGCACCAACGGCGGAGGGGACAACGGCACCCCCGGCACTCCGGGGCAGCCCGGTGAGCCAGGGGATCCGGGGAACCCCGGTACTCCGGGTGAGCCGGGAGACCCCGGCACCCCGGGCGAGCCGGGTAACCCTGGCACTCCGGGTGAGCCGGGGGACCCCGGTACCCCGGGTGAGCCCGGTACTCCGGGTGAGCCGGGAGACCCCGGCACCCCGGGCGAGCCGGGTGAGCCGGGCCGGCCGGGCACGCCTCCCGTCCCGGGTGGTGACACCCCCGGGGGTGCCGTGCAGGTGAACCAGCCCGGCACGCAGTCCGCCGCGTCCAGTGGCCGGGCGCAGCTCGCCGACACCGGCAGCGACCTGCCCATGGGCGCCGTTCTGCCGGCGGGCGCCGGAGCGCTGCTCGCGGGTGCCGTGCTGTACCGCAAGGCCCGGTCCATCGCCCGGTGACCGCCCGTCCACGGTGCGCATGACGGAGCGGGCCCCGCGTCTGCGGGGCCCGCTGCGGCCCGGCCGTCTCAGCTCACCACGTGGCACGCACCTGGCGGATGATCCGCCGGCGCAACCGCACCCTGCGGCTGCCGTCGCGCAGCAGGCTCAGACGGTACAACTCCCAATGTCCGTACTCGGCGTGGTCCGTCAGCAGACGTGTCGTCTCCTTGCGGGAGACCCCACGGGGTACGTACACATCGACAAATTCGTATTCCGGCATCGCAACCATTGTGCGGTCTTGGGCCCGGTACGGATAGCGTCTGCACTATGTCTGATGCTGCGCAGCCCACCGCTGCCGAGGTACGCGCCGCCGCCGAGGCGGTCAAGGCCGCGCTCGACCGCCACCTGGCCGCGGTCGAGCGCAAGTCGGGGGAGGACGACCCGGCCGTCTACGAGGCGTTCAATCAGCTGGCAGCGGCCGCAGAGGCGTACGACGAGCTGCTCTACGACCGCTACGACGAGGTCACGCCCTTCGAGATCCCCGGTGACGACTCGCTGCCGCCGTACACGGGACCGGAGGAGCCGCATGCGATCAGTGTGCTGATCCGCCGCGACTACTCCGTGGTCGAGCCGCGTCGGCTGCTGGCCCAGGCCCAGCGGGTGGAGGCTGCGGACGGCGAGACCGGCACGGGCGGCGACGGGAACGCCTCCAGGACGGTCCCCGGGGCGCTCGGCATCCTGTTCGGCGAGTTCGAACCGGACGAGATCGCCTCCCGGCACAGCGAGTTCGGCCTGGAGGAGGGCGACTCCACCCTGTGGGTCACGGCCGCGGACGAACCCGCCGACCCGGGCGACTGGCTGGAGGCGCCCTTCGACCACGTCGATCCGGAGCGGGTCGTCTGCCGCTTCGACGTCAGCGCGGTCTTCGACGACGAGGACGACGAGGACGGCGACGACGAGGACGACCTCGACGGGGACGACGCCGACGACGATCTCGACGTCGGACTCGACGACGAGGACCTGGAGCCGCTGGACGCACTCGACCGCTGAGCGGCAGCGGAACGGCGGCAGGAAGGCTGCGACGACGACGGGCCTCAGCCCGCCGCCCGTTCCTCCGCCGCCTGCCTCTGCGCGCGAAGCAGGTCGGGCAGACGGGTCGTACGGGGCTTCGCCGGCACCTCGGCCACGGCCCGCGGGAGCGCCTGCTTCGCCCCGTGCACCACGGACAGATGGCGGCTCGCCCGGCTGAACGCCGTGTAGACCCACGGCCGGCTGAGCGCCCGTGCCGCGTCACCGGGCAGCACCACGACCACCGCGGGCCAGCGGCAGCCCACCGCCTGGTGCGCGGTCAGCGCCCACCCGTGCCGCACCTGCGTCTCCACCCACTCCCTCGGAACGACCACGGGAGTGCCCGAGCAGGACAGGTGCAGCCCCTCGGCGTCGCCCTTCACCACATGACCGGGCAGCACACGGCCCGGGGCGGGGGAGTAGACGATCCGGTCTCCCGGGTCGAAGCCGCCGAAGCGGCCGGGCCCCGGATTGAGCCGTGCCTTCAGGGCCGCGTTCAGCGCACGGGTACCGGCCCCGCCTCCATGCCCCGGAGTGATCACCGCCGTCCGCTCGGCCGGGACGCCGATGGCCCGCGGCACCGAGTCCACGACGAGCTGCACGGTCCGGTGCACGGCCTCGCCCGCGTCCCGCACCGGGACGATCACGACCTCCCGGTCGGGCGCCGCCACCTCGTTCAGCTCGCCGACGCCGATGCCGGAGACCAGCTCGCCCAGCGGTCCGGGGTCCGGCACCCGTGAGGCGATCCGGGGGTGCTGTGGTCCGTGGGGCCCGGGCGGGTCTTCGCGGATCTGCTGGCGGCGCGGGTCTGCCCCCGGATCGCCTCACGGGT
>NZ_MUME01000295.1 GCF_002155915.1 Streptomyces thermovulgaris | reverse complement strand
GGCCCTCCGGCCGGAGGGCCGGACCGTCACCCGTCGCCCCGCATGCGCAGCAGGAGCAGCGCCACGTCGTCGACCCGCTCCCGCGCCTCCATGCAGCGCTGCACCAGCAGATCGGCCAGCTCGTCCGGCGGCGCGTCCCCGACCTCGCCGAGCCGGCGCCCCAGCGCCGCGACGGCGTCCTCGATGTCCGTCCCCGGCGACTCCACCAGCCCGTCGGTGTAGAGAAGGAGCACCGAACCGGGAGCGAGGCCGATCCGCGTCGTCGTGTACGCCGCCGCCGCGTCGATGCCCAGCAGCGGGCCCCCGGCCAGGTCGAGCACCCGCACCCGTCCGTCCGGCAGCCTCAGCAGCGGCGGAGGATGCCCCGCCCGGGACATCACGGCCGAACGGCTCGCCGGATCGAGCCGCAGATACAGACAGCTGGCGAACAGTTCGACCCCGAGGTCCATCAGCAGCCGGTTGGTGCTGCGCATGACCTCCCCCGGTTCCTGGCCCACCGTGGTGTACGCCCGTACCGCGGTGCGCAGCTGCCCCATCAGCCCGGCCGCGGTCACGTTGTGCCCCTGCACGTCCCCGATCACGGCGGCCGCCGTCGGCGGGGTGGCCACCAGGTCGTAGAAGTCGCCGCCGATCTCCATGTGCTGCGTGGCCGGCAGATAGCGCCCGGCCGCGTCGAAGCCGGGCAGCCGCGGCAGCGAGTGCGGCAGCAGCGCCTGCTGCAGACCGTGCGCCAGCCGGTGCTTGGCGTCGTAGAGCCGGGCCCGCTCCAGGGCCTGCGCCATCAGCCCGCCGAGACTGGTGAGCACCGCCCGCTCGTTCGCGGAGAAGTGGTGCGGCTCGGCGTAGCAGAGCACACAGACGCCCACCGGGCGCCCGGAGGCGATGAGCGGCAGATACGCCCAGGCGGCGAAGCCGTCGGGCAGCGCGAGACAGCCCGGGTACAGCCGCTCCAGCTGCTGCCGTGACCCGAAGAAGGCGGGCACTCCCTTGGTCAGCGCATGGGAGCCCGGCGTCGGCGCGCTCAGCGGGATCCCGTCGAACATCTCGACGACGCGCGGGTCCTGGTAGCCGCGGTGGCCGAGCACATGCAGCCGCCCGGACTGCGAGCCGAGGACCATCAGGGCCTGGCTGCCCACCGCCGGGGCGATCTCGTCCGCGATCAGCCGCACCACGTCCTGCACGCTGACCGCCTCGGTCAGTCCTCCGGCCAGGTTCAGCACATGCGAGATGGTCATCAGCCCGGTCCGCTGCGCACCGGGCTCCGGCGCATCGCGGCTCGGCTCCTCCTCCTCCGTCCGGGTCCGGCTGATCCTCACGCTCAGCCCGGTGGTGCTCGGATACATCCGGAACGACAGCCAGTGGCCGGGCGGGCGCAGGGCCACGAAGGAGATGACACGCTGGCTGACCAGAGCGGCCCGGTAGCGCTCCTCGTACACCGGGTCGTTCAGCCACGGCACCGACGTCCACAGCGGGGCGCCCAGCAGTTTGTCCATGGGCAGGCCGATCAGCTCGGCGGCGGCGGGGTTGGCGCAGGAGACCCGGCCGTGCGGATCGAGAGCGATCAGCCCGTACGGCAGCCGAGCCACCAGGCGGGCCGCCTCGGCCGGATCGGGGACGCCGGCCGCCTCGTCCGCGGAGGGCAGGGCGAGCAGATCGGGCCCGGGACGCACCGGGCGGTTCTCCGCCGCGGCCTGTTCCAGCTGCCTCGCGAGCCGGTCGCAGGACGCGGTCAGGCGCGTGCGCTCCCAGTCGGACAGCTCCGGCGGATGGGACGCGGGCCAGAGCACGAAAACGGCCCCGTGCACGGTCTGCCCGGTCACCAGGGGCAGCGCGGCCATCGCGAAGGGATACGGCGCCACGACGGAGGTCCGCGGATAGCGGCGGGCCATCTCCTCCTCGCCGCCGATCCAGACCAGCTGCCGGTCGCGCACCGCGTGGGCGAGGGGGAAGGGCGCGTTTAGCCCGATCCGCTTCCAGGGGGCGGCGAACGTCCGGGGCAGACCCGCCATCACCGCCATCTCCAGCACCGGCCTGCCGGGCGCCAGCAGATACACCGCGCCGGCGTGCGCATGGACCTCGTCCAGCAGGGCGGCCAGGGCCGAGGACAGCACCGGGCCCTCGACCGTCCGGTCGGCGGCCGACGGTTTCCGGCGAGGCGTGCTGCCGTCGGACACGCCCGACCACCTCCTCGCTCGGCCGCGCGGTGAGCCCTGGGTCCAAGACTCCCCCTTGACGGCCCGGCCCGCACGGTGAACCGGGCCGCGGGCCGGCCGGCACCGCCGGCCCGGCGCGCCCGTCCCCCGGAGCAGCAGCGCATGTCCGCCCCGGAGCGCTGTGCGGAACGCGTGCGCCACCGCACGTTCGAAACGTTTCGAGCACCCCGCGCCGTGGAATCCTGCGAAACCGTCTCAGGGGCTGCACAACCGGGTGATACGCGCTGTAATGGCCACGTGGTCAGTGAGGGAGCTGCGGTACGCAGTACGAGGACGCTGCGGGCCGAATCCGCCCTCAGGACGCTCGCCGCCACTTCCGCCCCCGACCGGTCGCGCCGCGTCCTGGAACAGGCCCTGGTCTTCGCCAACGCGGCGTTCGCCGGTGTGTACGTCCCCGGCGCGACGGGCGAGGTGCTGTCCCTGTCGGAGTCGGCCGGTGTGCCGAGGGCCCTGTACGGGGTGAGGGACAGCTACCGTCTGGCCGGGCGGTCCCCGGCCGCCGACGCCCGCCGCACCGGCCGGGCCGTGTGGCTGGGACCCGAGGAACTCGCCAAACGCGCCGACTCCCGGCGGATGCCCGCCGGGAACATGTCCCTGGCCGCGCTGCCGCTGCGCGGACCGGAGGGCGGCGTCCTGCTCGCCGTCACCGAGAGCCCGGTCGGTTTCGACAGCGAGGACCGGGCGTGCCTGGAACTGATCGCCGAGGCCGTCGCCTGCCCCGCCGCCGCCGAGGTCACGCACGGCGAGGAACTGCCGCCGGACGCGTTCAGCCTCGCGACGGACAGCGGGCGGGTGGAGGGCGGCGACGCCCTTCTCGAACTGTTCGGCCTGAGCCGGTCCGGTTTCGACGGCAGGGTCGAGACGCTGCTGGCGCTGACCGTGCCGGAGGACCTGCCGTCGCTGATGTCCGTGGTCGAGGCCGACCACATGTTCAGCGGCGAGCGCGAGCTGGAGTTCCGCGTCCTGCAGCCGACCGGCCCGCCCCGGTGGGTGCGGCTGCGCGGCCGGCTGCTGCCCGGCGGAGAGGGCCGCCCCGCCCGGCTGGTCGGCACCGTCGCCGACGTCTCCACCCTGCGTCCCGGTGTCACCGACGCCGCCCGGGTCCAGCGGCTCGCCGCGGCCCTGGCGACCGCGGGCACCGTCCACGACGTCAGCCAGGCGGTGGTCGCCGCGTTGCGCGAACCCCTGCGGGCCGACCGGATCGCGCTCGCCGAACTGGAGAACGACCGTCTCGTCGTCACCGCCCTGGCCCCGCCCGAACCGGAGGCCTGGCCCGAGCTGTGGCGCCTCCAGTGGCGCACCGAGTGGCCGGACGCCCCGGTGCGGGCCATGCCCACCCTGGCCGCCGCCCTGCGCGAAGGGCGCGCCCGGATCTGGCCCGCCGGCACCGACCTGGAGCCGGCTCTCGCCGGGGTCGGCCCCGGAGGCCTCGCGGCCCTGCCGCTGACCGCCGAGGGCCGCATGGCCGGGGTCTGCCTGATCGGCTGGGACGCCCCGCACGACTTCACCCCCGACGAGCGTGCCCTGCTCACCGCCGCGGCCGGTCTGGCCGGGCAGGCCCTGGTGCGCGCCCGGGCCTTCGACGCCGAGCACGAGCTCGTCGGCATGCTCCAGCGCACCCTGCTGCCCCGCCGCCTGCCGGGGCTGCCCGGGGCCAAGGCCGTCGCCCGCTATCTGCCCGCGACGGCCGGTCTGGAGGTCGGCGGCGACTGGTACGACGTGATCCCGCTGGCCGACAACCACGCGGCCCTCGTCATCGGCGACGTCCAGGGCCACAACGCGGGCGCCGCCACCTTGATGGGCCAGATGCGCACCGCTCTGCGCGCCTACGCCACCGAGGGGCACCCGCCGGACGTGGTGGTCTCGCACGCCAACCGGCTGCTGCTGGAGATGGAGACCGACCGGTTCGCCACCTGCACCTATGTCGACGTCGACATGGAACAGGGCACTGCCTGGTGCGTGCGCGCCGGACACCTGCCCCCCGTGCTGCGCCACCCCGACGGCCGCATCGAGATCGTGGAGGCCGAGGGCGGGCCCCCGCTCGGCGTCCTGGACCAGGCCGACTTCCCGATGACCCCGATGCGGCTCAGGCCCGGCACCGTGATCGCCCTGACCACCGACGGCCTGGTGGAGTCCGCCGGCAAGGACATCGACGAAGGCCTGGAGCAGTTCGGCCGCGACCTGGTCGGCGCCGACCCCGCCCACCTCGGCCTGGTCGCCGACGCCCTGCTCGGCGACGCCCGCCGCAACGACGACATCGCCCTGCTCCTCATGCGCTACGACGGCATGGCCGTCCGCCCGCTCAGGGAGAGCTGGACGGTGTGGCGGGTGCCCGAGGCGGTCCGGCACGCCCGTCGCTTCACCCGGCGCACCCTGCGCTCCTGGGGGGTGTCGGACATCGACGTCCCCCTCCTCGTCGTCTCCGAGCTGGTCACCAACGCCCTGGTGCACACCGGCGGTCAGGTCCGGCTGGACCTCACCCTCGTCAACGGCAGACTGCGCATCGCCGTCGCCGACAACTCGCCCCGCACCCCCGTCAAGCCGACCGGCATCGGCTGGGAGGCCACCGGAGGCCGCGGCATCCTCCTCGTCGAGGCCGTGTCGGAGGCCTGGGGCGCCGTGCCGGTCGGCGGCGGCAAGCAGGTGTGGTGCGAGGTGCTGATCGGGTCGTGAGACCCGCCCACGGACCACCCGTGGACCGCGCGAGGCCGCCACACGGGTGCGCCACGCCCCGGTCACGGCAGGTCGCGGGCGCCGTGCGCACCCCGGGTGCTTAGGGTCCTGGGCTGTGTCACACACCTTCGAAGAGCTCGTGGCCAAGCAGCGAGCGGTCGACGAGGCGCACACCCGGGTCGAGCAGCTGCGTGAGAACTACGGATCGCCCGCGCAGGAGCGATGGGCCGGACCCCAGAGCGAGACGTACGAGACGGCGTGGCGCGCCTGGCGCGACCTGGTCCGTGATCTGCAGGCCGCCCTGGGCGAGTACGCGAGCGACGAGGGCAGGTCCCGCGCCGAGGTCGAGGCCGAGGTGGTACGGGCGGCCCGCTCGGCCGGGGGGACGGGACAGGACGCCGCCGGCGCCCCGGACGGGACATGAACCCCGCCGCCGGCCGCGAAGCACGCACCGGGCACGTGTGCCGCCGCCGGTGACGGGACCGGTGCCGACGGGGACGGGCCCGGCCATGCGGCCGGGCCAAAGCCGCGCCCGGCCGGTTCCGCGGGCATCCGCCGGCCGGGGCCGGGTACCCGCGGCCCCATGAATGCCTCTTGGTACGAAGCAGCCGCCGCGGCCTCGGTCCTCGGGAGCGCCGTCGTCGTCGGCGGCGGCCTGGTGATCGCCGCCGCCCTGGTGTGGGCCGTCCGGCTCGGCATCGGGGTCAAACGGAACGAGCCCAGGACCCCCCGAAGCGGTGAGCACCCGACGCTGCCCGAGTCCGGACCGGTCCACGAGACCCACCAGCGGCGCGAGCCCGCCGAGGTGCCCCGCGCCGAGGAGACCGGCCGGCGGCTGAGCCCGCACGAGCTCGGCTCCTCCGGCAGCAGGCCCAGCGCGGACCAGAGCCGCCCGCGCTGGGACGGGAACTCCGGAGGCTCCTTCGGCAGCGGAGGCCCCGGCGGCCGGTGACCCGGGGCGGGCGCACCGCACGGGTTTGCCCCGGCCCCTCGGGGGGACCCGGCCGGGGCCCGAAGGGCACGGACAAGGACACAAGGGCACGGACAAGGACACGGGCGGAGAGACGATGAAGGACGAGAACGAAGGACGAGGAGACACCGCGACCGGGCGCGCCACCCGAAGGCCCGCCGCCCAGCAGCCCGAGACGGGCTGGGCGGAGGCCCGCCGCCTCGGGAGGAAGAAGGTGCGCACCTGGCTCCCGGCCGTCGAGGACCGTTCCGGACCGCCCCGGAACCGCACGGGCCCCGAGTGGAACATCGTGCGTGGCGAGGACTGACCGCGGTGCGGCTGCTGCTGGTGAGCGACACCCATCTGCCCCGGCGCGCCAAGGAGCTGCCCGCACCCCTGCTCGCCGAGCTTCCCCGGGCCGACGTCGTCCTCCACGCGGGGGACTGGGCCGACACCGCCGCCCTGGACCTGCTGCAGAGCCGCAGCCGCCGTCTGATCGGCGTGTACGGCAACAACGACGGACCCGGGCTGCGCGCCCGTCTGCCCGAGGTGGCCCGCGCCGATCTCGGCGGGCTGCGCTTCGGCGTCGTCCACGAGACCGGGCCCGCCCGGGGCCGCGAGGCCCGCTGCGCCGCCCGCTTCCCCGACCTCGACGTCCTGGTCTTCGGGCACAGTCACATCCCCTGGGACACCACCGCGCCCACCGGTCTGCGCCTGCTCAACCCGGGGTCCCCGACCGACCGCCGCCGCCAGTCCCACTGCACCTACATGACGGCCACCGTCGCCGGCGGCCGCCTCACCGCCGTGGAACTGCACCGGCTGCCGCGCCGGCCCGCACGGCGCGGCAGCCGGTGACACACAGAAACGGCGCACGGAAGCGGCACACGAAAAGGGCGGCCCCTTCAGGGGTCGCCCCGGTCACTCTTCCCTTTCTCGTGTCCGGCTGTTCGGTGAGATCCGGGCCGCCCCGTGTGCGGAAGCGGCCCGGGCGCTGCGAGTGTGCGCTGTCACGGACCTCCTTCCGGCGAGGATGTGCCGCACATGTGCTGCAGAGGTCATGCATGCCTCATCCGTCGCAGGCGCGCGTACCCGTCCCTCCGCGGACTCATACCGGTGATCAAGGAAAAAAATCCCCCGGACGGGAAGAATTCCGGAACAGAGAAACCACAGGTCACAAGGGCAACGCCGGTCGACTGACGACTCATGCGCACCCGAGGAACGGACGGCCCGCCCCGGCCCGCGGGCGCGTCAGGGCCGCCGGAGCCGGCGTACGCCCATGATCAGCAGCGCGACGGCGGCGGCCGCGCCCACCGCCACGGCGGCCCGCTTGGCCACCGGCGCACCGGCGGTGCGCAGCAGATCGAGCGGCTCGGACTCCGCACGCTCCGCCGCGGGCCGCTCACGGACCTCCCCGGCCCCGCCCGCCACGGCGCCCTCGGCGGCCGGGGCCGACGACGCCCCGGCGAGCCGTTCGGACAGACAGTCGGCGAACTGCCCGACCAGCCGGTCGCCCACCTCCTCCAGCACCCCGCGTCCGAACTGCGCCGGACGGCCGGTCACCGTCAGATCGGTGTGCACCGACACCGCCGTGGCGCCGTTCCGCTCCTCCAGGGTGCCCGTGACCGTGGCCCGCGCCGTGCCCTGCCCGCGCGTCTCCCGGCCGCTCGCGGCGAGCACCAGACGACGGGCCTTCTCGTCCTGCTCCTCGAAGACCGCCGTCCCCTTGTACGTCACCGTGATCGGCCCCAGCTTGACCTTGACCGACCCGGTCACGGTCCTGCCGTCGAACTCCTCCACGGTGGCCCCCGGCAGACAGGGCGCCACGCGCTCGATGTCGAGGAGCGCCCGCCAGGCGTCGTCGACCGGGACGGGCACGGTGAACTCGTGGTGCAGTTCCATGGCGTCAGCTCCTCGTCTCTCCTCGCTTCGTCGCCTCAGACGGAGTCGGCCGCGTGGATGGCCCCGGAGGTCTCGCTCAGGGGGGCACCGGTGCCGCCCCAGCGCAGCGCGATGATCTCGGCCGCGACGGACACGGCCACCTCCTCGGGGGTGCGGGCGCCCAGGTCCAGGCCCACCGGGGAACGCAGCCGGGACAGCTCCTCCTCCGTCAGACCGGCCTCCACCAGCCGCTTCATCCGGTCGCGGTGGGTGCGGCGGCTGCCCATCGCCCCGATGTAGGCGGCCGGCCGGCGCAGCGCCTCCTGAAGCAGCGGCACGTCGAACTTCGGATCGTGGGTGAGGACACAGATCACCGTGCGCTCGTCGGTGTCCGTGCCGTGCAGATAGCGGTGCGGCCAGTCCACGACCACCTCCGCCTCCGCGGGGAACCGTTTCGGCGTGGCGAACACCGGGCGGGCGTCGCACACCGTGACCCGGTAGCCGAGGAAGACCCCGATGCGGGCCACCGCGGCGGCGTAGTCGATCGCGCCGAACACCAGCATCCGCGGCGGCGGGGCGAAGGAGTGCAGGAACACCGTGACGGCGTCCTCGCGGCGCTCGCCGTGCGGACCGTAGTGCCTCAGCCCCGTGGCCCCCAGGGCGAGTTCACCGCGGGCGTCCGCGGTCACCGCCGCGTCCAGGCCGGGCGTGCCCAAGGTGCCCGCCACCGTCCCCGGCCACACCGCGAGCGTCGCCCCGCGCGGGGCGACGCTCGCGGTGTGGCCGGGGACGGTGGCGNNGGCGACCGCGCCGAAGGCCGGGTCGGTCTCGGGGCTCACCGGCCTGACCAGGACGGAGATCTCGCCCCCGCAGGTGAGGCCCACCGCGAACGCGTCCTCGTCGCTGTAGCCGAAGGACGCCACCTGGGCCTCGCCGCTCGCCACGACCTCCCGCGC